>NZ_KB906358.1:0-194587 GCF_000381305.1 Thioalkalivibrio sp. ALE16
AAAACGGAGAAGCGAACGCGTTATTACGTACCCAACCCTCGATTGCGCAAGCGATTGAGCATGATGGCAACGGGAGCGATCCCGGTGGGGGCCAGTCCGATCATTGCGAAGCACCTCGAGTGCGTGACCTCGCTGGGACCCTCCACCCGCGGAATCCATCCGGGACCGTGGCGAATGAAAGCCGCACACGCAGTCCGAATGTACGGGAGCAATCGTCGCCCCGAAACCATCACTCAAACGCTTGGCAAACCGGGGGCGTCCATGTACGCAATGACGGGATGTGGTCGCCACCCTGGGGTGGCCGGCCCGTGGTCCCCGTTTACGTAACTTTCTGCCACAGAACCGTCACCCCGGACACAGCGCAGCGGGCGCCAACGATTTGCCGCCCGCGGTGAAAAAAATTTCGAGGATGGGCTAAAGGTTCTGTGGGGGAGGTCGTTAAGGGTCCTGAGAGCGGGGATCGGCCCGTTCACCAGAACCGCCCGAGGCGGCGAGTACGACTCTACAGGAGAGCGACCATGTCTCAAGTGATCAACACCAACGTTCTTTCGCTGAACGCGCAACGCAACCTCGGGAACTCCCAGGGGGCCCTGGCCCAGAGTCTGGAGCGTCTGTCCTCGGGCCTGCGGATTAACAGTGCCAAGGATGACGCGGCCGGTCTGGCTATTTCCGAGCGTTTCAGCACCCAGATCCGCGGTCTGAACCAGGCCGTGCGCAACTCCAACGACGGCATTTCTTTTGCGCAGACGGCGGAGGGCGCGCTGGGTACTGTGGGCGACGCGTTGCAGCGTGCGCGCGAGCTGGCGGTGCAGGCCGCGAACGATTCGAACTCCGCTTCCGACCGCCAGGCACTGAACGATGAGGTTCAGCAGCTGATGTCGGAGGTTTCGCGCATTGCGAACAGCACCGAGTTCAATGGCGGTCGCGTGCTGGATGGCAGTGTCGAGGACCTGTTCTTCCAGGTGGGGGCGAACCAGGGTCAGACCATCGCGGTGAGCGGCGTGGACTCGCGTACCTCCGAGCTGGGCGTGACCGAAGTGGCGGGTGAAAACGGTCTTACGCAGGAGACGATCAACAATGCGAGTATAACGGGCATCACCAACCTTACGATCGACGGTGCCGATTTTGATCAGATTACGGTCGAGTTCACGGATGTTGACACTCTTGAAGATGCGGTGCGTGCCATCAATAGCCAGATTGCAGATACCGTCGCCACGGGTGACGACAATGCACTGGAAGTGGCGAACGCAAATCTTCAGGCTTCGCTCCGCGTAAACAATGATGGCGAGACGACCATCGCGATTACTTCCGCCTTTGGGACCGAAGGCCTGGAGGTTGACGGGGGCGTAGTTTCTACGGACGCCGACGCTCCGCAGGACAACGTGGATCTAATTGGTACTTCCACGGCTGATGACGTCAACCTGAATGAGATTGACGTGATCACGCGTGAATCGGCTACGCAGGCGATTGGTGCGCTGGATGGTGCGCTGACCCAGGTGAACAGCCTGCGGGCAGAACTGGGTGCGGTGCAGGTTCGATTCGAGTCGACGATCGACAATTTGGGTGTGAGTTCGGAGAACCTGTCGGACGCTCGTTCGCGGATCCGTGATGCGGACTTCGCGGCCGAGACGGCTGAGCTGACCCGCGCCCAGGTGCTGCAGCAGGCGGGTACCTCGGTGCTGTCGCAGGCCAACGCGGTTCCGCAGAACGTGCTGGCCCTGCTGCAGTAAGCTCGATCACTCGGGCTTCTGGTTGAGGGGGGATGGCGAGAGCGCCGTCCTCCCCTTCTGAAGAGGACAGCGATATGAGTGATGGAATCGGCAATTTCACATCACCGCTCGTTGCAGTGAACCCGCGCGGGGGCGAGGGGGCCAAGGTCCCGGGTCTCGGTGCGGGTCTTGTTCGTGGCGAGGTGCGGCCGGAGGCCGTGGCTCGAGCGGACAATCGTTCGGAATCAACGGCTCCAGGTTCCGCCGGCCCGGCGATCGAGGCCATGGATATGGACGAGGTCAATCAGGTGGTGGAGTCGATCAATTCCTACCTTCAATCCACCAAGCGGGCGCTGGAGTTCAGCGTGGACGACAGCAGTGGCCGCACGGTGATCACGGTGATGGACGGAGAACGCGAAGAGGTGATCCGGCAGATCCCGCCGGAGGCCGTGCTGGCCCTGGTGGAACAGTTGCAGAGCGAGCAGGAGCTCGGTGGTACGGGGCTGGCGGACAAGGCCTGAGCCTCACAACCGGGCTTGTGCCCCAGGAACTTAGAGGCAATTTGAGAGGGTCGACCCCATGGGTCGGCCTTTTTTTGTGGTCTCGAGAAAGAACCGCAACGGATTTGAAAAAAATTCCGGTTTGGGGCTAAAGGATGGTGTCTGGGTGTCGTTAACTTTGTTGAAGGCGGGCTGAGTCCGTCGGCTGAACCGCCCGAGGTGGCGAGTACGACTCTACAGGAGAGCGACCATGTCTCAAGTGATTAATACCAACGTTCTTTCCCTGAACGCGCAGCGCAATCTGGGGAACTCCCAGGGTGCGCTGGCCCAGAGTCTGGAGCGTTTGTCCTCGGGCCTACGCATTAACAGCGCCAAGGACGACGCGGCCGGTCTGGCTATTTCCGAGCGTTTCAGCACCCAGATCCGCGGTCTGAACCAGGCCGTGCGCAACTCCAACGACGGCATTTCTTTTGCGCAGACGGCGGAGGGCGCGCTGGGTACTGTGGGCGACGCGTTGCAGCGTGCGCGCGAGCTGGCGGTGCAGGCCGCGAACGATTCGAACTCCGCTTCCGACCGTCAGGCACTGAATGATGAGGTTCAGCAGTTGATGTCGGAGGTGTCGCGCATTGCGAATAGTACCGAGTTCAATGGCGGTCGCGTCCTGGATGGCAGTGTTGAAGACCTGTTCTTCCAGGTGGGGGCCAACCAGGGCCAGACCATTGCGGTCAGTGGCGTGGACTCGCGGACCTCGGAGCTGGGCGTGACCGAGGTAGTTGGGGCCAACGGGCTGAGTCAAGAGGAAATCGGTGAGATTGATACGGATACGGCTTTTTCTGATATCCAGATATCAGGAGATGCATTCGCTGACATCACTGTTGACTTGTCAGGTGCCGAAACTCTGGAGGATGTGGTCCGCCTCGTGAATTCCGAGATCACCGATGTTGTGGCTGGTGGGGACGCCAATGCGTTGGAGGTGGCGAATGCCAACCTACGGGCGGCGCTTCGCGTGGACAACGAGGGCAACACAACCTTGGCCATTACCTCGCAGCTGGGAACTGAAGGTTTAGAGGTAAGTGGGGGCCAGATTACGCTCGAGGACTCAAGTACGGTTGATCTCTTCTCCGAGACAGCAGGCACAGGTGCTGTCACCTCGGAGGACGTCAACCTGAATGGTATTGATGTGATCACGCGTGAATCGGCTACGCAGGCGATTGGTGCGCTGGATGGTGCGCTGACCCAGGTGAACAGCCTGCGGGCAGAACTGGGTGCGGTGCAGGTTCGATTCGAGTCGACGATCGACAATTTGGGTGTGAGTTCGGAGAACCTGTCGGACGCTCGTTCGCGGATCCGTGATGCGGACTTCGCGGCCGAGACGGCTGAGCTGACCCGCGCCCAGGTGCTGCAGCAGGCGGGTACCTCGGTGCTGTCGCAGGCCAACGCGGTTCCGCAGAACGTGCTGGCCCTGCTGCAGTAAGCTCGATCACTCGAGCTTCTGGTTGAGGGAGGATGGCGAGGGCGTCATCCTCCCCTTCTGAAGAGGACAGCGATATGAGTGATGGAATTGGCAATATCACATCACCGCTGGTGGCAGTGAACCCGCGCGGGGGCGAAGGGGCCAAGGCCCCGGGGCCTGGCGTGGGTCTTGTTCGTGGCGAGGTGCGGCCGGAGGCCGTTGCGCGTACGGGCAGTAGTACGGAATCGACGGCTCCAGCTTCCACGGGCCCGGCGATCGAGGCCATGGACATGGACGAGGTCAATCAGGTGGTGGAGTCGATCAATTCCTACCTGCAATCCACCAAGCGGGCGCTGGAGTTCAGTGTGGATGATGCCAGTGGCCGCACGGTGATCACGGTGATGGATGGAGAACGCGAAGAGGTGATCCGGCAGATCCCGCCGGAGGCCGTGCTGGCCCTGGTGGAGCGATTCCAGAGTGATCAGGAGCTGGGCGGTACAGGCCTGGAGGATCAGGCCTGATGCCTTTCGGGACGCGCCGCACCGGTCCGCATGATGGTGCCCAGAAGGGCCGGTCCCGGGTTCGGGGTCGGCCCTTTTTGATTGTGGTGACGGGGGGTTGCCGGACGCACGGCAAGAAACTGCCGGCCGGGTCTAAAGATGCCGGGTCTCCGGCAGATAAAGGTGCATAGAGAGGGCTAATTGGGCCTTCGTTGCCCCAGTTTCGGGGCTTACAGGGAGGGGGTAATGTCCCAGGTTATCAACACCAACGTTTTGTCCCTGAACGCGCAGCGCAATCTGGGGAATTCTCAGGGCGCACTGGCGCAGAGTCTGGAGCGTCTGTCCTCGGGCCTGCGGATCAACAGCGCCAAGAATGACGCGGCCGGTCTGGCCATTTCCGAGCGTTTCAGCACCCAGATTCGCGGTCTGAACCAGGCGGTGCGTAATTCCAATGACGGATTTCGTTCGCGCAGACGGCCGAGGGTGCGCTGAGTACCGTGGGCGATGCGCTGCAGCGTGCACGAGAGTTGGCGGTGCAGGCGGCGAACGATTCCAACTCGGCTTCCGACCGTCAGGCGCTGAACGACGAGGTTCAGCAGCTGATGGCCGAGGTCTCGCGGATCGCCAACAGCACCGAGTTCAACGGTGGCCGTGTGCTGGACGGCAGTGTGGAGGACCTGTTCTTCCAGGTGGGCGCGAACCAGGGCCAGACCATTGCGGTCAGCGGCGTGGACTCGCGGACCTCCCAGCTCGGTACAACCGAGGCGATCTCCGCCGCGCGATTCAGCCAGGAGCAGATCGAAGATGGGTTGACGTTCTCGGGTCCCTTTGACATCACCCTATATGAAGATGGCGTAGCTACGGGCGATGAGGTGACCACAACCTTTTCCGGGGTGACCTCGCTGGAGGAGCTGGTGCGTGGGATCAACAGCGCGATCCAGGATTCGGCGGCCGATAACAGCACCATCGCCGACGCCGGGCTGAGCGCAGCCCTGCGGGTGGCCAACGACGGCAATACCGCGATCGTGATCAACGGGGCCTTTGATGCGGAATTCATCGCGGATGATTGGATTACCGTACGGGATTCGGACGGTGCAACAGTGACCTTCCCCCTCTTTGCTGGCGGGACATCCATGACACAGGTGAACCTGAACGACATCGACGTAATCACTCGCGAGAGCGCGACCCAGGCGCTCGGTGCGCTGGACGGGGCGCTGAGCCAGGTGAGCAGCCTGCGCGCGGAGCTGGGGGCGGTGCAGGTGCGCTTCGAGTCCACGATCGACAACCTGGGTGTGAGTGCCGAGAACCTGTCGGACGCGCGTTCGCGGATCCGCGATGCGGACTTCGCGGTTGAGACGGCGGAGCTGACCCGCGCCCAGGTGCTGCAGCAGGCGGGTACCTCAGTGCTGTCGCAGGCCAATGCGGTGCCGCAGAACGTGCTGGCCCTTTTGCAGTAAGCGGGTCCGCGTCGGCCTTCGAATGAAGCCCGGCCGATTCCCGGGGATCACTTGCGCCGGTCGTGAGTGCCCGCCCGGTCCCGACAGGCCGCATCCCCCGAGGTGCGGCCTTTTTTTGTGTTGCGGCTGCGCAGATTTTTCGCAGTGGGGGATCAAGATTTGCGCTAGGCTGTCGTTATAGAGGTTGTACGTGCACAGAGGCGGTCGAGACGTCGACCTGCGAGGAGCAATACGATGGCAATCAGTGCGATGGGTGTTGGGTCCGGGCTGGATCTGAACCAGATTGTAGGCGACCTGCTGAACGCCGAACGCGTTCCGAAGGAGCAGCGGTTCAACCAGCGCGAGGAGCGCATCGAGGCACAGATTTCGGCCTTCGGGAACCTGCGCAACGGGATCGAACAGCTCCAGGGTTCGCTGCTGTCTCTGTCCGGATTTGAACTGAATCAGACGGCCTCGATCTCCGACGACAGCGTGGCGAACGTGAGTGCCGACGGCACCGCGGCCAATGGCGCGTTCTCACTGCAGGTGAACCAGCTGGCGCAGGCGCAGGCCCTCGCCACTGCCGCAGGGGATTTTGCGGACGGTGATGCCGAAGTCGGGGCCGGGCAGTTGCAGTTGCAGCTGGGGGATCGCAGCCCGGTGACGATCAATGTCGAAGAAGGCGAAACGCTGCGCGATGTACGCGATGCCATTAACGAGGCCGGTGCGGGCGTGCGTGCGTCTATCGTGAACGATGGTAACGGTGCGCGGCTGGTGCTGAATTCCACCGAGACGGGCGCGGACAACACCATCTCGCTGACCGCGACCGAGGACCCGGCCGGCAGCGGTCTGGCGCGACTGGATGGCAGCAACCTGGTCGAGACGCGTGCCGCGCAGAATGCCGAGGCGGTAATCGACGGCGTGACCGTGACCAGCGCCACCAACACCCTGGACGACGCCATTGAAGGCATCACGATCGAGTTGCAGGGCACCTCCACGGCCCCGGCTACAGTCTCGGTGCGGGAAGACCAGAGCGCGCTGCGCGAGGCCCTGCAGGGCTTTGTCGAGCAGTACAACACGCTGGTCGGACAAACCCGAGAACTGACGTCCTACAACGTGGAGGACGACGAGCCGTCGGTGCTGACGGGTGACAGTACCGTGCGCGGTGTGCGCAGCCGCTTGAGTGAGGCCCTGTTGCAGCAGGCCGGAGTGCCGGATTCGGGGGTGCAGACGCTGGCCGAACTGGGGATTGTCTCGAATCGCGACGGGACGCTGAATTTCGACACCAGTCGCTTTAATCAAGCAATGGATAACAACGACTTCGATAGTATTGCCCAGGTCGTGCGTGAAGTCGGTGGACGCATGGAAGAGGTTACCCGGACCTTCGTTGCACCGGACGGCTTGATCGGGAACCGTACCGACGGGTTGCGTAACGACCTGGAACGTATCGAACAGCAGAGAGAGCGGCTGGATGTCCGCCTCGAGCGCATGGAGAGCCGCCTCATCGCACAGTTCTCGCGCATGGATACCGCCGTAGCGCAGATGCAGAGTACGGGCGACTTTCTGACCAACCAGCTGGCGAATATGCCGCTGGCCCAGAACAATTCTCGTCGATAGTCGCGCCGCTGGGGCGAACGGATAACGGAGAGCAACGCATGTACGGACCGGGCATGAATCGAGCGGTGAACCAGTACCGGCAGTCGGGCGCGCTGGCCGAGGCGCAGGTAGCGGACCCGTACCGGCTGATCCAGATGCTTTTCGAGGGCGCACTGGAGCGGATCGCCGTGGCCAAGGGTGCGATGCAGCAGGGTAACGTGGGCCTGAAGGGCGAGAAGATCGGCAAGGCGATCGATATCGTCGAGTCGCTGCGGGCCGTGCTGGACCACAAGCACAATGCCGAACTGGCCGGGAACCTGGATGCCCTGTACGAATACATGAGCCGTCGTCTGCTGGAGGCGAACGCCCAGAATGACCCCGCGGCTCTGGACGAGGTGGCCAAGCTGCTGCGCGAGATCAAGGCGGGCTGGGACGAGATCCCGGCTGACCAGCGCCGGGCAGGCTAGCGGAAGGCCTTGCATGGCTCTTTGCGCGGTTTTTGAGTCCGGCCTTTACCCATGAGCGGTCCCGCCACTTCGAACAGTGGGGCCGGTTCGGAAGCCACGCTCGAAGATGCCGTCGAGGCGATCCGCGCCCACATGGCGCGCGCGGTGGCTGAAGAGGACTGGGAAGAGCTCCAGGAGCTGGATCGGCAGGCGCGCAGCCTGGTTGAACGGGCCTTCGGCCCGGAGCCGGTGCCGCTTCGCGATGACTCCGGGGCGGCATTGCGTGCCGCGCTCGAGGAGCTTGGCCGCTTCTATGAAAGCTCGGTACAGGAGCTGGCCCAGCGCCGCACCGAGGTCGCGCAGCAGATCCGCGAACTGAAATCCGGTCGCAAGGGCACCAACGCCTACGAGACCACCCGCCGATATTCCATGCGCACCGGTCGGGGGCATCCCGAGGGTTAGGGCAGAAGCCTGTTCCGTATCTCCTGTAGGAGCCGAGCCCTCTCGGCGATGCGGCACTGGACAGGCCCGGATCGCCCAGAGGGCTGGGCTCCTACATGTCTACGTGGAGGCCGCGGGTGGGAGGCGGCGGACGGTCTGGATGCTGTTGAGGGCCTGGAGGCGGTCGAAGAGGTTGCTGAGCTCGCCGAGGTCGCTGTATTCCGCCTCCAGTTCCATGCGGACGCTGCGGTCTTCGCGGTTGGTCTGGGTGTTCACGCGCAGGAGGTTGATGCCGCATTCGGAGAAGGCGTTGCCGACCTCGCCAAGCAGGCCGGGGCGGTCATGGGCGTCCACCTCCAGGGTGATGGCCTCGCGTTCCGGTTCTTCGCCCCAGGAGACCGGGATCAGGCGGCCGCGCTTTTCCTCCGGCATGCGCAGGATGTTCACGCAGTCGCTGCGGTGGACGGAGACGCCGGCACCGCGGGTGATGAAGCCGATGACGGGGTCTCCGGGCTGCGGGTTGCAGCAGCGCGCCCGGGTGGTCAGCAGGCCGCCGACGCCGCGGATCTTGATGTCGTCCTCTTTTGCCTCGCCGTCATGGCGCCGCGGGCGCTGGGGCGCGGGCGGCGCGACGGGCTTTTCCCGACCCCGCGTCTCGCGCATCTGCTGGGAGATGCGCCCGGCGATCTGGGCCGTGGTGATGTCGCCGGCACCCAACGCGACCAGCAGCTCGTCGAAGGTCTGGTACTTCATGGCCTCGGCGAGGGCGCCGCGGTCGAGGTCCTGTCCGCAGCCGAGACGCTGGCATTCGCGATCGAACAGGTGCTTGCCGGTGGCCAGGTGTTCGTCCTGGTGCTGCTGGCGGAACCAGGTGCGGACCTTGGAGCGGGCGCGGGCGGTGTTCAGGTAGCCGAGATTGGGGTTCAGCCAGTCGCGGCTGGGGCCGCCCTCGCGAGTGGTCAGGACTTCGACGCGCTCGCCCGACTTCAGCTTGTAGGTGAGCGGCACGATGTGCCCGTCCACCTTGGCGCCACGGCAGCGGTGGCCGACCTCGGTATGGACGGCGTAGGCGAAGTCCAGCGGCGTCGCGCCCAGGGAGAGATCCAGTACTTCGCCCTGGGGGGTAAGCACGAACACGCGCTGGTGCAGGGGTTCGCTCTGGATCTCGTCGAGCAGGTTCTGATCGTTGTTGTCGGCGGCCTCCAGCAGCTGGCGCAGGCTGTTGATGGCGCGGTTGAGAGCCTGGTCCTCGCGCCCGCCTTCCTTGTAGCGCCAGTGGGCGGCGACCCCCAGCTCGGCGAAGTCGTCCATCTCGCGGGTACGGATCTGCACCTCCACCACCTTGCCCTCAGGTCCGACCACGGCCGTGTGCAGTGACTGGTAGCCGTTGTCCTTGGGGTTGGCGATGTAGTCGTCGAATTCGCTGGGCAGGTGGCGCCAGTCGTTGTGGACGATGCCAAGTACGGTGTAGCAGGTGGCCAGCTGGTCGACGATCACGCGGGTGGCGCGCAGATCGTACAACTCGGACAGCGAGGTCCGCTTGCGCTGCATCTTCCTCCAGATGCTGTAGATGTGCTTGGGCCGCCCGAAGACCCGTGCCTCGATGCCTTCGGCGCGCAAGCGGTCCTTAAGAGTCTGCGCAAATGCTTCTACATAGGTCTCTCTTTCCGTGCGGTTTTCTTCCAGGCCTCTGGCGATCTCGCGATAGGTCTCCGGTTCCAGGATGCGCAGGGCGAGGTCTTCCATCTCCCACTTGAGCTGGCCGACGCCCAGGCGGTTGGCCAGGGGCGCGATGACGTCCAGGGTCTCCTGCGCGAGGGCTCGGGCGCTGTCATCCGGCTCGCGTACCAGCAGGCGCAGGTGCTGCACGCGGAACGCCAGTTTGATCAGCACGGCACGCACGTCGTCGACCATCGCCATCAGCATGCGGCGCAGGCGCTCGGCCTGTTCCGGCCGGCCCGCCGGCGCCTCGAAACGGCGCCGCACCAGGGCCGCGACGTTGGTGGTGAGACGCGCGATAGCCGCACCAAAGTCCGTTTCGATCCGGGCCGGGGTGATCCGGGAGGCCAGATAGACGGGTACCAGAAGGGTTGCGATCAGCGTCTGGCGGTCCACGTTGAGGTGGCGCAGGATCTCGGCCACGTCCAGCGGGTGGGATTCGAGCCCGGCGGCCTCGACCGCCTCCAGCGCGAGGTCCAGTGCCTCGGCCAGTTGCTGGCCGGTGGAATCGTCCAGCGGCTGGCTGCCCGCGAAGTGGCGCAGCAGCGCGTCGCGGTCGAGGCCCTGCAGATCCGTATTGGTAAGCAGCGAATGGCGCATGGGGTAGGGTCGTTTCAGCCAGATCGTTCGCGGGCATTGTACCGGTCCGGGCGCACGGGCGAGAGCGCTTCACACACTCGGTGTTTGCCTTGCACAGGGGCGACTGGACGGTCAGGATCGGGATATGGCCAATCTGTTCAAGATCCTGGTGCTCGCAGGGCTCGGATACGCCCTGATGACCGGGTTGATCTTCGTGACCCAGGACCGTCTGGTCTACATGCCTTCCAGCAACCTGACCGGCACGCCGGAACGCATTGGACTGGACTACGAAGACGTCGAACTGGTGACTGCGGACGGGGTGCAGCTGCATGGCTGGTTTGTGCCGTCGCCGCAGGGCGAGGAGTCGCCGGTCTTGCTGTTTCTGCATGGCAATGCCGGCAATATCAGCCACCGACTGCACTCCCTGCAGCTCTTCCATGAACTGGGGCTTGCCGTCCTGATCATCGACTACCGCGGCTATGGCCGCAGCGCGGGCCGCCCGGACGAGGCGGGCACCTACGCGGATGCCCGCGCCGCCTGGGAGTACCTGACGGAAGGGCGCTCGATCGCCCCCGACTCGGTCGCGGTGTTCGGGCGCTCCCTGGGGGCGGCGGTGGCGGCGGATCTGGCCACCGGGGTGGAGCCGGGCGCGGTGATCCTGGAATCGGCCTTTACCTCGGCTGCGGATCTCGGAGCGCGCCACTATCCGTGGCTGCCGGTGCGGGCCCTGTTGCGCCACGAATACGACACCCTGAGCCGCATCGAGGCCATCACCGCGCCGCTGCTGCTGGCCCACAGCGTGGACGACGAGATCGTGCCGTTTGCCCACACCGAACGGCTGTACGCGGCCGCCGGGCAGGCTCGACTGCTGGAAATGGAAGGCGGCCATAACGAGGCCTTTCTGGCCACCGGGGATGCCTACCTCGAAGGCCTGCGGGCATTTCTGACCGAGGCGGGTATCGAGCTTGACGAGCCCTGACGGAAGCCCAGCGACATTCTGGCGGGCCCCGGCCCGCCAGGAGACCGTGTCTCCAGCGCGGGAGATTGGTAGACTGCGCCGCTGTTCTGGCCGGAATGGATGCCGATGGAGAGGCGATGCGCCTCCCGCTCCCACCGAATGATGGAATCCGCTGACAAAGCCCCGCTGACGGTCACCTACCGTCGAGCACAGGATCCGGACGGCGCCTCGGCGTCCGTGGTGATTCGTTTTGGTCGCACCAGTGGTGTCGAGCGCAAGCCCGGACGCCTGGAGATCCACGTGGGGCTGGAGCCGCTGGGCCGCGATACGGACTGGGTGGAGTGCTGGTCGCTGCGGGACGGCGTACGCGGGGAGACAGGGGCAGACGGCTCGTTGACCTACCTGCGCGGCCGCGACTGCCTGGTGGGTTGCTGGCACGCGCCGCTGGATGCCCGCGCGGACCCGGAACCGCTGACGGAACGCGCCTACCGCGAGATCCTGTCCGGTTGTCGGGCGCTGGGCTTTGACCACCTGGTGCGGGTCTGGAACTACCTCCCGGCCATCAATGATCCGGTCGACGGGCAGGAGCGCTATCGCGGGTTCTGCAGCGGGCGTGCGCAGGTCTTCGAGGCCTTGCCGGAGTACGAGCGCATCCTGCCGGCGGCCACGGCGATCGGCACGCACTCCGACGGCCTGCTGATCTACTTCATTGCGACGGGCGAGCCCGCGGCGCGCATCGAGAATCCGCGCCAGGTCAGTGCCTACCGCTACCCCCGGCAGTACGGGCCGCGCAGCCCCTCGTTTGCCCGCGCCAGCCTCTGGCAGCCGGGCCCGCAGGCCGCCGAGCTGTTCATTTCGGGCACGGCCAGCATCGTGGGCCATGAAAGCCGCCATGTAGGGGATCTCGAGGCGCAGATTGACGAGAGCCTGCGCAATATCGGGGCTTTGCTGGAGCAGGCCTCCACCCACCACCCGGTGCGAGCGGAAACGCCGCAGGCGCTCTCGCTGCTCAAGGTCTATCTGCGCCACGCCGAGGATGCGCCCGCCGTGGAGAACCACCTGCGGGCGCGCCTGGGTCACCACATCCCCTGGCTTCTGCTGCATGGCGACATCTGTCGCGAGGAATTGCTGGTGGAGATCGAGGGACAGTACTCGGAGCGCCTGTGCGAGGCGCTCGCAATGCCATGATGAACTGACGCCGGATCGGGTCGGCCGCAGTGTCTGGTCGGCCCCTGGTCCCCTGCCTGGGAGAATACGCAATGCAGCCAACGACCAAGAAGCCGCACCCGGTCCTGAAGGACTACTACGGGGACGAGGGCAGCCGCCGCGCCTACGTCGACGACCTGTTCGACCGGACGGCCCCGTACTATGACCGCATCCTGCGGGTCGGTTTTTTCGGGACGGGGCAGGCCTATCGCCGCTTCGTGCTGAAGAAGTCCGGCCTGAAGGCCGGGATGAACGTCCTGGATGTGGCGACCGGGACGGGGCCGGTCGCGCAGGAGATCCGGAAGGTGGTGGGCGACGACCATCTGACCTGCGTGGATCCGAGCCGGGGGATGATGGACATCGCCCGCACCAAGATGGACGCGACCTTCGTCCAGAGCCTCGGCGAGCAGATGCCGCTGCCGGACCGCCAGTTCGACCGCCTGTACATGGGTTACGGGCTGCGCCATGTGCGGGATCTGCATGAACTGTTCAGCGAGTATTTCCGCGTGCTCAAGCCGGGCGGTCGCTGCACCATCCTGGAGGTCTCGCGGCCACGGACCCGGCGCCAGTTCGCGTTGGCGCGTTTCTATTTCCGGGACTTCGTGCCGTTCGTCGGCAAGGTGTTGACCCGCGATCCCGACGGCCACCTGTTGATGCGCTATTTCTGGGACACCATCGACCAGTGCGTGCCGCCGGAAGAGATCCAGGACACCCTGCGCGCGGTCGGGTTCGAGGACGTGCAGCGGGATGTGCAGTTGGGCGTGTTCAGTGCCTACATGGCGACGCGGCCCGCCGAGTAGAGCGTATACATGGCTCAGTGTTTCGCATGGCGCGGCTGAAGGTGAAGGTCGCTCCGGGCAGCAAGCGCAACGCGGTGGCCGGCTGGATGGGGGAGACCCTCAAGCTGCAGGTCCAGGCGCCGCCGGAGAAGGGGCGCGCCAATGCGGCCGTGATCGAGCTGCTCGCAGCAAAACTGGAATGCCCGAAGTCGGCTGTGCGGGTGGTGGCAGGCGCCAACTCGCGTAACAAGACGTTACTGGTGGAGGGCTGGTCCGAGACCGACTTGCGCTCCGCGCTATCCTGATAACTGATGACTGTGACGGGCCCGTACGGTGCGGGCCCCTGCGAAGGGAACTACGGATGAACCGCCTGACCCTGACCCGACCGGACGACTGGCACCTGCACCTGCGGGATGGCGATGTGCTGGCGTCGGTGCTGCCGGATACCGCGCGCCGCTTCCGGCGCGCGATCATCATGCCCAACCTGAAGCCGCCGGTGACCACGCTGGAGGCCGCGGCGGAGTACCGCGACCGCATCCTGGCGGCGTTGCCGGAGGAGGCCGATTTCGAACCCCTGATGACGCTCTATCTGACCGAGGGCACGACCCCGGGCATGATCGACGCGGCAAAGGCCTCCGGCTTTGTGCACGGGGTGAAGCTGTACCCGGCCGGGGCCACGACCAACGCGGCCAGCGGGGTGACGGATATCCGCCGCTGCTACCCGGTGTTCGAGGCCATGCAGCGGGTGGATCTGCCGCTGTTGATCCACGGCGAGGTGACGGATCCGGACGTGGACATCTTCGATCGCGAGGCGGTGTTCATCGAGCGCCATCTGGAGCCCTTGATCCGGGATTTTCCGGAGCTGCGGGTGGTGCTGGAACACATCACGACCGAGTCGGCCGTACAGTTCATCCAGGACGGGCCCGCCAATGTCGCGTCCACCATCACGCCCCAGCATCTGCTCTACAACCGCAATGCGCTGTTTGCCGGCGGGATGCGCCCGCATCACTTCTGTCTGCCGATCCTCAAGCGCGAACGCCATCGCAAGGCACTGATGGAGGCCGCGACCAGCGGCCATCCGCGCTTTTTCCTGGGCACGGACAGCGCGCCGCATCCGCGCCACGCGAAGGAGTCGGCCTGTGGCTGCGCGGGAATCTATTCCGCGCATGCGGCCATCGAGCTGTATGCGGAGGCCTTTGCCGCCGCGGATGCGCTGGATCGTCTGGAGGGATTCGCCAGCCATTTCGGGCCCGATTTCTACAAACTGCCGCGCAACACCGACACCCTGACGCTGGAACGCTCACCCTGGACCGTGCCCGAGGCAGTACTCTTCGGCCATGACCCGGGTGTACCGCTGCGCGCGGGCGAGACCATTGCCTGGCAGCTGGCCCGGTAATCAGGGGCCGGGCCGTAACCAGGGTGCGATCGGACAACGCGAACCCTGAAGGACGCGCGCGGTCAGCAGGTCAGGCAGCCACCGACAGGACGAGGACCAGGATATGACGGAACCGAATGTGCAACGCGGAACCCTGTGGTTCTGGCTGGCCATCAGCCTGGGGGTGGCGCTGCTGATCATTGCGCTGGGGGTCGGCCTGGAACCGGCCGGGGCGGCCATCCTGCGGGCCCCGCTCAGTTCGCCCGCGGCGGGTGCGCTCGGCTTCGGCCTGCTGATGGTCTGGGCCGCGTACGCCTATGCCCTGTCCGCCGGACGGGCGGCGGGGAGCCAGGAGATGGGGGTCGTGATCCTGAATCTCGGGCTGCCGGTGGCGCTCATCCTGCTGTGGCGCGCGGAGCTCAACGCCCTGGCGTTCTTTGTCGCGATCGGGTGGACGCTGACGCTGGGCGGGATGGCCGTGCGCCTGTTTCGGCGCGAGGCGCTGGCCGGGGTGATGATGCTGCCGATCATCGGGGTAAGCCTGACGGCGATCCTGCTGTCGCTCACGCTCTGGGTGGTGCCGGCCGCGACCGGCGGCGCCTGATCCCGGGCCGCTACCCTCCGGTCGACGGCGCCACCGCACGGCTCGGTGCCGGGATTCCCTGGCAATAGTCGAGAAAGGCGCCGGCCTCCATGGGGCGGGCGAACAGGTAGCCCTGGAAGCGCAGATTGCCGTGCGTGGCCAGCCACTGATGCTGGGCCTCGGTCTCGACCCCCTCCGCGACGACTTCCAGCTCGAACTGCCGGGCGATGTCGCAGATGGTCCGCACCATCGCCTGATCACCGGGGTCGTGGTCGACCTGGCGCACGAAGCTGCGATCGATCTTGAGTTCGTCGAAGGGCAGGCGCTTCAGGTAGCTCAGTGACGAGAACCCGGTGCCGAAGTCGTCCATCGAGAAGCGCAGGCCCATGTCGCGCAGGGCCTGCATGATGTACACGACGCGGTCGGTATCCTCGGCGACGACGTGTTCGGTAATCTCCAGTGTGATGCGATGCGCGTGTTCACGGCCCAGGTGGCGCGCGATCAGCTCCTGCATGCGCTGCACGAAATTCAGGTGCACCAGCTGGCGCGGGCTGATGTTGATCGCGAGCTGTTCCAGGTGGAAGCCGGCGCGATCCCAGTCGCGCAGGGTCTGGAAGGCCCGAGCGATCACGGTGTCGCCCAGTTCGCTGATGAAGCCGGTCTGCTCGGCGATCGGGATGAATTCCGCGGGGGAAACCGGGCCCAGTTCGGCGCTGTTCCAGCGGATCAGGCTTTCGGCGCTGCGGATGCGGCCGTCGCGGTCGAGCTGCGGCTGGAAGAGCACCTCGATCTCCCGGTTCTGCAGCGCGAAATGCAGGCAGCGCTCGATCTGCAGGTGCCGTTCCACCGCTTGCGACAGTTCGTCGCTGAACACCACCACGCCGTCGCGCCCGCGGTCCTTCACCTCGTACATGGCGATGTCGGCCTCGCGGACCAGCTGGTGCGAGTCGATCCCCGGGTGCGGCTCGATCAGGCGGATGCCGATACTGGCACTGACATGCAGGTGATGATTGCGGATGATGTAGGGCGTCTTGACCACCCGCAGCAGCGAGTGCGCCAGGCGCCGGGCCGCCCGTTCGCAGGTATGCCGGTCTTCCTTTCCGGGGGCGACGATCACGAACTCGTCGCCGCCCAGACGGGCGAGATGGTGGCCCGGCGGCAGGGTGTTGGCGAAGTCGCGGGTGACGGCTTTCAGCAACTCGTCGCCGATGTCGTGGCCCAGAAGGTCGTTGACCGTCTTGAAATGATCCAGGTCGATCAGCAGCAGAAACGAATGCTGGCGATGATGCTGCAGCACCTCGAGGCTCTGCTCGAGGTGCTCGATGAAGGCGGCGCGGTTGTTGAGCCCGGTGAGGGCGTCGTGCGAGGCCTGATACAGGCTGTCGCGCAGAAGCCCGAAGCTGCTGCTGGCGGCGTAGTACAGCACCAGGGCCAGGGTCGCGGAGAAGGCGGCCAGCACGTAGCCATACCAGTCACCGATCAGCAGGAAGTAGCCGGCCAGCGGCACCATCATGGCCGGGATCAACGGGCGGAAGACCCACGGGGCTGGGTAGAGCAGGGCCGCGACGACCGTGGTGGCGCCGATCTGCGTGAAGATGGCGATGTAGTGCAGGTTCTGGGCGTCGAGGCGCACGAAGACCAGAAAGATCCAGGTCCACAGCGCCAGGTAGAGATAAAGAAAGAGCGTCAGCCGCAGGCGCCAGCGGCTGCGCTGCTCCGGTGACAGCGGCGATCGGTGGTACCGCCAGAAAAGCTGGACTCCCCAGAGCGAGGCGGCAAACATCACTGCGTACCAGGAGGCGGCCGCGACAAGCGCATCGTGCAGGGCGCCCAGCAGGATATACCCGAGCCCGGGCAGCAGCGATAATGCCACCAGCACCGGGATCTGCCGAGTCAGGTAGGTGTCGAACCGCGGGTCCGCGCGCAGGGCCTCGCGGGCCGGCGCGAGGGAACGCACGGCGGACGCCGACGGGTTTTCTCGCGAAGTGGCTGCCATCGGGGTCCGTGCGCTGGTCGTGTTGTGCGGGTGCGGCGGACCTTACGGTAAACCCGTTCGGTCCTCAACAGGGCGGGTTCGGCCGGCATAACGGATGCGGTTGACGCGGCGAGCGATGCTGCTTAATGAGGCACAAATCGAGGCGAAACTGGCGGATGCGGCGCGTCGCGGGGCGTTCGACGACCTCCCGGGGGCTGGCCGGCCGCTGGAGCTGGACGATGACCGCGCGGTGCCGGAAGAGCTGCGCATGGCCTATCGCGTGCTGAAGAATGCCGGCTATGTGCCGGAGGCGGTGCGGATCCGGGGCGAGATCGCATCGGCGGAGGCCCTGCTGCAGGCGGCGGATGACGAGGCCTCCCGGCAGCACGCCGCGCGGCGCCTGCGGCTCCTGCTGGACCGGCTGAACCAGAGCGGCGAAGGCCGGGCGATGTTGTCGGAGTCCGGCTATTTTCGCCAGCTGTGCGAGCGCATGGACGGGCTGACCCGATGACCGAGCGCTGCGGTCCCACGAGGGGGCTTGCACGAGGGCGCGGGGCGACTCTGGACCCGCATGCCCGCTTCGAGGCCACCCAGAGAGAACCCTTCGATGATGGCTGGGAAGGCGATGGCGAGGCGCCGCCGCCCCTGCGTACGGAGGTGACCGTCGAGCATCCACGCCGCGTGCTGTCGTGGAACCAGTCGCCGGATGTGCCCTTCGAGCTTTCGCTGAACCCGTATCGGGGCTGTGAACACGGCTGTGCCTACTGCTTCGCCCGCCCGGCGCATGCCTACGTCGGGTTGTCCCCTGGCCTCGACTTCGAGAGCCGGCTGTTTGCCAAGGTGGGCGCGGCCGAATGCCTGCGGCGCGAGCTGGCCCGCCCGTCCCATCGGGTGACGCCACTTGCGCTGGGTATCAACACCGATGCCTATCAGCCCGTGGAACGGGATTGGCGGATTACGCGGCAGCTGCTGGAGGTCCTGGCGGAGACCGGGCATCCGGTGTCGATCGTGACCAAGTCGGCCCTGGTGGAGCGCGATCTGGATCTGCTGGGCCCGATGGCCGAGCGCGGGCTGGTCCAGGTCGCCGTATCGGTGACGACGCTGGACCGCAACCTGTCGCGGCACCTGGAGCCGCGCGCCGCGGCTCCGCAACGGCGTTTTCAGACTATCAAGCGGTTGAGCGCGGCGGGTGTGCCCGTGAGCCTTCTGGTGGCACCCCTGATCCCGGTGCTGACGGACGGCGAGCTGGAGTCCCTGCTGGAGGCTGGGGCCGCCGCCGGGGCGGTGGCCGCCGGATATGTGCTACTGCGTCTTCCACGCCAGGTGGCGCCGCTGTTCGAGGACTGGTTGCGCCATCACCACCCGCTCAAGGCAGACCATGTGCTGCAGCGCCTGCGTGAGGCCCATGGTGGCAAGCTGTATGACGCGACCTTCGGGCACCGCATGCGCGGGGCGGGGGCGTATGCCGAGCTGCTGCGCCAGCGCTTCCGGCTGGCCCGGCGGCGGGCGGGCCTGGGTGGCCGCCTGCTGGAGCTGGACTGCAGCCAGTTCGTGCCGCCGGCGCGCCCGCGGCAGAGACGCGAGGAGGGGCAGCTGGACCTTTTCTGACCGGAGAACGCGCGTCGCCGGCTCCCGGGCGTCCGTTTCTGGTTTACAGTGAGGCGGTGCATGGCAAGGACGGGATGATGGCGGAGACCTCGACAACGCGAACCGATCCCGCGACCTGGTGGGGGCGCCGGCCGCTGGCCTCGGGCGCGCACGGTCGCTGGTCCATCGGTCCGCTGGACCTGTGGCTCCTGCATGGGGCGCAGGAATGGCAGATGGTGCTGGAACGACCGCGCGACGCGGCGGACGCGACCCTGGCGATCGACGTCCCCTGCAGTGAACCCTTTCCCGCCGGTGCCCGGGACCTGCTGCGGTTTGCCGGGGCCCCGGCCGATGCCGAGCCGGAGCTGCGCGTGGCCCTGGCCGATCGTCCGATGGTGAGCCGCCCGCAGAATCCGTTCTACGTGCCGGCCCATGGGCAGGTCACCCTGTACCTCAGTTCGCCGGCCTGGGTGCAGCTGCACCTGGGGGCGGCGCGGGTGCAGGAATTCCCGGTGTATACGCCTTCCGATACCTGGTTCGGCCCCAACACCGTGAATGGCGAGCTGTGCTACGCGACCCGGACCCAGGCGCGCCTGGACCTGGCGGATGTGCCGGAACGGCCGCATCGTGTGGTGACGCCGCTGACCATCGCCAACAAGGCGGACGATGCCCTGTTCCTGGAGCGCGTGAACCTGCCGGTGCCGCGACTGCCGGTGTATGCCGATCGCCACCATCGGCTGTGGACCCCGGCCGTGCGCATGGAGCGCGAGGAGGACCGTGACATGGCGGCGATGAAGATCGACCCGGGGCCGCCCGGGGCCGCGACGGAGGCGCAGCGTATCGCCGAGCCCCGCGAGGCCGGCGGACGGCATTTGATGGTGCGGGCGTTCAGCGCCCTGTTTCAGTAGGGGGCGACGCACACGATGAACGAATGGCTACAGGCCGCGCAGGCCTTCGTCACCAGCGAGGCGTTCCTCGCGGCCGTCCGCGCGGCGGTTTATCTGCTGGTGGGTCTGCTGGTCGCGCGTCTGGTGTCGCGCGGGCTGGCGCGGGTGCTGGAAGACAAGCTCGATGCCCAGCAGGTGATGCTGACCCGGCGCATCAGCTTCTATGTAATCGTGCTCCTGGTGCTGGCCTCGGCCCTGCGCGAGCTGGGCTTCGACCTCACCGTGCTGCTGGGTGCGGCCGGGATCCTCACGGTGGCGCTGGGCTTTGCCTCGCAGACCTCCGCCTCCAACCTGATCTCCGGGCTGTTCCTGATCGGTGAGCGGCCGTTCTCTGTCGGGGATGTGATCAAGGTGGGGGATGCCACCGGAGAGGTACTGTCCATCGATCCGCTGTCGGTGAAGCTGCGGACCTTCGACAACCTGATGGTCCGGGTGCCCAACGAGAGCCTGGTGAAGTCCCAGCTGACCAACCTCAGTCGGTTCCCGATCCGTCGGCTCGACATGCAGATCGGGGTCGCCTATCACACCGATCTCAAGCAGTTGCGCGATGTGCTGATGGGGGTCGCCGAGGGCAACCCGGTCTGTCTGGAGGAGCCCAAGCCGTTGTTCATCTTCCTCGAGTACGGCGACTCCGCGTTGAAGATCCAGCTCTCGGTCTGGGCGCGGCGGGAGAAATTCCTGGACCTGCGTAACTCCATGCACGAGGGGGTGAAGGCGGCACTGGACGAGGCCGGTATCGACATCCCGTTCCCGCAGAGGACCCTGGGCAGCCTGGGCGGGCCGTTGCCGGTACGGATTGTCGACAACGTGTCGGCGGCCGAGGCGGAGGCCGCCGTGCCTGCGGAACCGGACGCCCGCGACTGAGTGGCCGCAGTCACCGACTAGTCCAGGTACAGGTCGGCCCAGACCGGATCGTGATCCGAGGCGCGCCAGGGCCCGTCGGCCGGGGCGCGGCCATCAAATCCGAGGAATTCCGGTTCGTCGGCGTTGACCGCCCAGGTGGCGCCGTCCCGGACTCGTTCACGCAGCGTGTCGGGCCCCAGCAGGTAGTCCAGCTGCCCGGCCTGGCCGCGAAAGACGTAGGTATGGGCGGTACTTGGGTCGTCGTGCACGAGATCGTGTTTTCCTGCGGCATGGAGGACGTGCAGGGGGTCCTCGGCGGCATAGGCGTTGAGATCGCCCAGGACCACGACGGGAGCATCCGCGAACTCGCCGGTTTGCTGTTCGCGTATCCAGGCGACGAGGCGTTCGGCCTGCGCGGTACGGCGCTGGTTCCAGCAGCCCTGGCCACGGTCGATATCGCCGCTGTCGGGGCAGCCGCTCTTGGCCTTGAAATGTACGACCACGGCACCGAGATGTTCGCCGGTAGCGCCCGCTTCGAACCAGCCCAGCAGCGGGGGGCGGTGGTGGACGGTATCGCGGTCGGCGGCCGTGTCGACCAAACGCAGCCGTTCCGGTCGGTAGAGCAGGCCGACCTTGATCGCGTCGTCCCCCGGTGCCGGGTGAACGATGGCCGCATATTCGCCACGCTCCCCGGGGCGGGCGTTCAGGCGCGCCACCAGGGTCTCGCGCGCAGCCGCGGCGTTTTCCAGTTCGACCGCGCCCAGCAGGTCCGCATCCAGGCCCTGCAGCAGGGCATCCAGCTTGGCGGTCTGGCGTTGGCGCTCGGCCGGGGTCTGCGCACCACGCTCGCCCAGCGTGACGAAGTCATTCTCCATGTTCGCGGTGGCAATGCGCAGGTCACCCGCATCCGCGGTTGGCACCGGGTCGGGACGCTGGCCGCCGGTCCAGTCTACGGGCTCGGTGGGGTGGATCCGGTACGCGCCGAAGGCGTGGGTGAGGATACCGGTGAGGCCTTCCACCGAGCTTCCCGCGCGGCGGGTCCCCTGGTCGTCGAGGTACGGGATCGGGTCGGGGTTCGCGCGATAGCTCCCGTCGTCCAGTTCGATCCGCCGATCTATGTCCTGGCGCCCCGGGCTGTCCGCGGGGGCGGTCTGGCCCGGGTGCGCCAGGCGCCCGTCGGCGACCAGCGTCATGCTTCCGTAGCGGCCGAGGTCCCGGTTGTCGGTGACCGTCAGGCGCTGCGGGAAACGGACCGGCTGGTCGATAAAGTCGCCCAGCCGGTCGGCTGCGTCGGGCAGGCGCAGGTCGACGGGGGCGGGCGGTTCGCCGTCGGCGCAGGTCACCACCGCGTCCAGTTGCGAGAGTTGGGGGCGGCCTCGATGGCGGGTGAAGGCGCCGTGCACCTGCAGGCGCTGCCCGGCCGCGACCGGGTCCCTTCGTGGGGCGTAGACGAACAGGCCCGTGGCCCCGGTGGCCGAGCCCTGTTGCAGGTAGAAGCCCCCCAGCTGGTCCGTGTCCATGAAGACGCCGGTTACGGTGCCTTCCGCGACCACCTCCGTTCCTTCGGGGAGGGTCCCCGCGCGCAGTTCGGCGAGGGGGGTGGGTGTGGTCCCGGGATCGGGACAGGCCTGGCGTGCGTCGGCGCTCGCGAGCGCCAGCAGGCACGGAACGGCCACGGCCAGCCAGCGGGCGCCGGTGTGCGCGTGCAGGGCGGTTCGTTTTCGGGGTGCCGGGTCGGGCCGTTCCATGGCCGAAGGATACCGGGGTTCAGGCGCTCTTGCCGGGATGCAGGAGCTCGTAGAGGTAGTCGGGCGCCTGGGTCACATCGGCAATGGTGTAGCGGTCGAGCACGGCGAGGAAGGCGTCGCGTGCGTCGTTGAGAACACCGCGCAACTGGCAGGCGGGCAGGATCGGGCAGACGGGGTTCTCGCAGTCCACCACGTTCAGGTTCGGCTCCATGTCGCGGATTACGCTGCCGACGTTGATCTCCGCGGGTTCGCAGGCGAGCGAGATCCCGCCCCCCTTGCCGCGCCGGGTGATGATGTAGCCCTTCTGGCCGAGCTGGTGCACGATCTTGACCAGGTGGTTGCGGGGGATGGCGAACTGCTCGGAGATGTCGCTGACGGTTACGCGCTGCTCGCGCGGCTGCACGGTGAGGTACATCAGGACGCGAAGGGAAAAATCGGTATAGCGGGTGAGCTGCATAGGAGGGTTTCGTCGGTTCGCGGTGATCGAGGATATGCTTGAACGTATATTTCAGAGAACCTTAATCGGTCCGGACCTGCGTCACAAGCGCATGCGTTGCGGGCACGTGAAGCACAGGTGCGCCACGGCCTATAGTTTCGGGCCGGTGGGTCGTTACAGCGATAACAAAATCCGGAGTGTACCGGCATCAGGGGGCGGCAATGGAGCAGGAGAGTGGGTGGCTGAGTCGCCTTTCGCTGGCGGGACGTTTCTCGCTCGCATTGAGTGCGATTGTCGGGGTGTTCTTCCTGATCGCCGCCGCGGCGGTGTTCTGGCATACGGCCACGCTGAAGGGCGGGATGGAGGCCACCCTGGAGCAGGTCATGCAGGAGCACGCGACCACGCCGGCCCTGGAGGCCGAAGTGGCCGCTGCGGTGGACCGGCTGCTGGATGTCGCGGCCTGGCAGGTCAACGCGATGATGCTGGGCGTGGCGATTGGCGTGATCGTGGTGGTGTACTTCCTGTTCGTGTTCATGATCCGTCGCCGCCTGGCTGGACTGGCCGGGCGCTTCCGTGCGGTCTCGGAGGGTGAGGGGGACCTGCGCCAGCGCATCGAGGCCCCGCGCAACGACGGCATCGACCGCCTGGCTCGTCTGTTCAACGCCTTCATCGAGCGTCTGCAGCGCATGGTCTCCGAGATGGTGGAGCATGCACGGGAGCTGGGGGAGTCGGTTGGCACCCTGCACCGCGTGGCGGAGGAGACGAATCAGGAGGTGCAGCAGCAACAGGCGCGGCTGGGCCAGGTGGCGACGGCCATGAACCAGATGACGGCCTCGGCCGAGGAGATCGCCCGCAACGCGCGCACGGCCTCCGAGGCGGCCGACCAGGCCGAGACCGAGACCCGGACCGGCTCCGGCGTGGTCGACACAACCGTGCGCACCATGCGCGAGCTGGCGAGCGAGATCGGCACCGCCAACGAACAGGTGGCGCGTCTTCAGGCCGAGTCGGACCAGATCGGGTCGGTTCTCGATGTGATACGCGGGATCGCCGAGCAGACCAACCTGCTGGCACTGAATGCGGCCATCGAGGCGGCCCGCGCGGGCGAGCAGGGTCGGGGGTTTGCCGTGGTCGCCGACGAGGTCCGGACGCTCGCGACCCGGACGCAGGAGTCCACGACCGAGATCCAGGCCATGATCGAGCGGCTGCAGGCGGGTGCGCGCTCGGCGGCCGGTGCGATGGAGCGCAGTCGGGAGAAGGGCGAGACCGGCGTGGACGAGGCCGCCGGTGCCGGCGAGGCCCTGCAGTCGATCCGCTCGGCGGTCGAGCGGATCCGGCATCTCAACAACGAGATCTCCGGTGCCGTGTCACAGCAGGCGGAGGTCGCGCGCGAGGTCGATGGCACCCTCACGGAGGTCAGTCAGGGGGCCCAGGTGACAGCGGCCAATGCCGAGGCCACCGCCAGCGAGACCGATGCCCTGGTGGCGCGCATCGAGCAGTTGCGAAGTCTGACGACCCAGTTCCGAGTCTAGTAGCCAGTCGGATTTGGGACTGATCTGCTGCGCGCGCAGGAGAACGGCCCCTTTTTCCGCTCTCTCTCGTTACATAGTGCCCACTATGCGCCTCGAGAGACCGAAAAAATGGGCTCGCTCTCCCGCCACGCTCGCGACGATCGCCCAAATCCGACAGGCTCCTGGCCGGGCTTTTGCCGGCGGTGCGACGCCGGTACCGACGCCGGGTAGGTGGTTTGCGTATACTGCGGCCCGCCTCGGGATCACGGAGCCGCACCTGTCATGACAGTCTGGGTCGCCACCCTGCTCGGGATCGTGCAGGGCATCTTCATGTTCTTGCCGGTCAGCTCGACCGCCCACCTGGTTCTGACCCAGCACTGGCTGATTCGTCAGGGCGAGCCACTGCCGCCCCCGGAAAGCCCTGAGATGATCCTGTTCGATCTGGTGGTGCACGTCGGCACGCTGGTATCGATTGTCTTTGTCTTCCGCAAGAGCCTGCTGCGGCTGAGTGGCGGGATCGCCCGCGAGAGCTGGCAGTGGGCCTCCGTCCGGGGCTCCGCGGGGCGCGAGATGCTGTTCCTGCGCCTGGCGCTGCTGTGCGGGTTGTCGGTGTTCGCGACCGCCGTCGTGGGTTTTACCCTGAAGGCCGGGTTCGAGCAGGTGTTTGCCCACCCGACGCTGATCGCCGGGACGCTCAGCCTCACCGGCGTGCTGCTGTGGTGGACGGACCGGTTGCAGCGGCGCCCGCTGGGCCTGCGCCAGTTGAGCCCGAAGATCGCGGCGATCATCGGCGTGGCGCAGGGTTTCGCGCTGATTCCCGGGCTCTCGCGCAGCGGAATGACGATCGTCTTCGCGCTGTTCACCGGGCTCAAGCGGCGCTGGGCGGCGGAGTACAGCTTTTTCCTCGCGATCCCCACGATCCTGGCGGCGACCGCCGTGCAGTCGCTGGACGTCCTGAACGGCAACGGCCTTGGGGACCTGAACTGGACGGCCCTGGCGGTGGGCTTTGTGGTATCCGCGCTGGTCGGGATCGTGTCGCTGAAGATGGTGCTGTTCTTCCTGTACCGCGCCAACCTGAAGGTCTTCTCCTTCTACCTCTGGGCGCTGGCGTTACTGGTCCTGTTCGGCTTCCTCGACGTGGACATCATGTACGGCCATTGATCCCGGTACGCGAGCGGTCCGGCCCGGCTTATTCCGGGCCGCGCAGCACCGCCAGCGGGGCCTGGTCCAGCACCCGGCGCGTCCCCAGCCAGCCGGCCAGGGCGATCCCCAGCGTGCCGCCCCCGATCCCGTAGACGAAGGTCAGGGGATTGACGCTGTAGTCGAACTCGAACACCTGCCAGGCGAGCAGGGCGCCCACTGCCGTGGCGATCACGGCCGCGAGCAGCCCGGCCAGCAGGCCCAGGGTCCCGAATTCCGCCAGCAAGCCGTTGCGAATGTGGTGGCGACGTGCCCCGAGGGTGCGCAGCAGGGCGGCCTCCCGTCGTCGGACGTCGCGGGTGGCCTGGACCGCGGCGTAGAGCACGGTCAACCCGGCGATCAGGGTGAACAGGAAGACGTATTCGACCGCCCGCGTGGCCTGGTCCATCACATCGCGGACCTGCGCGAGGATGGCGCTGACGTCGATGGCCGATACGGCGGGGAACTCCCGCAACCACTGGTTCTGGGCGCTGCGCTGGTCTTCGGGCACGTGCATGGCCGTGATGAAGGTCCGGGGCTGCTGGTCCAGCAGCGGAGGCGGGCCGATGACGAAGAAATTCACCTGGAAGCTGTCCCAGTCGACCTCGCGGACGCTGGTGATCGGACTGCGGATGGGCTGCCCCCCAACCCGGAACGTCAGGTAGTCGCCCAGTGCCAGGTCGAAGCGTTCCATGAGTCCGGCCTCCACCGACCAGCCCCGGTCGGGATCCTGCCCGGCCTCGCCGAACCAGTGTCCGTCGACGATGCGATTGTGCGCCGGCGGGGTGTGCGCATACGACAGGTTGAATTGGCGATCCACCAGTCTTCGGTCGCGATCATCGTCAAAATCCTGCGGATGAACGCGTTCGTCGTTGATCTCGATCAGGCGGCCGCGGATCATCGGGTCGAGTTGCGGGCGTTCGAGGCCGGCCGCCTCGACCCGGTCGGCGAAGGCCTGCTCCTGGCCCGGCTGGATGTTGATGAAGAACTGGTTGGGGGCGTCCTCCGGGATGCTGGCATCCCAGGCCTCCAGCAGGTCGACGCGCACGATCGCCAGCAGCAGCAGGGCCAGGATCCCGACACTGAAGGCCACCAGTTGCACCGCGCTGAGGCCGCCGCGCCGGGACAGGTTGGCCAGCCCGAAGCGCAGGGCCATGCCGCCGCGGTTGCGCAGAGGCCTCAGGGCGAGCACCAGCCCCATCCCGAGGACGGCCAGCAACGCGATGGCCACCGCGGTGCCGATCAGGACCCAGGCGGCGAGTTGCGGGTCGGCGGCCTGCCAGTAGAGTAGGCCGCCGAAGGCGAGCAGTGCGAGGGCGCCGGAGAGCCATACCGAGGTGGGCGGCAGGCCCAGATCGCGGCGCAGGACGCGCAACGGCGAGACCTGGCCAATGCGCAACAACGCGGGGAGGGCGAAGCCAACGGCGGTAATCAGTCCCACGCCCAGGCCGGCGACCAGTGGCCGTGCTCCCGGAGGAGGGAGGTCTCCGTCAAGCCAGCCGCCGAGCAGGGACGCGAGGACGAACTGCGCGGCGAAGCCAAGGGCGAGCCCGACAGCGCTGGCCAGCAGGGCGACCAGCAGCACCCGGCCGAAGTAGGTCAGCAGGACCTGGCGGCCGCTGGCCCCCAGGGCGCGCATCACGGCCGCCGGGTCGGCGCGGCGCTGGGCGAAGTGATGGGCCGCCACGGCGATCGCGGCCCCGGCCAGTAGCACCGCCATCAGCGAAGCGAGCCCGAGGAAGCGCTCGGCGCGCTCGATGGCGGTGCGCAGCTCCGGGTTCGCATCGTCCAGGCCCAGGAGGCGTTCCCCGGCCTCCAGGTCGTCCCCCAGCCAGTCGCGGAAGGCGGCAATCTCCGCACTCGGTCCGGCGGCAAAGAACTCGTAGCGCACCCGGCTGCCGGGGCCGATCAGTCCACTGGCATCCAGGTCGTCGAAGGCGAGCATCAGACGCGGCGCGATGTTCAGCAGATTGCTGCCACGGTCGGGTTCGTGCGTGAGGATGCCGGTGACCTCCAGATCCAGGTCACCGACCTCGACCCGGTCGCCCACCTGAAGCCCCAGGGCCTCGAGCAGGGTGGATTCCAGCCAGGCGGTACCGGGTTGCGGCCCGCGTTCGCGCGGTTGTTCCTCGCCGTCCAGTCCCGAGCGGGTGCGGGCCTCGCCTTTCAACGGCCAGCTGGGCTCGACCGCGCGCAGGGCCGCCAGGCGCGACTGGTCGTCCTTGCCGAAGACCACGCTGGGCAGCGAGGCGGTGCGCGCCGTGTCCAGCCCGCGGTGCGCGGCTTCGTCGGGCCAGCCCGCCGGCAGCGGGTTGTCACTGACCACCGCAAGATCACCGCCGAGGAGGGCGGTGGCCTGCTGGGCCATCCCGCGATCCACGCGATCGGTAAAGAAGCCGACGGCCGCGACCGCGGCGACCGCGACGACCAGCGCCGCGGCCAGTACCCGCAGTTCGGCGGAGCGCCATTCCCGCCAGGTGCCGCGCAGCAGCGCGCGCAGGGGGTTGCGGCCCTGCCCCCGGGTATGGATGTGGCTTGCCGTCATGCCAGCACGCCATCCTGAATGGAGATGATGCGGTCGCACTGCGCCGCCAGTTCCGGATCATGGGTCACCAGCACCAGTGCGGTGGCGGGCCCGTCGCCGTCCGGATGCCGGGCCAGGCCGAACAGCAGCTCGATGATGCGCTGCCCGGTCTTGCCGTCGAGATTCCCGGTGGGCTCGTCGGCGAACAGGACCGCCGGGTGGTCGACAATGGCGCGGGCAATGGCCACCCGTTGCTGCTCGCCCCCCGAAAGCTGGTGCGGGTAATGCGCGGCGCGTTCGCCAAGGCCCACGCGCTCCAGGGCCTGGCTGGCCCAGCGGTTCAGGGTGGCCTGATCTTCGCCGGCATGGGCCGGGTTCAGCTCCAGTGGCAGCAGGGCGTTCTCCAGGGCCGTCAGCGCCGGGAGCAACTGGAAGGACTGGAACACGAACCCGACCCGGCCGGCGCGCAACGCGGCGCGGCCATCCTCGTCCAGTTCGCTGATGGTCCGGCCCAGCAGGCGAACTTCTCCCGCGCTCGGGGCGTCCAGACCTGCAAGGAGCCCGAGCAGGGTGGACTTGCCCGATCCGGAGGCGCCGAGGATCGCGACCGTCTCGCCAGCCTGGACCGCCAGCGATATGCCGCGCAGGATGTCCAGCGGCCCGCTGGGTCCGTTGATCCGCTGTTCGATGTCCCGGGCCTCCAGTACATATGACGAGGATGCATCCATGTTGCGTATTCCGTTGGTCGTGATGGGCTTGATCGCGTTGCTATGGAGTCCCGTTGCGCCCGGGAATTCCCCGGAAGACGAAAATCGCTCCGCCGAGCCGCTGCGAATCCTGGTGTTCGGGGATTCGTTGAGTGCGGCCTATGGCATGCCGGAGTCTGCCGGGTGGCCGGCCCTTCTGGAAGAGCGCCTGGCCGAGCGCGAGCGGGAATGGGTGGTGGAAAACGTCTCCATCAGCGGTGACACGACAGCCGGCGGCCGGGCGCGGCTGCCAGAGGTACTGGAGCGGATGGACCCGGCCCTGGTGATCCTGGCCCTCGGGGGTAATGACGGCCTGCGGGGCCTGGCACCGTCGGCCATGCGGGAGAACCTGGAGGCGATGGTGGACGCGATCGACGCCGCAGGGGCCGAGACCCTGCTGCTGGGCATTCGCATCCCGCCCAACTACGGGCGGCGCTACACCGAACGCTTCGAGGCGGTCTTTGCCGACCTGGCGGCCGCGCGGAATCTGGCCTTCGAGCCATTCTTTCTCGAGGACGTGCTGCTGGAGGACGGAATGCTGATGGATGACGGCATTCACCCCAGCGAGGCGGCGCAGCCGCACCTGCTGGATGCCGTGTGGCCACGCCTGGAACCCATGGTGGAGGAGGCCGAGGCGCGCAAGCCGCCACGCGGTGACCGCGCGGCCGGGTAAAGCCCGCGATTCGCCTCAGTCGGCCAGCAGCGCCCGCAACTCCGCCACAACGTTGTCCGGAAGCAGTTGCCGCAGGACGGGATGCAGGTCGCGCTCGACCTCGGACAGCAGGGAAAGGGTGCGGACCTCCGAGTGCCGGCAGAGCGGATTGCCGTACTGGTTGGCCTGGATGCTGCGCCGGGAGCCCATGCTCATCAGGGCCACGCCGGGCAGCCCGCGCGGGCCTTCGTCGAGGACCTCGACCAGTTCCACCATGCAGCCATCCACTTCGCCCTGGATCCCGATCAGCGGGGCGAGGCGATCGATCATGCGGCTGGACTGTTCGGTCGTCAGCATGGCCATTGGCCTACCTTACGACCGTTGCGGTCGCGGCGCTAGGGGGAATCCCGACGGCCTGCGAGAGAAATGGTGTCCCCGGCAGGATTCGAACCTGCGACCTGCCCCTTAGGAGGGGGGAGGGGTGTGTAGAAATAACGGCAAATATAGGGCAATCTGACGGCTCTTGCCACAATCCTGCCACATTGAAGCCCGAAAATGGCCACTATTCGACGACGCCCCACCGGCAAATGGGAAGCCCAGATACGCCGGCTGGGCCAGCCCTCGATCACCCGGACGTTCGCCGCCCGTGCCGACGCTGAGAAGTGGGCGAGGGCGACCGAGCGCGAGATGGACACCGGCCAGTTCCTGCCGCGTACCGACGGGGAGCGGACCACGGTGGCCCATGCGTGCGAGCGCTACGCGCGCGAAGTGCTGCCCCAGAAGAAGTCCCGCCGGCAGATCGCCTCCGACCTCACGCGCCTGATCGACGAGTGGGGGCCGCACTCGCTCATTGCGCTCACTCCCGACCGGATCGCGGCCTACCGGGACCGTCGGCTGCAGACCGTCTCGGGCGACCAGGTGAGGAAGGAGCTGGGGCTGCTGGGGCGCATCTATCGGGTGGCGATGACCGACTGGGGCATCCATGTACCCCATGGCGCACCAACGGATCGTGTGCGTCTCCCTCCGGCGGGGCGAGGTCGCGAACGCCGGGTGTCGGACGCCGAACTGGATGCGATCCTGGCCGTTACCGGGTCACGGGAGCTGCCGAGTCTGTGCCGCGTGGCGGTGGAGACGGCCATGCGACGCGGCGAGCTGACCGCCCTGACGTGGGAGCATGTCGATCTGCGCCGTCGGGTAGTACACCTCCCGGAGACGAAAAACGGACAGGCGCGCGACGTCCCGCTCTCGACGCGAGCGCGGGATGAGCTGGCCGCGCTCCCGCGCCGACTGTCGGGGAGGGTATGGGGCCTGACACCCGATGCGGCCAGCCGGGCGTTCGGCCGCGCGGTGCAGACGGCAAGGGCGCGCTATGTCGAGACCCAGGGGGCGGCTGGGGTCGCGCCTGACGCCGATTGGCTGGTCGGGGTGCGCCTGCACGACCTTCGCCACGAGGCGACCTCACGCCTGTTCGAGCGGGGCCTGTCAATCGTTGAGGTGTCGGCTATTACCGGCCACACTGACCTGGCCATGCTGCGTCGGTATACGCACCTGCGCGCCGACGATTTGGTAGAGAGGCTTGGCTAGGCGGGTAGGGAGGTTTGCCATGTCATCATTGTCGATTGTCATCATATGGACCACGCTGGCCGTAGTGGCTGCATACGGGGTTTTCATGGTGGTGGGGTGGCTGGCCGAGAGGCTGGTTTGCAGTCGGTGAAGACTTGATTTGTGTGCCTTGGGCTGAGGACGCTTAATATGCGAGACCTAGGGAACCTGGGCGAAAGTACATTTGCCAGTCTTTGCCATGCGTCAGGCATGGTTGCCAACAAGTCTGATATTGACCGGATGGGATGGGACTACATCGTGGAGTTCATGTCTCTACCGGAACATCGTGCTGATGACCTTCACAGGGCAAGACCCGAATTCAAGGTGCAGGTTAAGGCGACCGACGGTAACGCTCGTAAGCTTTCTATCCCGCTCTCAGTTATTCGTCACCTTGCTATCGACCCGCTTCCTGCATTTATTGTTTTCTTGGAGTTTGGCGGGGCTAATTTGCCGCAAAACATTTTTGTCGTGCATGTAGGCAAGGACGTGATCTATCGAGCGCTATCCGGCGTACGTAAGGCGCTCGACAAGAGCCCGGACGATAATCTGAGAAAAAAATCAATACTCATCAAATATAATGAAGAGCATGTGCTTGAAGAAGTTGATGGCAACCGCTTGAGAGAGCGTTTCGAGAAATATATAGGCGAGAGCTTTGAAGACTATCACTCATGGAAGCAGTCGTACTTAAAAGAAGTAGGTTATGATGATGGCGCCGGACAGATTAGCTTTACCACGTGTGGTGAATGTAATCTGCAACGCTTGGTGGAGGCGTCTGTAGGTCTGGATACCGAGGTTCCGGTTGTTTCTGTCACAGGGTTTCAGAAACGGTTTGGTATTCAAGACAAGACACCCTTCCTAAGCTCGAAAGAGGGTAGCCTGAAGGTGTTGAAGGCCGAGCCATCGGCGGTTGGTGAGCTGAGATTCAGGGAAGGAAAGCTATCTATTGGGCACGGATTCCGAGTTGAACTTTTTGGCTCAGTTCTTAACCCTATGGTTCCTGAAACGATGGCTCGCGTAAGAATGCAGGGTGACTGGTTTGAGATAGTAATGAATCCATTTACAGGGGCGGCCAAATTTAATTTCTCCGTAGATCGTCAGGTTCGTAGCGCGATAGGAGAGGTGAAAGCGCGTTTAGAGGTATTGAGGCTTTTGACTTCCGGAAGTGATGAGGTGAATTGGAGATTGTCTCTTCCGGATGGTAGGGAGCTTGGCGGCCCGGTGGGTTCTACAGCTAGCGACTTTGAATTTTCTGAAGAGTTGGATTGCTTAAGGTGTGTGTGGCGCTTGATTTCGTTTTTCGAAGTGACAGAGGATGTCGCGGTTTCTTTGGACGAGTTGCTGATCGGCCGTGACGGGATCTGTTCTTTCGCTACGTTGGTGCTCGACGATGCTCCGGCAATGGTGGTCGAGTTTTCTCTAGAGGAAGGTGACGAAGAGGTAGGAGATCAAGCCGTACTAGTGGATTTTTTCGAGGCTGCGGTGGGTAGCCACGTTTTCGGGGCGATTTGCTCATTTTTCGGAGGTCCGGTTATGCACGAAAAAGGGGTTTATAGTTTTTGTTCGGAAAACGTGCGTATTGAAAAAAAGATTTTTGCTCGTAGAGATGGATCGGTGTCTATTGAAGAGCTCAGAGGAGCGATAAATGAGGCGGCAGAACCGTACGTTTCCGATTTCATGGTTGTGAAAGGCGGTCTGGCTGGCTAGCGTCCGGTCGCTGTGGATTGGATGAGGCTCGCTGAATTTCCAACGGAACGATCGGCGTTCTTGGCTTTCGTGCGATAGGAGGAGAAGTTAGGAAGGGAGCTTGGGGTAGGGAGAGGGCACGGTAAACCGCCTGAGTGCTTTGCCCAGACCCGTTGAGCTCTCCGCAGCATCTTTGCCGTCTGGGTTCTAACACCCGAGTGCATGGGTCGGCGGAGCAGGGTGTCGACGTAGGCACGTAGACGCCTAGGGTCGCCGTTCCGGCCTGCGGCCTGGGCCAGCTCGGTCAGGTAGTTAGTGCACTCGCGCTCCGCTTGCGGCGTGAGGCACCACGTCCATCGGGCGCCCCCGCCATGCTGTCGGGGCCGGGTCAGGTACATGCACACATAATCGCCCCACGTCAGACGCTCTGAGCGAGCGTCACACAGTGTTTCTTCGTCCTTCACCCGGCCGGTTCCGGCCTCGGTGACCAGTAGCACCCAGCGGACCATCTCGCCCCGATCATCCGGCGGCAGCCCAGCTCCGATCAGGAGTGCGGCGCATCGGCCTCGTCGTTTGCGGTGCTGACGGGCAGCAGGGGATATATCGACCTCGTAGATGCGCCGGAACTTCGCGACTAGTCGATCCCATTTGTCCTCGCGCACCACGCCTGTGGTGTAGAGCGGATAGCCCCGAGCGATGGAGCGCAGTATGGCGCGCTGCGCCTCGGCCTGGGAGGCATATATATGCCGCATCGTCCCTCCGTTGGTCACATCTTGATTCCGCAAGTATTACATACAGCGGATGCTGTGGTTTCATCGCGTTCTGATTGTACATTGCACTTCAGCGGCAACCTCTGGCCGGCGCACCCTGTTGTCACGGTTACAGGCACTGTGACTGTGAGTGTAACTGTCACTGTTACAGTGACAGTTACTTCGACTGTGACTGTGCCTGTCGCTGTAACAGTGACTTATACAGTCTATCCAGGGTCTTGGCGGATGGCGCGCGGACGGTTTTCTTGTCGAGCGGAAGCGGGAATGCGTTATACATTGTAATTCACCGATGGTTGAATTCGGGTGGTTTAAGTTGCTGATGCAAAAACAATATAGCACGGCAGCATCATTATGCAGTTAATGTTCCTATGCAGATGCCGGGTGGGTTGCGGATTTCCGGCAATACCCACCACACGGAGGCTGCGCATTAGCCGCAGCCAGAGTCGGCCACCGGGACTCGGTGGGCGGCCGCGATATTGGCTAGGCACCGCGCGGCTGGCCGAGCGTTGGCGGCCTCCTCGGCGGCTCCCATAGGGAGCGGCGGAGGAGGCCGCCAACCTCAACACGCCAGCCACGCCGCACATACGCCACGGGCCGTATGGCCCCCGGGGATCGCCAATCCCCAGGACGTCGGCCGCCAACCGACGTCTAGTGCTACTTAGCGCCCACCCGCGGGTAATTCCGCTCACTGGGTGCGAGGGAGGCCCCGTGGACTAATCCCGGCTTGCCAGCCGGACTAACCCCACGGGTCTATCCCATCCATGACATCGATGTACCGATGTTGGGCGACCAGGGCACGGGCCAACCGGGGACCGCGCGTGCGCGCGCGAGAAACGGGAAACCCTGCCTGGGGCAAGAGGTGGTGAAGCCCACCCCACGGGGTGCGGGAAACCGCGCAACGTGTGCCACACACGCGGGCCGTCCACGCCAGTAGCGATGCTGGCGTCGCCGTCATACGACGAGTGTCGTAGGGGCGGCGGTGTACCTCGATGTGATCCGGGTCGCTCCGGGGAGCATCGTGGATAGGCGGGAGCGTAAGCGTGTAAATGCGCCGTGCAGGCGCTATGTGGAGATATCAGAGCCGACTAGGGTAGAGACCTGCGAAAACTCAAAGGACACACATCCGTAAGAGAGCCGTTGTGGAACATTGGGCCTCCGAAATCCCGGGGATGCGCCGGGTGATGGTAGATGTGTGCTGACGAGGGTTTAGGCGCTGATATTGATGACTGCCCCAGGAGAACTGGGCAAAGGGCCGAGAGGGTCGGTGTAGTGGCATACACCGGCACGGAGCTAACGACTCCGCTAATCCTCGACGCCCCGAGAGCGTTCCGCGATCAGGCAATGAACCACGATCTCGAAAGGATCGAGGGAGTTTTACTTTTCTGTCGGGAAAGTAAAACACTCCGGGTTGGCACCCGGAGGCCGAAAGCGGGAGGTAGCACGATGGTGTATTACCCCATCCTGGCGGATGGGTGTCACGTTCCTATATGGATCGTGACGTGTGGTGAGCATCGGGATCGGGTTGGCCCCCGATCCCGAAAAGAGTGTAGTGAGGCTTGGCGGCCTTATTTTTTCCAATGAATGATATGGAGGATATACCATGATGTACGACGTCGATACGACATAGATGTGCGATCGCACACGACGACCACGCCCGTAGTCATTGGCTGCGGGCAGCTTTCCCACTCCAGGCATTGCCTGGAGTGGGGATTTTCGATTTTGGAGTTGACACGCAGGCCGCGCATTTTTTATATTTGAGTTGTGGCCTGCGGTCACATTGTTACGCACCGCTCCTCGAAGACCGGTGGTTGCAAGCGAAATGCCAGCTCTGCGGCTTTGTAGCGGAGACTGAAAATCACCGCCCTGCGGGGTGGTGGCTATGCTCCCGGCTCCGGCTGGGAGTTTTTTTTGGCCAAGAATCGTTACCGGGATACCGATGGGGGCGGCGCTGGAACTCTGCCGCCTGGCGGCGCATCGTGGTACGACACAGCGTGATCTCCTGATCGAGCTGATCGAGGCCGAGTCGGCCCGCGTGACTGAGGGAATGTCCGATGCCGACTATGCCGAGTACCTGGACGCCGCGCCCCGGTAACGGAATGGAGGGAGGAGGGGACCATGCAACATCCGAGCTACCCAGTCCGCCTCTCTCGCGACGTAGACGGGCGCTATCTGGCGACCTGCCGGGACGTGCCGGAGGCCCTGACGGACGGTGCCTCCGAGGCCGAGGCGCTGCGTGAGATGATCGACGCTCTGTGCGTCGCGATAGCGGGGTATCGTCACGCCGGGCGTGACCTACCGACACCGACGCGCGCACAGGAGGGCGAGACCGTAGTGCGCGTGGCCGTGGACTGAGACGGTGCGGCCCGAGGCATCGGCACCCACTCCCCCCCGCCCCTCGCCCAGGCGAGGGGGGCTGCTCGCCGCGAGGCAGGGGTGCGGGGTCGCTCCGCTCAACCCGCACCCCCGGTCGAGCGTGGGGTCGCTACGCGGCCGTACAGGGTCCGCTACGCCCTCCGGGCGGCCCGTGTCCTCGCTGCGCTGCGGTCCGCGCCAGCCGCCCTCCGGCCCTGGACAGCCGCTCCGCTGGGACACGACCGCTCTCAGGGGGACAAATACCCCCTCCGGTAGGGGAGGCCGCCTTCCAACAGGGCGGTTCGCCGCCCTCAAGGGGACAAATACCCCCTCTAGTGGGATACGACTATGAACCTGCAATACACCGATACCCTGATCGGCCGCCAGGGCCGTCGCATCCCGGTCAGCATCCAGGTTGACCGGAACAATCGCCCGCTCCTGCTGAGCGTCGTGGCGTTCGCCCGTGGCCGCCCGGTGCCGATGGGTCACTACGCCGTGCGAGACGGCCGTGTGGAGACCTACACCAGCCCGGATGAGCTACCCCTGCGCCAGAGGATCGTTCTGGCCGCAGGCGCCGCCTTGGGCCTCCTGTACGTCCCGGATCGCTACGAGGTGCTGGACGGTCTGCGCCAGGCGCACCAGGCATTCGACCTGACCCAGCGCAGCCCGGACATCGAGGACTTCACGGCTCATCCGGGGCTGCCGGAATCCGCTGACTCGGCTGATGATGCCTATGTTGCCCAGCTCGCGGCCCAGGAAAGCACGGTATCGCCCGGAGGCGTGTTCCAGCAGATGAGCCGCGAGAGCGACGAAGCCCTATACGGCGCCCTCACTCCGCAGGAGATCGCGCACGAGAGCGACGTGTTGCACGCCTACATGATGGGCGCGATGAATGGGCCGATGCCTATGAGGGAGAGTGGGTCCGATGTGGAGCTAGTGCACGACCCTCACTTGGGAGGGTGGCCGGACCAGTAACCTCGCTGGCCCGGCTCTCTCTTTACCGCCCTCGGCCCGGAGGGCGCGGCCCCTGGTTGCGCTTCGCCTCGATCATTTTCTCCTGGGCATCCTCGCGCCAATCCGATTGGGCGCTTCCCTGCTGCTGATCGGCGCGATCCTGCCGCTCGCCCCGGAGACGATCTTCCACGGCCGCACGCTCACTTCCCCCGCCTCCTGAACTGGCCCCATCGCCCTGATAGACCAAGGAGCGGTCGGCGCCCGGCTTCAGCTCCAGGCCACCGTTCTCGCCCACGCGCCAGTCGCCCAAGGTGCTCGGCGCCTGACCTCCGATGTTTTCGATCGCAATGTCGCGGGCACCGTCATGTTGGCCCTGGAGGTCTTGGCGTCCTGCGCGCACGTTGCCTTCGACGCCGGTGATTCCTCGGCCCTCAGCGTCGTCCGCGAGATCGTTCCGCGCCCCGCTGCCGAAGTCGCGGGCCTGATCCGCCCCCGGAACACCCGAGGCATAGCCTCCGTAAGCGGCATTGACGTTGTTTTGCGGGGCTCCCGCAATGCCAACGCCGAAGTACCGGCCCGCGATCTCCTCGCTGTTCTCCCGAATCATCCCCATCAGTGCGCGGCTGTCTGCGCTGTCACCGCCATCGTTGGCGTTGGCGATCATGCGCTGGAGGTTGGCTTCACCGACCTTCGGCGCCAGGGTGCTGTAGATCGCTCCGTCGAGCTTGCCACCCACGGAAAGCCCGTCCTTCTCGACGCGCGACTGGAGTTCAGACCAGGACTGCGATTCCTGAAGGGAAGCACCCATGCGCTGCGACGCATCCCGCGTCTCAGCCACACCGGCCGAGCCCAGCATGGCGAAGGAATCCCCGAACCGCTCGGTCTGGGTATTCCCCACGCGCTCTCCAACCTGCCGAATGTAGTCGTCCGACACCTGATACTCCTGCGACCGCGCCACGGTCTCGGCTTCCGAGACCGCGCGCTGGGCCTGCTCCTGGGACAGGCCTCGCGCCGCCAAGGAGGCTTGTGCGCGTGCGGACACGACCGAGCCAGGGAGGCCAGCAGCGATGGAGTGGGATATTTCGCTGACTGTCGCACGCATGTCGGATTCCGAGACCTCCGCGCGCTCTGCGGCTTCCCGTACCAATCCTTCCCGCTGCCCATACGCCTGCTGGTACTTGAAGGATTCATCGCTGCTCAGCCCCATATCCGAGGCCATGGCTCGATCCCCCACCAGATCATTGAGCTGGGACTGCTGGGCAGCCGTGCCCTGAACCCGCTGGTCGAAGGCAAGGGCCTGTTCCTGCGCCGCTTGCTGGGCGCGCTGAGCCTGGGTCTGGATGCCCGACTCCAACGTACCCTGAGCGGACGCAGAGACATTCCCGAGACTCGTTGCGCCGGGGCTCGCGTTATAGCTCGCCTGCCCACCTTCGCTCATGCGGGAGACACCACCGGCGGCGGTGACCTGCTCGACGGTGCCGGAGCCATAGCGCATGTTGGGCGCGGTGTTGATCTGGTTGGCGCTGGACGTGTTCACCTGCGAGGTATCCCACGACACCGAGCCGGACTGCATCGAGGCGTCCGTCAGGGACGCGCCCGAGCGGGTCGCCGCCTGCGACATGGGCTGGTTCAGGCTCGACGCCACGCTCGCCCCGATCATGGCCCCGCCACGGATCATCATGTAGGAGATCATCGGGATCGTGAGCGCCATGTACCCGGCCAGCGCCACCATGTCGGAATTGGCGTAGGCGACCGAGGATATGGTCTCCATGGTCAGCCCGGAGCTGCCGTCGCTCATTTCGGCCATACGCTGCGACTGCGGCGCTCCGTACCAGTACATGATGGAGTTCAGCACCGCGTACATCGGCGGCCAGAGCTGAATCCACATCATCACAAGGATGTACTGGCCCAGCACCGACAGCCAGGCCGGGGTCAGCATGAAGATCATAATGACCGGGAACAGGGCATACAGCAGGGCCTCGATCACCGCGCGCATCACCGGCAGGGTGCGCGAGGCCATGTTGCCCATCAGCATGTAGGTGTTGCGCTGGGTCTGCTCGGCCTGAGCGGTGAAGATCGATTGCGCCAGCGCGGCATTGTCCGTCTCTGTGACCCCCTGTGCGAGGGCATCCTGCATCGCATTGATCGTCATCGCCTGGCGGGTGAGGGTCGCGGCATCCTGGTTGATCCCGAGCATGTCCTGGCCGGTCACACCCCCGACGGAGGCCAGGTAGCGCGCCGCCGCATCATCAGCATCGCACTGCGGCCAGATCGCGCCACCGTGCGAGCGCGCAATGGCCTGGATCGCGGGCGCTCCGTCGCCCGTGATCTCCGGCGTCAGCTCGTTCCCCAGTTCCCGACAGGAGAGGACGCTGCCATCGCTACGCGCGACCCAGCGGTTATTCGGGAGCTGGGAGCTGATCGTCTGCCACAAATCGGTCGAACGCGCCGCCTCGTCCAGCGGTATCCATCCGCGCGCGATCATCGGCATCACGCACGACGACATCAGCGAGGTCATGTCCGAGGACAGGCGCATGTCCGTGATCCGGCTCTGCGTCACCGTCCGCGCCATCTGCGACCCGAACAGCATCCCGTTCTGTGCGTACTGCTGATCGCCCGGCAGGCTGATGTACTGCTCATAGAGGCGCGTGATCCCGTCCCCGATGCCCGAGGTGACGTAGCCGAATGCCGCGATCCCAACGGGAACGCCGGTCACGATCGCCGGGGGCGCCGTCCCGCACCCCGACTCGATCCGGTCGATCACGGCCACGTCCACCTTCGGCACCATCAGACCCAGGTAGATGAACCCGAACCCGAGGAACCACGACCAATCGACCTGCAATGACCCGCCGCGCGCGTTCTTGAATGCCGCAAGCATCACCCACACGATCCCGACCACACCGGCAATCCGCGCGAGCGTGACCCAATCGCTGCTCCCCGCGAGAGCGGAGAGCGAGGTGAGCGTCTGCTGGACGTAGGAGCCCGAGCCGTAGGTGATGATCTCCAGTGCCATGCTCGTCTCCTTATCGCGCCAGTTCCTGCGCGAACTTGATCCGCTGGGCCATGCTCGGGCTCATGCGGGCCTCCATGATCGACTTGAGGTCGCGCTGCATCCGGATGAACTCCTGCATCCCGCCTGCCTGACGCATTGCGGCCTGGTAGTCGCGGTGCGCGCGATCCATGACCTCCGCTACGACGAGCGAGATTTCGCGGCGCTGGGCCTCGCCCATCTGGCCGCCAGGCATATTGGCCGCGCCCATCAGGGCCGAGCGCGCCCGGGGAAGGAACTGCTCCAGCCAGCGGTACATCACCTCCGCGACCACGACATCGGTGTACATCTCGGCGGTGATCCCCGGATAGCCCGCATCCGTTTCAGCCTGAATCATCTGGAAGATCGGCAGGCGCGACAGGGCCAGCACGAGGGTCGCGTCGTCCGAGAACCCGATATGGGTCGCGCTCGGCGGCTGCTGGACCGCATCCATGATCTCCTCGATCGCGCGCGTCACCCGGATGCGGATCGGATTGGCATCGCTGGCATCTACCTCCCGCTCGTAGGGGCGCAGACACCCATCGTCCGGGTCGGAGCAGGCGAGCAGCGTCACCGCCCCAGCGGAGTGCTCACCCGACTCGGTGATCTCCGTCCACGTCGTGGTCGGCGGCACGACCTGATCGAGTGCGGAGTCCTCGTAGTCGCCCTCCGGCCACACCACGGTGCCCACCAGCGACATCACCACCTCGATCATGTCCTCGTCCTCCAGCCCTCCATTGCGGAGCGCCTGCCACACGACATTGCCTCGCAGGGCCATCTTGAGGGCGTCGCCATCATCCTGCGGCTGGCCGTCGTCGTTCAGGGGGTTCAGCAGGCCCCAATCCCACTCCTTCTCCGATCCGCACTCGAACCTAGACGCGAAGGTGTCCGACGCCATCGATTCGCCGTCGCGCCACCGCTCGCAGATCGACTCCCGCATCCCCATCGCGCCCAGGGCACCCCGGTTAATGTCCACGGCCGTCTGGCAGGAGTCGATGTTGAACTGGTTGGCCTTGTTGGCCCAATCCTGCATCTGCTTCATCAGGGCGCCGAGCTGCGGCGAGAGGGAGTCCAGCGCCAGGTAGAACGCCGTCGATACCGCCTGCGAGCCGACCTGCCGGGCCATCGCCACGATCTGATCCATGTTTATGAAGCTGAACCCGCCCAGGAAGGCGTCGATCCCGCCGCAGCCGAACTCGGCGCGCGGGGCCTGAATCTGAATCGGCTGGTAGTACCGGGTGCCGGTGCGCGCGGTGAGCTGGCCGAAGTTGACGAACCCGGCCGACTCCGACTGATAGAACCCCGGTTCGTTGACGGTATAGGAGTCGAGGAACGAGTCCATCGCATCGCCGATATCGGCGGAGGCGGGCGCGGTGACGGTGAGCCCAGCGGCCAGTAGGGCGGCGGGCAGGGTGCGGATGATCGGTGTCATATCGTGTGTCCTGTGTCTGTGCGGTCTGCGGCTGCGTGTCGTCGTGTATGCGCCCCGATCACGGGCGGGGCGCGGGGATGGGGGGGTGCCAGGGTCGTGCAGGGCCTCTGTGCGCCCGTCGGGCGCGCACGGCGCGGGGATACCCGGACGGCGGGACGGTGACCGGCGGCCACGATGGCCGTGATGTCGTGATGTTCTGCGGCGCACTGCTGTCCCTCGACCCCGCTCCCGTCCTCCGCGGAGACGCCTTTCGCGCCCATGGGCGCTGGGTCGCGCGCGAGACGTGCCCGTCCCCCGGTCGTCGGGATGGCCCCCAGGTACTTCGGGCCGCGCAGCGGCCCCAGGCCGCCGCCGCAGGCGGCGGGGCGAAGGGAGCGCAGCGACCGGAGGGCAGGCGCGCGCGCAGCGCGCGATCGAGGCGCGTAGCGCCGAGCGAGACGGGGCGCGCTAGCGCCTTCGGCCAGCCCCGGGATTAGAAACGAATTAAAAACCGTATTAGCGGCACGGGGGGGAGTCCGGTAAGGCATTGATACAAAATGCGAAATAGCCACTTCTGGGCCTGTGGATAGGCACAGCCATCCCACCCTCGCGTAACCGCTATCCCACCTTCGCGTAACAGCTATCCCACCCTGCGTAACAGCTATCCCACCCTGTGCGTAACAGCTATCCCACCCTCGCGTAACAGCTATCCCACCCTGTGCGTAACAGCTATCCCACCCGGGACACGTCCAGCGCCCGGGGGTCATGCCCATACCCCCGGGGTACGGGTGACCTGTACGAGGCCGCGATCATCCATCCGCCACGACCATCCGGCGACATCGCATACCCGAGCGAGCGCACCCGGGAGTCGCTGACGCCATACGCGGGGGCTGATCGCCGCGCCGGACAGCTCCCGCAGGTACTCGGGACGGACGGGATGTGGCTCCCTATGGGACGCGTAGTGGCGGTAGAGCCAGTGCGCCGTCGGGTGGGACCGCAGAGCTGCGATCTGATCGGCATCGAGGCGGGTGTACTGAGTCGGCCCGTACAGGGCGACCAAATCGGGGTGCATATCCACGGTGTACTCGCGCGTGACCCGATCGACCCCGCTCGGCCCGATGAGCTGGCCCCGGTAGATGGTCGTACCGTCACCGCCGATGACATGCACCATCGTCGGCGTGAGGCGGTCGAGGACGCGATCGAGCCATCGGCGGTCGGATGTGCCGGTACTCCTGCCGATCTCTCGCAGGAGGCGGCCTGGACGGAACCGAATACGGTCGGGCAGCTCGCGTTCGGGCGCGGCCTCGCGCGCCCAGTAGTGGACGCACTGATCCCAGACCTCTGAGTCGGCCATGTCGAGTCGCTCGCCGGTATAGACGATCCGGGTACTGCCCTGGCTCGCCAGCACCTCGTCGTGCATATAGGCGCGCCTGCCCCGACGGACGATGCCGAACAGCGAGGATCGGATGAGCCAGTTGGAGACGCCGCGCTGGCTGTCTGCCCACGTTGGGGGCTGAGCCGGTGGCTCCGAGGCTCCGGCGGTGGCGTGGTTGTGTTGGGCGTCTATGTCGTGGGCTCGACGACGGGAGCCCGCCATCTGCTGGAGTCTTTGGAGCCGCCCCGTCAAGGCGTCGTCCGCGGCATGTCGCATACCACCCATCACGCCCCCCTCCCGGCCAAGCGCACGGCCTCGATGGCGGCCTCGATGTGCGCGGGGTGCTTGCGGTTTTTCGGACGGCGGCGGCTCCGATCCTCCTGGGTGGCCGGGAGCACCTTCGGCGCGGTGTTCGGCGTCATCATCCATACCCGGAGCGCGCCCGGCGTCGTGAAGGTCTTGCCGCCGATCTGGCGGCACGGCAGCTCGTGCTTGTGGCGGACGACCCAATCCACCGAGACGCCGAGCACGTCGGCGATGGTAGGCAGGCCGCTGATGATCTCATCGTCCGCGTACTGGCGCGGACCCTCGGTATCGGTATGGTCGGACATACGGTCACCTGTGATGCAGGTGGCCGGGGACCCGTGCGTGTCTACGTGTGATGTGGTGGCGCCGGGTGACCCCGGCCTGGCGATACGGATGCCGCGCGCGGAGCGCGGCGCGTCGTCAGGCTGGGGTTACGCGCGAGGAGGCTGGTCGGAGTCGTCGTGGCGATCCGGCGGGGTGGGGGTGGTGTCGTCCGTCCCAGGGGAGGGGATGCCTACGGTGGACGGGGGACGAGCAGGACGGATGGCGCGGGCCATCGCGGCATAGCCGCGCCCGCCGTGCATCGCACCCGCCACGCCGCCGCCAATCAGGATCATCACTGCGGCGACGGCGAGATCGAGGACGTCCGCTCCGGTCGCTGCGCCACCGGCCAGCAGGCCGATGGCAATGACCGCGAGCGCCCCGGATACGACCCACTGCCACCCCGGGAGAGCGCGGGCGCGCGCTGCGGCGCGATCGCACCATTCCGCGACGGCGCGGCGGTGGGCGTATGTGGCCGGTGTGGTCGTCATGGATACAACTTTGCCACAGTGCGCCATCGCGCGCAATGCCATACCGACACGTAACTTCCTGTTCCTCATGAGAATGTGGAGCATTGTGGCGGGCGGTTCCTGCCACACTCATGCCACAGTGAGGAGGCCAATTCGTGCGTATTTCTGCGGATTGGCCCGATGGGCGGGGTTGGATAAGTGTCGGAAATAGCGGGAAAAGATGGTGTCCCCGGCAGGATTCGAACCTGCGACCTGCCCCTTAGGAGGGGGCTGCTCTGTCCAGCTGAGCTACGGAGACCCGGGAATCTGCCGGATTTGGGCTTCGCGATCCCGCCACGCTTGCGACGATCACCGAAACCCGACAGAGGTCTGGCGCGAGAGTATAAGCGCCGGGTGCGGAGAGGCCCAAACGCGCTTACTCGTCCGGGCCGTATTCCGGCTCCAGCCGGTGATGGGCCCAGGCGAGGAAGTCGTCCAGTGTGGCGCGGTCTTCACCCGGGGCCTCGGGGCCCGCCAGGTGGCGGTAGATCACCTGCGCCCCGTCGCGCCGGAGCACGCGGCGAACCGCCCAGTCGGCGTCCGTTCCACCGTTGCTGAAGCAGGCCCCGGGCTGGATGGCCTCCGGGGTGATCGGGTCGGGGTGCTGGTGATGGCGGCGGGCCAGCAGGTACACGCGTGCCAGATCGTCCTCGGTCAGATCCAGATACAGGTTCATCTCGCGCATGGCGTGCTCGAGATCCTCGCGGCCGAGACCGGCCCGCTCCAGGGCCGCCAGCGGGCTTTGTTCCGGGCTTTCGGGGGACGGGGTCAGGCTCGCGGGATAGCGGCGCCAGGGGAACGGGTAGTTGATGATGACGGCCACCATCAGCATGACCCCGACACTGGTCAGCACAGGGTGCAGCAGGAACCACGGCCCCAGGGCCGTGACCGAGTCGCCGCCCACGACCGCATAGAGCGCCGTGGCCCCGCCAGGGGGATGCAGGCAGCGCAGGTAGTGCATCAGCCAGATGGCGAGGCCCACGGCGACGGCGGCGGCCAGCAGGGGGTGGGGCAGCAGGTCGCGTATCAGTATCCCTACGATGGCGGCAACGCCATGACCACCGAGCACGTTCCAGGGTTGCGAGAGGGCGGCATGCGGCGCGGCGAACAGCAGGACGGCGGTGGCGCCGAGGGAGGCGAGGATCAGACCGTTGATGCCGTTGTCGGTTACCGAGGCGGCGACCTCCAGCGACAGGTAAAGGCCGATCATCCCGCCCATCAGGGCAATGAGCTTGTCCCAGTGATTGGTGGTGTCGAGGAAGTCGCCCAGCAGGGACCCGCGTCCGGTACGCACACCAGCCTCCTTAAAGTGCAAGTGTTGCGCATCTTCTATGGGGGGTCGCGCGGGCGTCAAGTGGCCCTGCGGGCTCGCGGAATGCGGGTGGGGCGTCGGGTATCAGTACGCCTCGGCCTCGAGGATCAGTGACACGCGCCGATTCTCGGCGCGCCCGCCCGGTGTTTCGTTGCCCGCCACCGGCAGCGTGTCGGCGCGCCCGACCGCGCGCAGCCGCGAGGGCTCCAGCCCCTGCGCGACCAGATGCCGCACGACGCTACTGGCGCGCGCCGCGGACAGTTCCCAGTTGGAGGGGAAGCGCTCGGTCGCGATGGGGACGTTGTCGGTATGCCCCTCTACGGTGATGAGGCCCGGGTGGTCCGCCAGGATGGTCAGCAGTCCTTCCAGGAGCGTTGCGCCGTCCGAACGCAGATCGGCCTGGGCGGTGGCGAACAGGATCTCGTCGCGGATGCGCAGTTCCAGACGCCCGGGTTGCTCGACGATATCGACCCCCTCCGGGGCCCGATCCCGTAGTTGATCGGCATCGGCGCCGGTTCCGGTTGTTTCGGCGGACGTTTCGGGGGTCGCCGGGTCCTCGGCGACGCTGTCGTCGAGGTCGGCAAGACCGAGCAGCGTGGGGTGGACCAGGGGCTCGACCAGCGCGCTGCGGTCGGGATGCGCCAGCGCGACGGGGCTGGCGGACACCGCGCGGGGATCGTCGTCGCGCGGGTCCATGAAGGTCAGCAGGATGACGAAGACGACGATGACCAGGGTCAGCACGTCGAGGTAGGTGAGGATCCAGGCGTGTTCGTCGTCGCGCTGGCGTTCGCCGGGGTAGGAGGCGAGAAATGCCTGTTCCGGGCGGGTCGCCGCGTGGGCGTCCATTTCGGCCTGCAGCGCGGCGCGCTCCGAGGTGGAGTAGGCGGGGCCGGGCATGGTTCAGCGACGCTCGTTCGACGGGTCCGGGTCCCGTGGGTCCGCGGCGGGTTCTTCGTCCCCGTTGGGGGCGGCCTGGCGGATCTCGTCGCTGTGGTTCTCCATGAACGAGCGCAGGGTCTCGCGGATGTATCCGGGCGAACGGCCCTTGCGCATGAGCATGATGCCTTCCAGCACCATGGTCATGAGGACCACGCGCTCCTCGGTCCGTCGCTCCAGCTTGATGGCGATGGGGCGAAACACCAGGTTGGCCAGGAGGATGCCGTAGAAGGTGGTGATCAGCGCGATGCCGAGGTTGACCGCGATCACGGTAAAATCGTCGCTCTCGGTCGTCAGGAGGAGGTTGATCAGCCCGATCAGGGTGCCGAGCATGCCAAAGGCCGGGGCATAGGTGGCCATGGTCCGGAACATCTGGGCGTCGGCCTGTTCGCGGGCGCGCAGGCGGGCCATGCGCCAGTTCAGCAGGTCGGAGACGTCGTCCATCGGGGTGTCGTCGATGACCAGCTGGATGCCGGTGCGCAGGAACGGGTTGCGGATCTGGTCCAGGCGGTCCTGGATGCGCTGCAGGTTTTGGGAGAACCAGTAGCGCGAGACCTGCACGATTTCCTCGAGGTCCTGGCTGGCGTCGTAGCGTTCCTCGCGGACCGCGTTGGCCCCGGCGCGGAAGACGCGCATGACCTCGTGGAAGGGGTAGCTCATCAGGGTGGCCGCAATGGTGCCGCCCACCACGATCCCCAGTCCCGGCAGGTTCAGGAAGGCGTCGAGGTCCTGGGAGGAGAACGCGATGACACTGCCGAACACCAGCAGGCTGCCGAGGATGCCGAGCAGGGTGGAGAGATTCATGCGAGGTTCCGAGGATGGCCTGGCGCAAGGATAAAGCACGGCGGCGGTTGCCGTCTGCGCCCGAGAATCCTCTCGCGGGGGACCCGTCCGCCGCGTACACTCGGCCGGGTAAACCGCAAAGGAGCTTTGCACGATGGATACGAAGTGGGTGGTGCTGGCGATTCTGGTCCTGCTGGTGGTCTGGGGGGTATGGACGTACAACCGGCTGGTCACGTCGCGCAACCGGTACAAGAACGCGTTTGCCCAGATCGATGTGCAGCTGACCCGGCGCTACGACCTGATCCCCAATCTGGTGAAGGTCGCCGAGCGCTACATGAGCCACGAGCGGGATACCCTGGAGGCGGTCATCCAGGCCCGGAATCAGGCCCAGCAGAGCCTGCAGGAGGTGGCCGGCGACCCGACCAACGCGGAGGCCGTGCGCAAGCTGTCCAGTTCGGAGCAGGGGCTGTCCGGCGCCCTCGGGCGGCTGTTCGCGCTGTCCGAGAGCTACCCGGATCTGAAGGCTAACCAGAACATGATGCAGCTGTCGGAGGAGCTCACCAGTACCGAGAACCGGGTCGCCTATGCCCGTCAGGCCTTCAATGACGCGGTCATGCAGTACAACATCCTGCGCGAGATGTTCCCGAACAGCCTGATTGCCAACAATCTGGGCTTCCGTCCGGCGCAGCTCCTGGAGATCGAGGATCCGCAGAAGCGCGAGGCGGTCGAGGTGAATTTCTCCTGATGGCCCGGGCGATATGAACTTCTTCGAGCATCAGGACCGGGCCCAGCGACGCACCCGCTGGTTGCTGTTCCTGTTCGGACTGGCGGTGCTGGCGATCGTGCTGGTGATGAACGCCATTGTGCTCGTGCTTTTCGGGCAGGCCGAGCCGGTGGCGGCGGGGGAACCCTGACTGACCCGGGAATTTCTGGCGCGCAACGTCGAGGTGATGGTCTGGACCAGCGTGCTGACGATCGGGCTGATCGGGGTCGGCAGCCTCTATCGCACCCTGGGGCTGCGCGATGGCGGCGGGGCCGTGGCCCGCGAGCTGGGTGGCACCCGGGTGGACGGCGATACCCGCGACCCGTTGCGGCGGCGCCTGATGAATGTGGTCGAGGAGATCGCGATTGCCTCCGGCGTGCCTGTGCCGGAGGTCTATGTGCTGGAGCAGGAGGCCGGTATCAACGCGTTTGCCGCGGGGTACTCGCCGGACGACGCGGCCATTGCCGTCACGCGCGGGGCCCTGGAACAGCTGGATCGCGACGAACTGCAGGGGGTGGTGGCGCACGAGTTCGGGCATGTCCTGAACGGCGATATGCGCCTGAATATCCGCCTGATGGGGATGTTGTTCGGGATCCTGGTGATGGCGCTCATCGGGCAGCGCGTGCTGCTGGCCATGCGCCTGTCGCGCAACAACCGCAACGCCGGGGGCATTGTTGCGGCGGGTCTGGCGTTGATGATGGTGGGATATATCGGGCTGTTTTTCGGGCGCTGGATTCGCGCCTCGGTCTCGCGCCAGCGGGAGTACCTGGCCGATGCCTCGGCGGTGCAGTTCACGCGTCAGCCGTCCGGCATTGCCGGTGCCCTGAAGAAGATCGGGGCCGGACACACTGCGTTGCGCGCCGATACCGAGGAGGTGGGGCACATGCTGTTCGCCTCCGGCGCCCTGGGCCAGATGTTCGCGACCCATCCGCCGCTGGTGCGGCGCATCCAGGCCATCGAGCCCGGGTTCCAGCCGGAAGAACTGGAGACCATCCGCGAACAGATGGAGCGGGATGCGCAAACCCGTCGCAGGGAACAGGAGGCGCAGGCCGAGGCGGAGGCGCGCGAGCGCGAACAGCCGCGCGAGTCGGGCAATATGCTGCTGAATCCGGAACGCCTGATGGAGAACATCGGGGATCCGGGCCTGGCACAGATCCTGGGCGCCGGACTGTTGGTCGCGGCGATGCCGGGACCACTGGAGCGCGCCGCGCATTCCGATGCCTGGGCCGTGGAGGTGCTGCTCTATCTACTGATCAGCGCCGACCCCGAGGTGCGGGATCACCAGTTGCTGCGGATCGCCGCGAAGCGGGGCGGAGAGAGCGAGTCGCGTGTGCGTACCTTGCTGGACGCTGCGCCGCACCTGCGGCCGGACCTGCGCATCCCGCTGCTGGAGATGAGCTTCCCGGCCGTGCGCCACCGTCCGTCGGAGGAGCGCCAGGCGCTGGAGGCGCTGATCGACGAACTGGTCCGGGCCGACGGCCGGGTGTCGGCCTTCGAATACGCCACCGGCCGGCTCCTGCGGCGCCAGCTGCGCGACCTCGATCAGCCGGCCCGCGCCCGCCCGGGTGGACGGGATCGGCTGGAACGCCACGAACGCCATGCGCGAAGTGTGCTGGCCGTGCTCGCCCATCACGGTCATCCGGAGGACTTCGAGGCCGCGCGCGAGGCGCTGCGGGCGGGCCATGTCGCCCTGGGCATCGCAGATCCGGCGAAAGACGTGTTGGATACGGCCCTGGAGGCCGCTGCGGACGCGGCGGCCTGGGCGGATGAGCTCGATCGCGCCCTGGAGGCGCTGGACGCACTGCGTCCGGCCGACAAGCAAAGGCTGGTCACGGCAATGCTCGCCACCATCACCCATGGCGGGCAGACGGTGATCGCCGAGGTCGAGCTCCTCCGGGCGATCGCGGCGTCCCTGCACGTGCCGTTGCCAGTCGCGGAGATGCCGGCCGCGGAAGCGGAGTAGGCCCCGCCGGGTTCGGGTGCGGCATCGTGGCACGCACGGTATGATGCGGCGGCTCCGGGGGCGTGGCGGAACTGGTAGACGCATCGGACTTAAAATCCGCTGGCCGCAAGGCCGTGCCGGTTCGATTCCGGCCGTCCCCACCAATCCCAGATTGTTTCGCTCGGCGGGCCCCTTGGCCTCGGTGCCGAGCGGGCAGTGGTCGCCGGGACGGCTGCCAGTCCGTCCCCGTCCGGGCGCTACCGCCTGCTCCATGCGGGGTGCCGGGTCTCCCGTGTGAGCGGGGCGTCAGCGGGGCATTTCCGGAGCCGTTTCGGTTTGCCCCCCGTTGGCGCATAGTAGAACCCTGTGCGCCCGCAAAAGACCCGGCATGAGCCCACCACCGGACACCTCGGAAGCTTCCGATGCCCAAATCGCCGCCCGTGACAGCGCTTCGTCGTCGCGGGCCCGCACCACCGAACCGTATGTGCGGGGCCCGATGGTGGCCGCGCTGTTCGCGGCGCTGCTGTTCGCCCTGCTTTTTCTGGCCATCGATCACGGCTGGAAGCAGCAGATGGCCGATCGTTATGAGCAGTCGCTCGCGACCGAGGCGAACAGCCTGCGCTCCCGCCTGGAGAGCGTGCTGAATGCGTCGGTACACGCCACCATCGGGCTGGCGGCCTACGCCTACGTCCATCCGGAGTTGAACGAGGAGGAGTTCGCCCGCGCCGCGGAACGACTTTACCGGGGGCAACCCGAGCTGATCCGGTCGCTGACGCTGGCACGCGGCGAGGTGCTGGAGCTGGTCTACCCACGGGCCGGTAACGAGGGCGCGATTGGGCTCAACCTGGCCGAGCATCCCCAGCAGTCCGCGTCCTTCCATCGCGTGCTGGAGAGCCGCGAGACCGTGGTCGCCGGGCCCTGGCCGCTGGCCCAGGGCGGCCGCGGGCTGCTGGTGCGGGCGCCGGTCCTGACCGAAGCTGAGGACGAGGACGTGTCGGGTGCCGCCAACCCGTGGAGCCTGTCGAGCATCGCGCTCGATTTCGACACCCTGCTGCGGCAGGCCGGGTTGGTACCCGGCTCGGAGCGCCTGAAGCTGGCCCTGCGCGGCCGCGACGGGACCGGTGCCGAGGGCGAGGTGTTCTACAACCCGGAGGCGCTCGACGTCGAATCGGCGCCATTACAGCTCGATGTGACGTTTGCCGGGGGGCAGTGGCGGCTGCTGGCAAAGCCGGTCCCCAGCCCGTCCGCCACGGCCCGCCCCGCCGCCTGGTGGGTCCTGGGCGCAGTGGGCCTGATGGCGGTCAGCGGATATACCTTCCGCATTGGGCAGGGGATGCGGCAGCGCCGCGAGGCTCTGAGCCGCTACCAGGCCCTGGTCAACCGCCTGGAGGACGCGACGCTGGTCGTGGCCGGGCGGCGCGTTCTGTGGGCCAACCCGGCCTTCGCGCGCATGACCGGGGTGTCGCCGAACCCCGGGCAGGCCTTGGCCACACTGGATGTGATCCACCCGGCGGATCGTCCGCGTCTGCCCCCCGATCTCGATTTCACCCGCGCCGCGGTGCCGGAGGAGCCCCGGGGGCGCGAGATCCGGGTGAAGGCCGCGGACGGGGATCAGCGTTTTCATCTGTTGCGCTGGGTGCCGATCGACTGGGACGGGCAGCGGGCCTGTCTGCTGAGCTTCGTCGACGTGCACGAGAATCGCATGCTGTTCAATGCCCTGAGCGAGGCGCGGGACCTCCAGGACGCCCTGTTCGAGGCCATGCCCGGCGATGCCCTGGTGATTGATGCGTCCGGGCTGGTGCGGCGGGTGTTCGGCGAGGCGCGCCATGGCCGCGACCCGCACACCACGGCCGTGGGGCATACCCTGGCCGAGTTGTTACCCCCCGAGGTGGCGGATCGGTTCTCCGATATCGTACAAAGGGCCCTGCGCGAGGGGGCGATGCAGGAACCCGAGTACCGTCTGCAGGCCAGTGCGTTCCACGCGCCCGAGCCGGGGGTGGCAGCGGACGAGACGCGCTGGTACGAGGCGCGGGTCCGACCGATTCACACGCCGTTCGAGGGTTCCGCGGCCGTGGTCTGGCATGCCCTGGACGTGACCGAGCGCAAGCAGCTGGAGGAACGCATGCAGGCGCTCGCGTGGGAGGACCCGTTGACCGGCACCGCGAACCGGGCCGCGCTGGACCGCGCGTTTCCCCGTCTGGCGGCCCGGGCCGACCGCAAGGAGGGTCAGCTGGCGCTGCTGTTCATCGACCTGGATCGCTTCAAGCCGGTGAACGATCAGTATGGCCACGCGGTGGGCGACGAGTTGCTGCGGCTGCTCGCCAGGCGTCTGGCCGGCAGCCTGCGCACGGATGACCTGCTGGTTCGCCTGGGCGGGGACGAGTTCATCGTATTGAGTGCCCCGCTGCACCACGCGGAGGAGGCAACGCGGCTGGTCGAGCGGCTGCAAGAGGCCTTCCGTGAGCCCTTTGAGCTGCACCCCGGGCATATGGATACGGTGGAGGTGAGCCTGTCATGCAGCATCGGCGTCGCCTTCTATCCGGGTGACGGACAGCGGCTCGCCGACCTGATGATGGCCGCGGATCATGCGATGTACCGGGTGAAGGCGGCGGGCCGCAACGATGTGGCCTACGCCTCGTCGGAGGCTCCCGGGGCCTGACCCGCGTGTCGGGCGGGATCCAGTCGCGCGGCGGTAGTGGTCTCCAGGGGTTCGATCAGGCCCAGCCAATGGTCGGCCAGCCACTCGGCGGCCAGGGGTGCGTACAGCAGGCCGCGTGAGCCATGCGCGAGGTTGAGCTGGACGCGGCCGCGCGCGTCCATTCGGCTGGGCCCGACCAGGGGCAGGCGATCGCGGACCACCGCCCGTTCGCCGGCCCAGTGGTCCAGGACCTGGGTGGCGGGATCGTCCAGGCCGGGCACCCAGGCCAGGTGGCGAAGGTTCGCCGCGTCGTCCGTAGCCAGGAGCGTGTCGGCCTGACGGATGCCGGGGCCTTGCGTGCGCCGGTAGGTCGCGCCGATCCATGCTGTTTGGTCGGGGGACGGGATGCAGTAGCCCTGTCCGGTGGCGACGAACCCGCCCCAGTCGGGCAGGGTGGCCGCCACTCGGGTCATCTGGCCGGTGACCGTCGAGACCGCCCCGTGTTCGGGGCTCAGGGGCGCCCCCTGACCGGCGCCATTGGCCAGCACGACGGCATCGAATGACTCCCGGCCGTACTCCGTCTCCAGTTGCACTGCGTCTTGGCCGGGAGTCAGGTGGATGTGCGTGACAGCCTCTGCGCGGGGCGCCGGCAGGGTGCCGGCAAGGGCACGACAAAGAGCGGCCATATCCACCGCCAGGCCCTCGGGGTAGTACAGATGCGGGGCGTCGGTGCATCCCGGGCCCGCCGGATCAAAGAGCACCCCGGTCGCTTCGCTGCCGGCCTTGAGCAGACGGGTCACCCGTTTCTTCCCGTGGGCGCTGATGCCGTGGAAGGCGACGCCGGAGGCCAGCCGCAATACTTCCCCCGTATGGGCCTCCAGTTCGTTGATCAGGGTCCGGGTCCTGCGCATCCCGGCCAGGGCCAGGCGGTTCAGGTCGGCATCGCGCGGGTGCAGGTTGGGCAGCAGTACGGCGGCCGGGTTGCCGGATGCACCGCCGGCGACTCCGGCGGGGTCGAACAGGGTGGTGCGGATGCCGCGACGTTCCAGCGCGTGCGCGCTGGCCAGCCCGGCCAGTCCGGCCCCGACGACGGCCACGTGGCGGGGCGCCCGCGGTGCCGACGGCGCCGGTTCGGCGGACGGCGCGCGGAGAGCCCCGGTCAGGCGCTCGCGCTTGCGTCCGTGGCCGTGGGCGCGCCGGACCGTAAATCCGACACCCTCCAGATCGCGCCGGACCTGGCCCGCGGCGGTGTAGGTGCCGAACGTGGCGCCGGGCGCGGACAGCCGGGCGATCTGGCGAAAAACGCCGGTGTTCCACAACGCGGGATTGCTGCGCGGCGCGAAGCCGTCCAGGAACCAGGCATCGATCCGGCCGCGCACGCCCGCAAGCATTGGCGCGGCGTCGCCCAGGCCCAGGGTCAGGGTGGCGCGCGCCCCGGGGAATTCGATCCGGTGCAGTCCCGGTACCGGGGGCGGGTACTGCGCGCGCAGGGCGCGGCTGTCGGCATCGTCGAGCCCGAGGTGTTGGTGCAGGGTGGCGAGGTCCTCCGGCGAAAGGGGGTGTGCCTCCAGGCTGAGCAGTGAGAGGAAGGCATCCGACGGGGCGTGCCGGCGCCATTGCTCCAGCGCCAGCAGCAGGTTCAGCCCGGTGCCGAAGCCGGTTTCACCGATCGCGAAGTGGCGGCAGCCGGAGAACCGCTCCGGCAGGCTGTTGGCCTCGAGGAAGACCTCTTGCGCTTCTGCGCGCGGCTGGCGCGATCCAAAATAGCCGTCGCCGTAGTCGACAGCAAAGGGCATGCCGTCGCGCCAGTCAAGACGCGCCCAGTCGAGCAGGGGAGACAAGGGAGAGGAGGCCACCACGCAATCAGGACCCCGGCGATGAACGCGAGGCGCCCACCGACGGGACCCTCGGATCAATCCCTCAACGGGTCAGCTCTTCGAACGAGGTGAAGGCGACCTGCTGGTTGCGCACCCCGTTGTCCAGCTGGGCCAGGAGGGTCTGGCTGATGGACTTGAAGCGGTCGAGTTCGTCGCCTTCCAGGGCATCGCTCTCCGGGAGCTCCACGCGCATCGGGTTCTGCGGCCGGTTGTTCACGTGGATCTCGTAATGCAGGTGGGGCCCGGTGCTGCGTCCGGTGTTGCCGGACAGGGCGATACGGTCACCGCGCTCCACGGTCTGCCCGGGGCGTACCAGCTGTCGCTGCAGATGCAGGTAGCGCGTGGAGTATCCCTGGCCGTGCTCGATGACGATGAAGCGCCCGGCGTAGGGGTGATTCTCCACGCGGGTCACGCGGCCGTCGGCCGGCGCGAGGATGGGCGTGCCCACCGGCATGGCGAAGTCCGTACCGTGGTGGGGGGCCACACGGCCGGTGACCGGATGGCGGCGGCGGGGATTGAAACTGGAACTGATGCGGTAATTGCCCGCAAACGGGCGACGATCGAATGGCGGCAGCAGGCTCTCGCCCTCGGGCGTGTAGAACCGGCCGTTGACGTTGCGGGCGGCGCGGATCTCGATGCGTTCGCCTTCGTAGTCGAAGGCGAGCAGGCGGAGGTTGTGCGGGGTGTCGTCGCCGACCAGCGTCTCCTGTTCCACCAGCAGGGTGAACTGGTCACCGGTACGGGCATGGGTACGCACGGGCAGGTAGCGGTCGAGCAGTACGGCCAGGGCGTTGGCCGCCCCCGGGGAGATATCCGCGCGTTCGCTCAGCGCGGACGCGATGTTCCCGTCGATCTCGGCGCTGATGATCAGATGGCTGACCTCGCGGCCATTCTCGACCTCGCCGCGTTCGAAGTCCCAGCCCTCGGACTCGCGGATCCACTCGTGCCCGCTGGCGCGGGAGGTCCACAGGCGCATGCGGGTCAGATAGCCCTCGTCGTCCACCTGCCATTCGATCTCCTGGCCGGGACGCACACGGTTCAGGATGGAGGCGTTCTCGTCGTCATCCAGCAGGCGGTAGAGCGTCGCGAGGGGGAGATCCCATTCGCGTTCCCAGAGTCCGGTCAGGCGCTCGCCATCCTTCAGCGTATGGCTGTGCCATTCGTCCTCGGCCGCGTCCGCCTCGGCGGCGGTATCGCCCTCACCGTCGAGGTCGAAGGTTTCGTAGGAGGTGGGCGCCTCCGCGTCCGGGTCGATGGGGTCGTCGTGGTAGCCGGTGCTCGGGTCGTCCAGCATGTCGGTGGCAAACGCGACGGTCTGCGCGCCCGCATCGAACGACGCCGACGGTGCCGGGCTGATCAACGCGCCTCCGGCCGGGTGGTCCGGGCGTGCGAGGGACAGCTTGGCGACGGGGAGCGGGTTGCCGGCACCGATCTGGAGCGGCTGGGAGGTCTCGGCGGGCTGGGAGGCGAGCAGGAGGCTGGTACCCACCAGGATGGCGAGTCCGGCGGTGCCCGCCAGAAAGAAATGCGATGTCTTTCTATTGTAACCCATATGGCCCTTGCCCCGGAGAGTTTCCGCTTTATACCACGTTTTTTCGGGCAATAAACACCGTCGGAAGCCGCTTTCCGGCGGTTTCGCCGGGGCTGGGCGTCAGGATCGGATTCCGACGCCGCGATTGAGCAGGATCAGTGCCACGGAGTAAAGGACGGCGATGAAGCCCGCGATGATGGCGAAGGACATGGCCACGGGGAAGTCGCTGTGGCCGAGACTGCCGTAGCGGAAGGCGTCCACCATGTACAGGATGGGGTTGAGCATCGACACGCCCTGCCAGAACTCCGGCAGCAGGCTGATTGAGTAGAACACCCCGCCCAGGTACGTCAGCGGCGTGAGCACGAAGGTCGGGACGATCGCGATATCGTCGAAGGTGCGGGCGAAGACACCATTGATCAGCCCGGCAAGGGCGAACAGGATCGACGTCATCAGCACGATGACCAGCATGACCGGGGCGTTGTGCACGCTGAGCGGACTGAAGAACAGCGACACCAGCAGGACGGCCACTCCCACCGCCAGGCCGCGGGCCACGCCGCCGAAGACGAAGCCGAGGATGATCACGCTGTTGGGGATCGGCGAGACCAGCAACTCCTCGATATGGCGCTGGAACTTGGAACCGAAGAAGGACGAAACCACATTGGAATAGCTGTTGGTGATCACGGCCAGCATGATCAGGCCGGGCACGATGAAGTCCATGTAGCGGTAGCCTTCCATCTCGCCGATTCGCTCGCCGATCAGGCCACCGAAGATGATGAAGTACAGGGCCGTGGTGATCACCGGCGGCAGCACCGTCTGCACCCAGATGCGGGCGAAGCGCAGCACCTCCTTGGTGACGATGGTGCGGAAGGCGGTCCAGTAGTGACGCAGGTGGGTGCTGCTCATGCCTGGTTCTCCGGCTGCTCGCTGGCGCCGCTGGCACCCGGCGTGAGGTGACTGGGGCTCTGGCCGTTGCGGGTCATGCGGATGAACAGTTCCTCCAGGCGGTTGGCCTTGTTGCGCATGCTCTGAACGCGGATTCCGGCCTGATCCAGGACCCGGAACAGATCGTTCAGGTGCTGGCCGCGGCGGATGTCGGCCTCCAGCGTGAGCTCGTCGACCTGGCGCAGGGCCACCGGCGCATCCTCGGGGAGGCCCGGCGGTGGTTCGCTGAGATCCAGGACCATGGTCTCCGTCTCGAGCTTGGCGAGGAGCTGCTTCATCGTGGTGTTCTCGATGATGCCGCCGTCATCGATGATCGCGATGTTGCGGCACAGCGTCTCCGCCTCCTCGAGATAGTGCGTGGTCAGGATGATGCTGCGTCCGTCGGTGTTGATACGGGTCAGGAAGTCCCACATGGAGCGGCGCAGTTCGATATCGACGCCGGCGGTGGGTTCGTCCAGGATCAGCAGCCGCGGTTCGTGCACGAGGGCGCGCGCAATCATCAGCCGGCGCTTCATGCCCCCGGACAGCGTACGCGCCATGTCCTTGCGCTTTTCCCACAGGCCCAGCTCGTTCAGGTAGTGCTCGCAGCGCTCCCAGGCCTCGCGCCGGGGGATGCCGTAGTAGCCCGCCTGGTTGACGACGATCTCGCCGATCGGCTCGAAGTTGTTGAAGTTGAACTCCTGCGGGACCAGCCCGATGGAGCGCTTGACCGCCTGCAGGTCGGTGTCCAGGTCGTGACCGAAGACCTTGACCGTGCCCGCGGTCTTGTTGATCAGCGAGGTGATGATCCCGATGGTGGTGGACTTGCCGGCCCCGTTGGGGCCCAGCAGGGCAAAGAAGCTGCCGGGCGCCACCTCGAGGTCGATCCCCTTGAGGGCCTCGAATCCGTTCTTGTAGGTCTTCTTGAGCCCGCGAATCTCCAGCGCTGGCGTCATCGTCACATCCTGTAGGGCCCCGGCACACGGAACCGTGCACCGGCTGAGTGGGTACGATCCCGGGGGATCGACAAGATGCGTATTATGGCCGTTTTGGATCGATTTCGAGGAAAGCCGCGTGGATTCTGTCTTTGTTGCGTCGTCCGAAACCGCTGTCCCGCTGATCCCGGTCAGCCGCGAGTCACTCCCGGTCCGCCTGGAGGCCGCGCCGGAGAGCTGGCGCAAGTGGGTCGAGGCCTCCGGCTTCGAGGCGGAGCCGGGCGCGATCCTGCGTATTCCCGACGCGGACGGCGGGCTGGCGGCAGTTCTGGCCGGGTTCGACGCCGAGACGCCGATCTGGATGCTGGCCGCGGCGGCGGAGACACTGGGCAGCGGCGACTATCGTCTGGAGACGGACTTTCTCAACGCCGACGTCCAGAACCTCGCCGCCATCGGCTGGGGCCTGGGGCGCTACCGCTTTGACCGCTACCGCGAACCGCAGGAACGCACGCCACGGCTGGTCTGGCCGGAAGACGCCGACCCGGCCCGGGTTCAGGCCTTTGTCGAATCGATCGGCCTGACCCGCGACCTGATCAACACCCCCGCCGCCGACATGATGCCGGCCAACCTGGCCCTGCAGGCCCGGGATCTGGCTGAGGCCTTCGGTTGCAGCCTGCATGTCGTGAGTGACAGCGACAAGCTGGAACAGGACTTCCCCTGCATCCACGCGGTGGGTGCGGCCAGTGACCACGGCGCGCGGGTGATCGAGCTGACCTGGGGGCCGCCGGATGCCCCGTCGCTGGTGCTGGTGGGCAAGGGCGTGTGCTTCGATTCGGGCGGGCTGAACCTGAAGCCCGGGAATTCCATGCGTCAGATGAAAAAGGACATGGGCGGGGCGGCCATCGCGCTGGGTCTGGCCCGCCTGATCATGGCGCAGGCGTTGCCTGTGCGCATGACCGTGCTGATCGGCGCGGTCGAGAATGCCATTGGTGCCGGGGCGTTCCGCCCGGGCGATGTCCTGACCGCGCGCAACGGCAAGCGCATCGAGATCGACAACACCGATGCCGAGGGGCGGCTGGTGCTGGCCGACCTGCTGGATCGGGCGGGATCGTTCCACCCCGACCTGCTGGTGGATTTCGCCACGCTGACCGGTGCCGCGCGCGTGGCCGTGGGGACCGAGATCAGCGCCTGTTTCACCGAGGACGAAGGCTGGGCCCGGGCGCTGGTCGAGCCGGCTCGGGAATGGGACGATCCGGTGTGCCAGTTGCCCCTGCATACCCCGTATCGCTACATGCTGGACAGCGACGTGGCCGACATCGTGAACAGTTCCAGCAGCGGTTACGCCGGTGCGATCACTGCGGGGCTCTTCCTGAAGGAATTCGTCCCCGAGGACACGACCTGGCTGCACTTCGACATCATGGCCTTCAACGATCGGGCTCGGCCGGGCCGGCCCAAGGGCGGCGAGGCGATGGGCCTGCGTGCCCTGTTCGCGGCGCTGGAGTCGCGGTACGGGCCGGCGGGTTAGGGGCATGGGCAGGGGAGGGAATTCCCCGGATCCCCTGCGTTCGCGGAGCGTGTGGGTCAGATGAGCTTGAGGTCGCTGCGGGCGCGGATGATCTTGCGCAGGGCGATCAGATAGGCGGCGGTGCGGTAGTCGAGTACCTCGCCGTTGCTTTCCACCTCGCGGACCTCGTGCATCTCGCGGAACGCCTCGCGCATGGTGTCCTCGAGGCCGGAACGAACCAGATCGATCTCCTCGGCACCGCGAACCACCGCGTCGCGAATCCATTCCGGGATGCTCTCGTTGGTCATCATCTCGATGGCCGTCACGATGTGCTGGCCCTGGGACTGGTCGTAGCGCCGCTCCAGGCGCCCGAAGCGCATGTGCGACAGGTTGCGCACCCATTCGAAGTAGGACACGACGACACCCCCGGCATTGACGTAGACGTCCGGCAGGATCGTGATCCCGCGGGCCCGCAGTGCCTGGTCGGCCTCCCAGGTGCAGGGCCCGTTGGCGGCCTCGGCGATCAGCCGGGCCTGGATGCGGTCGGCGTTGCCGCGATGGATCGCGCCTTCCAGCGCCGCCGGGATCAGGATGTCGCATTCGCGTTCCAGGATGCGGTTGCCGTCGCGCTCGAACTCGACGCCGGCAAAGCCCTCCATGGTGCCGCTGCGGCGGACGTAGTCGTGCAGCGCCTCGACGTCGATACCGTCTTCGCAGTACACGCCGCCATCGCTCTTGATGACGCCGACGATCTTCGCGTGATCGTCCTGCTGCAGGAAGCGCGCGGCATAGTAGCCGACGTTGCCGAAGCCCTGAATGATGATTCGCTGTTCGCCCAGGCCACCTTCGAACCCGGCCTCGCGGGCGGCCGAGCCCTCGCGAAAGAACGCCTGTAGCGCGTACTGCACACCGCGTCCGGTGGCCTCGAGACGCCCGACGATGCCCCCCAGCTCCACGGGCTTTCCGGTCACCGAGGCGGCGTGATCGAGATCTTCCGGATGCCGTTCGCGGTAGGTCTCCATGATCCAGGCCATCTCGCGCTGGGAGGTCCCCACATCGGGGGCCGGCACGTTTTGCGCGGGGCTGATGTAGTCACGCTGGATCAGTTCGTGGGCGAAGCGTCGGGTGATGCGCTCCATCTCCCACTCGTCGTATTTCTGCGGATCGATCCGAAGCCCACCCTTGGAACCCCCGAAGGGGATGTCCACGATGGCGCATTTGTAGGTCATCAGGGCCGCCAGGGCCTCGGCGTGCTGCTGATCCATGGTCGGGGAGAAGCGCAGACCGCCCTTGGATGGCAGGCGATGCGCGGAGTGCACCGCGCGCCAGCCCTTGAACACCTCGATGCGGTCGCGAAAGCGGATCGGAAAACTGACCTGAATCACCGAGTCGCAGGACTTCAGGGCCTCGCGCGCCCCCTCGGGGAGTTCGAGGTAGGCCATGGCCCGGTCGACCATGTGTGAGACACTATCAAGAAAGGTTTCAGGGACTTCGCTTTCCGACATGACGGCAATCCTTTATGGCTTTGCGAGGCGGCCTGCGCGGCACGGGGGCTTCGCGTATGGGTGACGCGGGCCACTTTCCCGACCCGCGGTTCTCGGTTGCACCGATGATGGACTGGACGGACACCTGGTGTCGCCGGTTCCATCGGCTGCTGACCCGTCGGGCATTGTTGTATACCGAGATGGTGCATGCCAACGCGGTGATCCATGGCGATCGCGACCGCCTGCTCGGCTTTGCCGCGGAGGAACACCCGATCGCGCTGCAGCTGGGCGGGTCGGACCCGGCCACGCTGGCGCAGGCGGCACGCATCGCGGCCGATCGCGGCTTCGACGAGATTAACCTGAATGTGGGTTGTCCCTCCGACCGTGTCCAGTCCGGCGCGTTCGGCGCCTGCCTGATGGCGGATCCGGGGCTGGTGGCCGACTGTGTGGCGGCGATGCGCGACGCGGTGGAGGTCCCGGTAACCGTCAAGCACCGCATCGGCATCGACGACCAGGACTCCGAGGCCGACCTGCATGCCTTCGTGGAACAGGTCGCCGCGGCCGGCTGCCGGGTGTTCGTGGTGCACGCGCGCAAGGCCTGGCTGCAGGGGTTGAGCCCCAAGGACAACCGCGATGTCCCGCCGCTGGACTACGCCCGCGTGTACCGCCTGAAGGCGGAGTTTCCCCAGCTGACCATCGTGCTGAACGGCGGGCTCGACGATGTACCGGGTGCTCGGGCCCATCTGCAGCAGGTGGATGGCGTGATGTTCGGACGCAAGGCCTACCACGAGCCCTGGAGCCTGTCCGTGGTGGACCGGCTGTATTTCGGTGCGGACCAGGATCCGACACGCGAGGGGGTGCTGGAGGGGCTCCTGGAGCTGGCCGAGGGGATGCGGCGAGACGGCGTGCCGCTGGCACGCCTGACCCGGCACATTCTGGGGCTGTTCCACGGGGAGCCCGGGGCCCGGCAGTGGCGGCGTGTCCTGACCGAGGGGGCCCATCAACCCGGCGCCGGCCCGGAGCTGATCGAGCGCGCCGCCCGGGCTTGTCTGCCCCGGGCGGCCTGACGCCTCACACCGTACAGGCGGCTACTCGGCGGGCGTCTCCGGGGCGATCCAGCCCGCCTCGAGCCCGTCCGCCAGGATCTGGCGGATCGCGGGGATCGCCTCCTCCCATTCGGCGACGCTGAGCGTCTCCGCGCGGCAGAACGTCTCCAGGACCTCAGGCGCGACGTGCTGTGCGGGATAGTCATTGCCACCGACGCACAGGACCGGGCCGTCGGGGCCCTGGAACCACGCGCGGCGGATACCGGGGTGGAGGACAAAGCGTTCCGCAACCCCGGCACGGGCTGCGATCCCGGGGTCTTCCGGAGCGAGCTCGATGTTCCCGGCGGGGCGGGTCAGGAACCGGCCGAGATAGGCGTCCAGGTCCTGGTCCTCCGCGGCGAGCAGCGCGCGCAGGGCCTCGCGCAGTTCCCTGCGATCCGCGGCGGGGAGTTCGGCGGGGCAGGCAGCCGGGTGACGCCCCGGATCCTCGAAACGCGCCTGGTCGCCGATCACGTTGGCGCGCTCCTCGAGAAAGCCGGTCAGGACGTCGAGGATGGTCGGGGCGCGAAAACCGACCGACCAGGTCATGCACTGCGCATCCAGCGACAGGCCGTAATGCGGCAGACCGGGCGGCAGATAGAGCAGGTCGCCGGGGCCCAGCTCCCAGGTCTCGCTCGGGTGGAACTCGCGCAGGATGGCGAGCGGCAGGTCGTCGTGGCAATCCAGTGATCCCGGTGGGTCCTGGATCTGCCAGCGGCGGCGTCCCGCGGCCTGGAACAGGAACACGTCGTATTGATCCACATGCGGTCCGACGGAGCCCCCGGGCGGGGCATAGGAGATCATCAGGTCGTCCCGGCGCCAGCGCGGGATGAAGTCGAAACGGGCGAGGAAGTCCGACCCGCCGGGCCAGAAGCGTTCCACGTCGGTGATCAGCAGGGTCCAGTCGCGCGCGGGCAGCTGCCCCAGGTGCTCGGCGTCGAAGGGGCCGTACTCCACGTCCCAGTCCTGGCGGTCGACATGCCCGCGGACGATGCGGCTGGCGGCATCCGGATCGGTCGCCAGGCCGGCCAGATCGTCGGGCTCGATGGGATTCTCGAAACCCGGGACCGCATTGCGCACGAGCAGCGGGCGTTGCTGCCAGTAGTCGCGCAGAAACTCGGCGGTCGTGAGCCCGCCAAGCAGGACCAGCGGTTGGTTCGGATCCGGGGCCGCCATGCCGTGCGGGATCAGAGGTCGCGCGCGAGCTTCTCGGCGATGCCGGTGTAGGTCCCCGGCGTCAGCTCGCGCAGGCGCGCGCGGGCCTCTTCCGGGATCTCGAGGCCGTCGATGAAGGCCGCCAGGGCCTCGGGCGTAATGCGCTGCCCGCGGGTCAGTTCCTTGAGCTTCTCGTAGGGCGACTCGATGCCGTAGCGACGCATCACGGTCTGGACCGCCTCGCCCAGGACCTCCCAGTTCTGGTCCAGGTCTTCCGCCAGGCGGCCGGGCTCGATCTCCAGCTTCCCGAGGCCGCGATCGAAGGCCTTGTAGGCGATCAGCGACCAGGCGAACGCCAGGCCGATGTTGCGCAGCACGGTGGAGTCGGTCAGATCGCGCTGGAAGCGCGACACCGGCAGCTTGCCCGCGAGATGATCGAACAGGGCATTGGCCAGGCCGAGGTTGCCCTCGGCGTTCTCGAAGTCGATCGGGTTGACCTTGTGCGGCATGGTCGAGGAGCCGACTTCGCCGGCCACAACCTTCTGCTTGAAGTAGCCCAGCGAGATATAGCCCCAGATGTCGCGCGCCGCATCCAGCAGGATGGTGTTCGCGCGCATGAAGGCATGGAACAGCTCGGCGAGGAAGTCATGCGGCTCGATCTGGGTGGTGTGGGTATTCGGTTCCAGCCCCAGGCCCTCGATCATTCGCCGCGACAGGGCCGGCCAGTCGACCTCCGGGTAGGCCACGCTGTGGGCATTGAAGTTGCCGACCGCGCCGTTGATCTTGCCGCGGCAGGCGACGGCGGCGATCTCGTCGCGCTGGCGCTCCAGACGCGCGACCACGTTGGCCAGTTCCTTGCCCATGGTGGTGGGGGAGGCCGGCTGGCCGTGGGTGCGCGCGAGCATCGGTTGTTCGGCGAAGCGTTCGGCAAGCGTGCGCAGGGGGGCGAGCACGCTGTCCAGGGCCGGCAGCATCACCTGGTCGCGGGCCTCGCGGACCATCACGCCGTAGGCGAGGTTGTTGATGTCCTCGGAGGTGCAGGCGAAGTGCACGAACTCGATTTGGCTCTGCAGGTCGGCGCGGTCCGCCATCTGTTCCTTGATGTAGTACTCGATCGCCTTCACGTCGTGGTTGGTGGTCGCCTCGATCTCCTTCACCCGGGCGCCCGCGACCTCGTCGAAGCCGAAGGCGATCTCATCGAGGAAGGCACCCGCCGCGTCGGTCAAGGCCGGCACCTCGGGGATAGCCGGCTCGGCGGCCAGGGCCTTGAGCCAGGCGATCTCCACGCGCACGCGGGCCTGCATCAGGCCCTGTTCGGAGAAGTAGGGCGCCAGGTCGCGGGTATGGCGCGCGTAGCGGCCGTCGACAGGGCTGATCGCAGTCAGGGGGCTCGGGGACATGGGCATTCCGGGGTCGGGTTCGAGTCAGGCGGCGCAGTATACTAAGGCGTTCAGTTGCAATACAGCATCGCGCCGGGGAGACCCCGGTTACCGGCGCGGACCCAACCAGGAGAACGGCATGTCGAAGCCCGCAATGCGTCAGGAACAGGACAGTCTCGGACCGGTGGCGGTCCCGGAGCAGGCCCTGTGGGGCGCCCAGACCCAGCGTGCGGTGGACAACTTCCAGATCGCCGGACGCCCCCTCCCGGCGGCCTTCATTCGTGCCCTGGCGCAAACCAAGGCGGCCTGTGCCGAAGCCAATCAGGCGCTGGAGCAGCTGCCGGCGGAGGTGGCCGGGGTCATTGTCGCGGCCGCCGAGACCATCGCCAGTGGCGAACATGCGGATGCCTTCCCGGTGGATGTCTACCAGACCGGATCGGGCACCAGTACCAACATGAACATGAACGAGGTGATCGCGCGCCTGGCCTCCAGCGAGGCCCTGCCGATCCACCCCAATGACCACGTGAACCGTTCCCAGAGCTCGAACGACGTGATCCCGACCGCGTTGCACGTGGCGGCATCGACCCAGCTGGAACAGGAACTGATCCCGGCGCTGCGTCACCTGATCGCCACCATCGCGCGGCGCGAGGGCGAACTGACCGCGATCGTGAAGACCGGGCGCACCCACCTGATGGACGCGATGCCGGTGCGCATGAGCCAGGAGTTGTCTGGCTGGCGCACGCAGCTGGAGCTGGATGTCGAACGCCTGCGCGCGACCCGCGACCGGGTAAACCGGCTGGCGATCGGTGGCACCGCGGTGGGTACGGGGATCAATGCCCCGGCTGCGTTCGGCGAGCGTGTGGCACAGCGCCTGGCGGAACGCACCGGCATTGCCTTCGAGCGCGAATCCAACGGGTTCGCGGGGCTCGCCAGCCAGGACACGGCGGTGGAACTGTCGGGGCAGCTGCGCACCACGGCCACCAGCCTGATCAAGATTGCCAACGACCTGCGCTGGATGAACTCCGGTCCGCTGGCGGGGCTGGGCGAGATCGCGCTGCCGGCCCTGCAACCGGGCAGCTCGATCATGCCGGGCAAGGTGAATCCGGTGATCCCGGAGGGCGTCATCATGGCCGCGCAGCAGGTGATCGGTCTGGATGCGGCGATCGCGGCCGCCGGGCAGGGCGGCAATTTCCAGTTGAACGTGGGATTGCCGCTGATCGCCGACAATCTGCTGAATCAGACGGGCCTGCTGGCGCGTGCGGCCGGGCATCTGGCGGACCGCGCCATCGCGGGTTTCACCGTGAACGAGGCGGTCGTGCGCGCCGCCCTGGACCGCAACCCCATCCTGGTGACGGCCCTGAACGCGGAGATTGGCTACGAGGCCGGTGCGCGTATCGCCAAGGAGGCCTACGCGACCGGGCGGCCCATCGTCGAGGTGGCGGCAGAACACACTGACATCCCGCGCGAGCGCCTGCAGGCCCTCCTGGACCCCGCGAACCTGACCGGCCCGTCAGAATAGAAGCGTCGCGGGGCGCAGGAGGACGAGGCGTCAGGCGGTCGCGAGCGGGAGCGCCACGCCTGGCTGGAGCAGCCCGCGGAAGTCGGCAAACGGGACGGGGTGCGAGTAGAAGTAGCCCTGGGCCGTGTGGCAGTCGAGGTCCTGCAGGATCTGCGCCTGGCGCTCGGTCTCCACGCCTTCGGCGATCACGTCGAGCCCCAGGGTGCGGGCCATCAGCACGATCGCGCGCACGATCTGCGCATGCTCCTCGCCGTGGTCGAGATCCTTCACGAAGGAGCGGTCGATCTTCAGGGTATCGGCCGGCAACTGCTTGAGCTGCATCAGCGAGGCGTTGCCGGTGCCGAAGTCGTCGACGGCCAGGGACATGCCAACCTGGCGCAGGCGCTGGAAGACGCGCGCGGCACCCTTGGGGTCATCCATGATGCTGGTCTCGGTGAGCTCCAGTTCGATGCAGCGGGTGGGGATGCCGGCCTCGCGGATGATGCGATGGAAGCCGCCGGCCAGATCCGGCTGGCGCAGCTGGCGGGCGGAGACATTGATCGCGACCCGCGGGAGCTCGTCCTCCCCCATGCGCAGGGATTGCAGGTCGCGGCAGACCTGACGCAGCACCCATTCCCCGATCTCCTCGATCAGGGTCATGTCCTCGGCCAGTTCGATGAAGTGGCCGGGCGGCAGCAGGCCCAGCTTCGGGTGCTGCCAGCGGATCAGGGCCTCGGCGCCGATGACCCGGCCGGTCGCGAGCTCCACCTTGGGCTGGTAGTGCAGCACCAGTTGCTCATTGGCAATGGCCTGGCCCAGCTCGTTTTCCAGCTCGAAGTGACGGAAGGTGCGGGCGTTGAGGTCCTGGGTATAGAAGCGGAACCCGTTGCGCCCGCGCTGCTTGGCCTCGTACATCGCGGCATCCGCGTTGCCCAGCAGGGTGTCCGCGTCCTCGCCGTCGTAGGGGTACACCGCGATACCACAGGACACGCTGCTGACCACCGGCTGATCGAAGATCTGGCGCTCGGTTGCCGTCTTGCGGACGACGTCGGTGACCAGGCGGACGATACCCTCCAGCCCCTGGCTGTCCTCCACGAGGATGCCGAACTCGTCGCCGCCCAGGCGCGACAGGGTGGTGCGCAGGTGGCGACCGGAACGCTCGCGCGCATGGTCCAGCAGTTCGGAGAGGTCCTGCGCGACCTTGCGGATCAGCTCGTCGCCGGCCCGATGGCCGAGGGAGTCATTGGTGCGCTTGAAATTGTCGAGGTCCAGCAGGATCAGCGCCACGTGACCGGCGGCGCCGGCATGGCGCTCCATGGCCTGTGACAGGCGGTCGCTGAACAGCATGCGATTGGGCAGGTTGGTCAGCGAGTCGTGCGACATGTGGTGCAGCAGTTCGCGCGACTGGCGCTCGGTGATCCGCTGCAGGGCCTTCTGGCGCCGATCCATCATCTGGAACAGGTCGGCGCTCTCGAGGGCATAGGCGGTATTGAAGAGCACCATGGTCAGGGTCGACAGGATCATCTCGTACCGCTGCAGCTCCGACTGGCGGAAGCGGGCGACGAACATCCCCCGAATCCGGGTGCGCGTGGAGATCACGTGGAGCATGACGCTCTCGCCGTCGACCGGCGAGGGGAGGCAGACCGGGTGATTCTGATGCAGCGCCCAGGAGAACTGCCCGTCGCGGATCAGCTGTTCCACGGTGTCCGCGAGGTCCGGCTCCAGCTCCTCCGGGCGCTCCTGGTAGGCGAGATTGAAGGAGCAGTCGTTGTCCAGCACGTAGACCGCCATGTCCTGTGCCGGCAGAAGCCGACGAATGGACTCGATGCTGTTCTGGATGATCAGCTCGGGGCTGCGGTTGCGGTCGGTATCGCCAAAGATCGCCGTGGTCGAGGCGAGCACGTCCATCGCGTAGGCGTTGGCCTCCAGGGCCTCCTCGAGGAAGCGGATGCGCTCATGGAGGGCATTGACCTCCTCGGGCGTGCGATACGATGGGCTCATGCAACAGCGTCCTTTGCCTGCATACGGGCTCAGTCGAGGAGGATCGCCTGCATCTGGTCCAGATGCTTGCGGGCGTGGCCGATGATGTCTTCGTAGACCGGCATCTCCAGGCCGATCCGGTCGAAGGTCTCGGGGCTTACCGGGGGCACGAAGCGCTCGCCGGACGATCCCAGGCGCAGCGAATTCGCGATGCTGTCGGCGACGTGCACGATCGCGGTTTCCACCGGGAAGGCGCGTGCCTCCTCCGGGGCATGGTGGTAGCGCGTGGCCTCCACCTGGGCCGGGGTCATGCCCCATTCATCCAGCAGGGCGGAGCCGATGGCGGCATGATCGAAGCCGAGCAGCTCGCGTTCGGCCTCGAACAGCAGGCACTGCTCGCGTTCGCGGATGTTGATCAGCTCCTCGGTGCGGGTGCCCAGGCGCAGGAACAGCAGCAGCCGCCCCAGATCGTGCATGATGCCGTAGAGGTACAGCCGTTCGATGTTGGCCTCGCGGCGGAACCGTGCGATGGAGCGACTGAGCACGCCGACCGCGATGCTGTGGCGCCAGAACGACTCCATGTCGACGCCGATGACCGGCAATCCACGGAAATGCTCAATGACGATTGTCGACAGCACGATCTGGCGCATCTGCTGCAGGCCGATGATGGAGACCGCGCGGTGCAGGGTGTCGATGGGCTCGGGAAAGCCGTACAGCGAGGAGTTCGCCATGCGCAGCGTCTTCGCGGCGATGGTCGGGTCCAGCTCCACTGCCTCGGTGATCCCGGCGACGTTGGCCGTGGGATCGCTAAGACGGGTGAAGATCGTGTTGTAACTGCCGGAAAAGCTGCACAGCGAGTCGTCCTGCTCGAGGAACTCGGCGACGGTCATCATGCACCCCGGGACCGGTGCCCGCGGCGCATCAGCTCATCCAGCAACTGCTCACGGGCGAGCTGGTGGAACCCGTCCATGGGGTGGGCGTTCACGTCACAGTGGCGGAAGCGCTCGGACAGGATGGTATCGGCCTGTTCCTCCATCTCCGGCGTGGGCCGGGTTTCTGGCGGGAGCTCCACAGGCTCGTCCTGACCATCATTGGCCGCTGCCTGCTCGTCCTCGACCACCTCGACCGTGCTGATACCCCAGGACAGCAGCACGCGGATCTGCTTGTCCTGCAGCACCATGCCGGCGGGGATCAGGAGACGGCCGGAGCGGTCATGCACGGCGGTCGCCAGTGTCTGACCGGACTGTATTGCCTCCGTGGAGATCCGTCGTCCCATGCCGAGACCTTATGCGGAACCCGCGAGCTGGCGCAACACGTAGGGCAGGATGCCGCCGTGGCGGAAGTAGTCCACCTCCTGCGGGGTATCCAGGCGTACACGCACGGTGAAGGTGGTGCGCTGACCGTCGTCGTCCACCGCGGTCACCGTCGCCTCGCGGGCCTCGCCGTTCTCCACGCCGGTGATGCTATAGGTCTCGCGCCCGGTCAGTCCGTGGCTGGCCGCGTTCTCGCCGGGCAGGAACTGCAGCGGGAGGACACCCATGCCCACCAGGTTGGAGCGGTGGATGCGCTCGAAGCTCTCGACGATCACCGCCTTGACTCCCAGTAGCAGGGTCCCCTTGGCGGCCCAGTCGCGCGAGGAGCCGGTCCCGTATTCCTGACCGGCGATCACGATCAGCGGGGTGTCCTCTTCCTGGTAGCGCATGGCGGCGTCGTAGATGGACATCTGCTCGCCATCCGGCAGGTGCTGGGTGACGCCGCCCTGGGTGCCCGGGGCCAGCAGGTTGCGCAGGCGCACGTTGGCGAAGGTGCCGCGCATCATCACCTCGTGGTTGCCGCGCCGCGAGCCGTAGGAATTGAAGTCCGCGGGCTTTACGCCCTTGGATTCCAGGTACTTCCCGGCGGGGCTGTCCTTGGCGATCGAGCCGGCCGGGGAGATGTGGTCGGTGGTGACCGAGTCGCCCAGCAGGGCCAGCACGCGCGCGCCCTGGATGTCGTGCCAGGGCATCGGGGTCATGCCCATGCCCTTGAAGTAGGGCGGATTGCGGACGTAGGTGGAGTCCTCCTGCCACTCGAAACGCTCGCCCTTGGGGGCCTCCAGGTTGCGCCAGCGCTCCTCGCCGGAGTAGAGATCCCCGTAGGCACTGGTAAAGCTGCCAGCGCCAACGTGGCTGGCGACGGCCTCGCGCACCTCGTCGGTGGTCGGCCAGATGTCCTTCAGGTAGACCGGCGCGCCCTCGGCGTTCTCGCCGATGGGATCGTTGTACAGGTCGATATTGCTGCGCCCGGCCAGGGCGTAGGCGACCACCAGGGGCGGCGAGGCGAGGAAGTTCATCTGCACCTCGGAATGGATGCGCCCCTCGAAGTTGCGGTTGCCGGAGAGCACCGAGCTGACGATCAGGTCGTCCTTGATGATGGCCTCGGAGATCGGCTCCGGCAGCGGGCCCGAGTTCCCGATGCAGGTGGTGCAGCCATAGCCGACCACGTGAAAGCCAAGGGCCTCCAGATCGGTCAGCAGGCCGGACTTCTCCAGGTAGTCGGTGACCACGCGCGAGCCGGGGGCCAGCGAGGTCTTCACCCAGGGCTTGACCTGCAGCCCCGCCTCGCGCGCCTTGCGCGCGACCAGGCCGGCACCCAGCATCACCGACGGGTTGGAGGTGTTGGTGCAGGAGGTGATCGCCGCGATCACGATGTCGCCGTGATCCAGGGTGAAGGTCTCGCCGTCCATCTCGATGGCGGTGTGATGGGGCTCCTCCGCCTGGTGTTCCACGCCCACGGCGGTATGCCCGCCCTCGGCCGCGAAGCGCTCGGCCTCGGCCGGTTCGTCGGCGCCGCTCTCGCGCTCCTTCAGCATGGTGTCCAGATGGCGGCTGATGGTGGCGCCGGCCTGGCTCAGCGGGATGCGGTCCTGCGGGCGCTTGGGCCCGGCGAGGCTGGGTTCGACCGTGGACAGGTCCAGCTCCAGCATGTCGCTGTAGCGGGCGATCGGGGCGCTGTCGTCACGCCACAGCCCCTGGGCCTTGGCATAGGCCTCGATGAATTCGATATGGCCGGCGTCACGCCCGGTCAGGCGCAGGTAGTTCAGGGTCTCGTCGTCGATCGGGAAGATGCCGCAGGTGGCGCCGTACTCCGGCGCCATGTTGGCGATGGTGGCGCGATCGGCCAGGGGCAGATCGGCGAGGCCGTCGCCAAAGAACTCGACGAACTTCCCGACCACGCCCTTCTTGCGCAGCATCTCGACGATCACCAGCACCAGGTCGGTCGCGGTGGCGCCCTCGGCCAGCTTGCCGGTCAGGCGGAAGCCGACGACCTGCGGGATCAGCATGGAGATCGGCTGGCCGAGCATCGCGGCCTCGGCCTCGATGCCGCCCACGCCCCAGCCGAGTACGCCGAGGCCGTTGATCATGGTGGTATGGGAATCGGTGCCGACCAGGGTATCCGGATAGGCCATGCAGCCCCCCTCGGCCTGGTCGTCCACGAACACCGTACGGGCCAGGTATTCGAGGTTCACCTGGTGGACGATGCCGGTGTCCGGCGGCACCACCTTGAAGGTATCAAAGGCCTGCTGGCCCCACTTGAGGAAGCTGTAGCGCTCGCGGTTGCGGGAGTATTCCAGCTCCGCGTTCAGGTTCATCGCGTTGGCGTTGCCGTGGGCATCGACCTGGACCGAGTGGTCGATCACCAGCTCCGCCGGCTGCAGCGGGGTGATCTTTTTCGGATCGCCGCCGAGGGCCTCCATCGCGTCGCGCATCGCGGCGAGGTCGACCACCGCCGGCACGCCGGTGAAGTCCTGGAGCAGCACGCGGGCCGGTCGGAAGGCGATCTCCTGGGCCGGCTCGGCCTTCGGGTCCCAGTCCAGCAGGGCCTCGATGTCGGCACGCCGGACGGTGCGCTCGTCCTCGAAGCGCAGCAGGTTTTCCAGCAGCACCTTGAGGGCAAAGGGCAGATCCTTCGCGCGGGCGTCGTCGGTGATCGGCACGTAACGGCAGTCGAGGCCGCCAGCGGACAGGGTCTGGGTGTTCTTCGGGTCGGCGTGGCTCATGATGCGTCTTCCGCGTTCAGGTATTGAGTCGATTGAGGATGTGGTTCGCTTCGCGAATCAGCCGTTTGCGGCCAAAAAGCAGTTTCCAGCGCGATCCGCCGGCCTGGCGCCAGAGGACCGCGGCCCGGATTCCGGCCAGCAGCAACGCACGAATGCGCGCGGCGGTCTCCGGGTTGGAGAGGTTGTTCTGTTCTCCCTGCACGATGATGCGCGGGCCGAGTTCGGAGATGGTTTCCTTGTAGATCTCGGCGAGTCGCGCGATCACGCTCTCATGGGTGATGTGAAAGTAGTCGATCTGGCGTTGTGCGCCCTGCAGACCGTCGGTCAGCGTCTGCAGCATATCGTCGCGTTTTTGCAGCTTGCGCTCGAGGAAGATCAAGCCGATCGCGTAGCGGGTGATCTCCATGTCCGGCGGCTTGCTGCCGTTTTGCAGCTGGCTCTCGATGCGTTCCAGGCCGCTCTTCAGGCTGACGGCCTCGCGGTAGACCGCCTCCGGTGTCTCGGCATCGAAGGCAAACAGGCTGCCGATCAGGACCTCGAACTCGTATTCGTCGCAGCTGCCGCGCCAGGCCAGATCCTTGACCAGGCTGGCGCACTGGAAGAGGGCGGCAAGCGCCAGCGTGCGGTTGTGATCGGAGCGGTCCAAGCCAGTTCATTCCTTGGTGGGTCGGGGGCGGGGCGCCAGGCAGGGCTCACTATACCGGAAGTGACCCGGCGGACTCACTCAGGGAGACGCGGATTGAATGGCGCCTGCGTGGTGGTCCAGCGTGGTCCGGGTCGCGATCACCGCGCCGCCCAGGCAGACATCGCCGCGGTAGAAGGCGATGGACTGCCCGGGGGTGGCGGCGCGTTGCGGGCTGTCGAACGACACCGTGGCACCCGCCTGCGCAAGCGTCTCGATGCGGCAGTCCTGCAGGGGCTGGCGATGGCGCAGTCGGGCCCGGAGCGGCTCGCCCGGGGCGGGCACGTCGTGGATCCAGTGGACCGGCTCGGTGACAAGCGTCGGGCTCATCAGTCGCGGATGCTGCGGGTCCTGGGCGACGACCAGGGCGTTGTGCTCGAGATCCTTGTCGACCACATACCACGGGGCCTCGGCGAACCCGTCGACCCCGCCAATGCCGAGACCCTGGCGCTGGCCGAGGGTGTAGAACATCAGGCCCTGGTGGTAGCCGACGATCTGACCCTCCGGGGTGCGCATCTCGCCCTGGGTGGCGTTCAGGTACTGCGCGAGGAAGTCGCGGAAGCGCCGCTCGCCGATAAAGCAGATCCCCGTGGAGTCCTTGCGGGCGTGGTTCGGCAGACCCAGTTCGCGGGCCCGCACCCGGACCTGGTCCTTCGGGATATCCCCCAGCGGGAACAGGGCCGGGCGCAACTGCTCCTGAGTCAGGGTATGCAGAAAGTAGGTCTGGTCCTTGTTGGCGTCGGCCGCCATGCACAGCTCGCTGAAGTCCGCATGATGGCGGACTCGCGCGTAGTGACCGGTGGCGATCCAGCGGGCGCCCAGCTCGCGCGCGTGGTCGAGGAAGGAACGGAACTTGATCTCGCGGTTGCAGAGGATGTCCGGGTTGGGGGTGCGCCCAGCCTCGTATTCGTGGAGGAACTGGGCGAACACCCGCTGGCGGTAGTCCTCGGCGAAGTTCGCCTTGTGCAGGGGGATCTCGAGACAATCCGCGACCTCGCGGGCCATCGCGTAGTCGGCCTCGGCGGCGCAGTATTCGGCGTCGTCGTCATCCTCCCAGTTCTTCATGAACAGGCCTTCGACGCGATAGCCGGCCTCCAGCAGGCGGCTGGCGGCGACGGCGGAGTCGACGCCTCCGGAGAGGCCGATGATGACGCGCTCGCCGCCGCTCATGGCGCGACCGCCCGGACCAGCCCGCCGACCGCCGCGAGCGGCAGGCGCGGGCCAGCCTGGTAGCGATGGATGCTGCGCATCACCAGGGGGCTGCGCAGGGGCCAGTCGCGTTCGGCCGCCTCGGGTGTCAGCCAGTGCAGGGCATGGATCGCCGGGTCTCGCGGGCCGGGCGAAGGCAGGGGCGCGGTCGAGCCACAGAAGCTGGTGCGCAGGATGACGGCGCCGCTGGCCAGTTCCAGGAGATCGCAGCCGAGGGTGGCCTCGGGGGTGAACGCGAGGGAGGTCTCCTCGCGGACCTCGCGCACGACCGCCTCGATCAGGTCTTCGTGGGCGTCCAGGTGCCCGGCCGGCTGGTTCAGGACCCGGCGCCCGCCGTCGGTCTCCTCGACGAACAGGAACCGGCCTTCGCGCTCGATCACGGCGGCCACGGTGATGTGACAGGGGAGGCGTTCGGTCATGCGGCGGATGATAACGCAGGCAATGGCGCACACGACCATGACGGAACGTCGATTTCACTCGCTCCGGGCCCCCGGAGATGGCGGTTGGGCATGTATAATCGAGGCATACCCGATTGACCGATCCATTGATCTCGATTTCCGTACAAGGAGTTGGCATGGCCTATCAGCACATTCAGGTCCCGGAGAAGGGCGAACGCATCACCGTCGACGAGCAGGGGAAGCTGCAGGTGCCGGATCATCCGGTGATCCCCTATATCGAGGGTGACGGCATCGGGGTCGATATCACCCCGGTGATGCGCCGGGTGACCGATGCGGCCGTGGAGAAGGCCTACGGCGGGAAGAAGGCGATCGAGTGGATGGAGGTCTATGCCGGCGAGAAGGCAACCAGGGTCTACGACGATGATTCGGGCCTTCCGGACGAGACCCTGGAGGCGGTGAAGGATTACCGCGTGTCCATCAAGGGCCCGCTGACCACGCCGGTCGGTGGCGGTTTCCGCTCCCTGAACGTGGCGCTGCGCCAGAAGCTGGATCTGTTTGTCTGTCTGCGCCCGGTGCGCTACTACGACGGCACCCCGAGTCCGCTGAAGGCTCCGGAAAAGACCGACATGGTGATCTTTCGCGAGAACTCGGAGGACATCTACGCCGGCATTGAATTCGAGTCCGGCACGCCGGAAGCGAAAAAGGTCATCGACTTCCTGCAGGGCGAGATGGGCGTGACCCAGATCCGCTTCCCTGATACCGCCGGCATCGGCGTGAAGCCGGTCTCCAGCGAAGGCACCAAGCGCCTGGTGCGCAAGGCCATCGAGTACGCGATCGACAACGACCGCCCGTCGGTGACGCTGGTGCACAAGGGCAACATCATGAAATTCACCGAGGGCTCCTTCAAGGCCTGGGGCTACGAGCTGGCCCGCGAGGAGTTCGGTGCGAAGGACCTGGACGGCGGCCCGTGGCAGACCTTCAAGAACCCGAAGACCGGCCGCGACATCGTGATCAAGGACGTGATCGCGGATGCCTTCCTGCAGCAGATCCTGCTGCGCCCGGAGGACTACTCGGTGATCGCCACGCTGAACCTGAACGGTGACTACATCTCGGATGCGCTGGCCGCGCAGGTGGGTGGCATCGGCATCGCCCCGGGTGCGAACCTGTCCGACACCACCGCGATGTTCGAGGCCACCCACGGCACGGCGCCGAAGTATGCCGGCCAGGACAAGGTGAACCCCGGCTCGCTGATCCTGTCTGCCGAGATGATGCTGCGGCATCTGGGCTGGCCCGAGGCGGCGGACCTGGTGGTCAAGGGCATGGGCGGCGCGATCAGCGCCGGCGAGGTGACCTACGACTTCGCGCGGCTGATGGATAACGTCGAGCCGATTGCCTGCTCGGCCTTTGGCGAGGCGATGATCAAGCACATGTGACGGGACGGGTCGGTGGTCGGAGTGTCCGTAAGGGCACTTGGCCTCGGCCCGGAACCATTCGAGGATGGAGACGACCCAAACGAGTAACCGCTGAAGGCGCGAGTTCGACCGATGAGTGATGACAAGCCCCAAAACCCCGATCGAGACGACTCGGTAACGGTCGAAGAATCGAGGCCGGAGCTCAAGCCACCGCGACAGTACAAGGTGGTCCTGCTCAACGACGATTTCACGCCCATGGAGTTCGTGATCGAGGTACTGGAGACCTTCTTCAGCATGGATCGCGAAAAGGCCACCCGGGTGATGCTGCACGTGCACACGCGCGGCAAGGGAGTATGCGGCATCTTTACCCGGGATGTGGCCGAGACCAAGGTGGCGCAGGTGAACGACTACGCCCGCAGCCATCAGCACCCACTGCTTTGCTCGATGGAGGAGGCCTGACTCCCATGCTCGACAAGGAACTCGAATTCAGCCTGAACATGGTCTTCAAGGAGGCCCGCGAAAAACGTCACGAGTTCGTGACCGTTGAGCATCTGCTGATGGCGCTGGCGCAGAATCCCAGCGCGGCCACGGTGCTGCGGGCCTGCGGGGGCGATCTCGATCGCATCCGCGACGAGCTGGAGGCCTATATCGACGAGAACACGCCGCGCATCCCGCCGAACGATTCGCGCGAGACGCAGCCGACGCTGGGCTTCCAGCGGGTGCTGCAGCGGGCCGTGTTCCATGTGCAGTCCAGCGGACGCAAGGAGGTCTCCGGCGCCAACGTTCTGGTGGCCCTCTTCGGCGAACAGGACAGCCAGGCCCTGTACGTGCTGGGGCAGCAGAACATCTCGCGCCTGGACGTCGTCAACTTCATCTCGCACGGGATCTCCAAGGTGGGCGAGGACGAACTCGGGGCGCAGCCCAACCCGAACGAGTCCCAGGCCGAGCCGGTGGAGGGCGAGCGCGAGGAAAAGACCAACGCGCTGCAGCTCTACGCCACCAACCTCAACGACAAGGCGCGCAAGGACGAGATCGACCCGCTGATCGGGCGCGATCACGAGATCGAGCGCACTATCCAGATCCTCTGCCGCCGGCGGAAGAACAACCCGCTGCTGGTCGGAGAGGCCGGGGTCGGCAAGACCGCCATTGCCGAGGGTCTGGCGCGGCGCATCGTCGACGAACAGGTGCCCGAGGCGATCGAATCCGCGACCGTCTATGCCCTGGACTTGGGGGCGCTGGTCGCCGGGACCAAATACCGCGGCGACTTCGAGAAGCGCCTTAAGGGCGTTCTGGCCCAGCTCAAGAAGGAGCCGGGTGCGGTGCTGTTCATCGACGAGATCCACACCATCATCGGGGCTGGCGCGGCCTCCGGCGGGGTGATGGATGCCTCCAACCTGATCAAGCCGATGCTCGCCTCGGGCGAGCTGAAGTGCATCGGCTCCACGACCTACCAGGAGTACCGCGGCATCTTCGAGAAGGATCGTGCCCTGGCGCGGCGTTTCCAGAAGATCGAGGTGCCCGAGCCGACGGTCGACGAGACCGAGCAGATCCTGCGCGGTCTGAAGTCCCGTTTCGAGCTGCACCACAACGTACGGTTTACCAAGCCGGCGCTGCGGGCGGCGGCGGAGCTGGCCGACCGTTACATCACCGACCGCTTCCTGCCGGACAAGGCGATCGACCTGATCGACGAGGCCGGGGCCAGCCGCCAGCTGCAGCCGGCCAGCCAGCGCAAGAAGACCATCGGTGTGCAGGATATCGAGAGTATCGTGGCGAAGATCGCGCGCATCCCGCCGAAGTCGGTTTCCAGCTCCGACAAGGAGACCCTGCGCAACCTCGACCGCAACCTGAAGATGACCGTGTTTGGCCAGGACGAGGCGATCGGCACCCTGGCGACAGCCATCAAGATGGCACGCTCCGGTCTGGGCGACATGGACAAGCCGATCGGCTCGTTCCTGTTTGCCGGGCCGACGGGGGTCGGCAAGACCGAGGTCACCCGTCAGCTGGCGCAGCAGATGGGCATCCACCTGGCGCGGTTCGACATGTCCGAGTATATGGAGCGCCACACGGTCTCCCGCCTGATCGGGGCACCGCCCGGCTATGTGGGGTATGACGAGGGCGGGCTGCTCACTGACGCCATCCTGAAGCATCCGCATTCCGTGCTGCTGCTGGACGAGATCGAGAAGGCTCACCCGGACGTCTTCAATGTGCTCCTGCAGGTCATGGACCACGGCACGCTGACGGATGCCAACGGACGCGAGGTGGACTTCCGCAATGTGATCCTGGTGATGACCACCAACGCCGGTGCCGAGCAGGCCAGCCGCCCGTCGGTGGGCTTTACCCAGCAGGACCACTCCAGCGATGCGATGGAGGCGATCAAGCGGACCTTTACGCCGGAGTTCCGCAACCGGCTGGATGCGACCATCCAGTTCGGGCCGCTGGACGAGGCGACCATCCTCAATGTGGTCGACAAGTTCCTGACTCAGCTGCAGGCCCAGCTCGACGAGAAGAAGGTCCACCTGACGGTGGAGCCGGACGCCCGGGCCTGGCTGGCCGAGCATGGCTACGACGTCAAGATGGGTGCGCGACCGATGGCCCGCACCCTGCAGGAGCACATCAAGAAGCCGCTGGCCGACGAGCTGCTGTTCGGCCGTCTGGCGCACGGCGGCGAGGTGGTGGTCCGACTGGGCGAGTCCGGGCTGGAGCTGGATATCCAGGAGACGGCCGTGTCGTCCTGATGCGGCGTGCTGGCATAACCGGGCCCGCGCAAGGGCCCGCAAATGAAGAAGCCCCGGTCCTGCCGGGGCTTCTTCGTTGGAGAGGCGAACTTACTTGTTGCGGTAGACGATGCGACCCTTGGTCAGGTCATAGGGCGTCATCTGCACGATCACCTTGTCGCCGCGCAGGATCCGGATGTAATGCTTGCGCATCTTGCCGGAGATGTGCGCCGTGATCGTGTGCCCATTTTCGAGCTCCACCCGGAAGGTGGTGTTCGGGAGCGTCTCGACGACGGTACCCTCCAGCTCGATTTCGTCTTCCTTCGCCATACAGTTCCTCTCGTATTGAATCAAGGTGGCGACATTATCCGGATGCACCAGCGGAACACAAGTCATGGCGCGCCTCGCAGGGCCGGTCCACGGCGTGGATGGACGGGGCGACGGCCTCGGTGCAGGTGCGGGACGAGTCGGACGCCGCGTTTGCCGCCATTTCCCTGACCGCCTACACTACGCGCGCTTTCACGCGCGAGACCATTGCGAATGACAACTTCTTGGGCAGCCGTTTTTCCCGGCCAGGGGTCCCAGTCCACCGGCATGCTGGCCGACCTGGGCGACGACCATGCCATTGTCCGTGACACCTTTCAGGAGGCGTCGGACTGCCTTGACGCCGATCTCTGGAGCCTGTGCCAGCACGGCCCGGTCGAGCAGCTGAACCAGACCGAATGGACCCAGCCGGTGATGCTGGCCGCGGGGGTTGCCGCCTGGCGCCTGCTGAGCGAGCAGACCCCCGCGCGCCCGCAGGCCGTTGCTGGTCACAGCCTGGGCGAGTACAGCGCCCTGGTGGCCGCGGGCGTGCTGCGCTTCCCCGATGCGGTACGGCTGGTCGCGGAACGCGCCCGGGCGATGCAGGCGGCGGTCCCGGAAGGCGAGGGCGCGATGGCCGCGATCCTCGGGCTCGACGATGCCGCGGTGCAGACCCTTTGCAGCGAGCATGCCGGGGGCGAGGTATTGGAGGCGGTCAATCTGAACGCCCCGGGCCAGGTGGTCATCGCGGGTAATGCCGCGGCGGTGGACCGTGCGGTGGGGGCGGCGAAGGACGCCGGCGCCAAGCGCGCCCTGAAGCTTCCGGTCTCGGTTCCCTCGCACTGCGCCTTGATGCGGCCGGCGGCCGAGCGCCTGCAGGCTGCGCTTGACAGGACCAGCTTCAGCTCGCCGAGCATCCCGGTCTGGCAGAATGTGACGGCCGCGCCGGCGGATTCGGCGGAGACCATCAAGGAGAACCTGGCCGCGCAGCTGTACCGGCCCGTACGCTGGGTCGAGACCATTCGCGGTCTGCGCGAGCAGGGCGTGGCGGTGCAGGTCGAGTGCGGGCCCGGGCGCGTGCTGACCGGACTGGCCAAGCGCATCGACCGGGATCTGGAATTGTTCGATGTCGCCGATCGCGACACGCTGAACGCCACCCTGGAACGCCTGGGGTCGGACGCATCCTGAGCGCGCTCGCGCCGCCGCGGTTCGCGACTCCCTCTCACATGAAGCAAAGGCACAACCATGTCTGACAGCAAACGTGTAGCCCTGGTAACCGGCGCCAGCCGCGGCATTGGCGCCGCCATCGCCCGGCGTCTGGCCGAGCAGGGCCTGCAGGTGGTAGGCACCGCCACCAGTGACGCCGGCGCCGAGCGGATCACCGAGGCCCTGAAGGAATGGGGCGGCCGCGGCATCGCCATGGACGTCACCGACGCCGATTCCGTCGCCGCCGGCCTGCAGGCGATCCAGGCGCAGGAAGGCCCGATCGAGGTGCTGGTGAACAACGCCGGCATTACCCGCGACAACCTCTTCATGCGCATGAAGGACGAGGAGTGGGATGCGATCATCGACACCAACCTCTCCGCCGCCGTGCGCCTGACCCAGCGCCTGCTGAAGGGCATGATGAAGCTGCGCCGCGGCCGTATCATCCTGATCGGGTCGGTGGTCGGCTCCACCGGCAACGCGGGACAGACCAACTATGCGGCGGCCAAGGCGGGCCTGGCCGGGTTTGCCCGGTCGCTGGCGCGCGAGGTCGGCAGCCGCAGTATCACGGTGAACACGGTCGCCCCCGGGTTCATCGATACCGACATGACCCGCGAGCTGGGCGATGACACGAAAGCGGCCCTGCTGGGCCAGATCCCGCTGGGGCGCCTCGGCGCGCCGGAGGAGATCGCCGCGGCGGTGGGTTTCCTCGCGTCCGAGGAGGCCGGTTACATCACCGGCGAGACCCTGCACGTGAACGGCGGGATGTTCATGCATTGATCACGGCGGGCAGGCCGCGTGCCGCCCGCATGGCCCGCTGCACGGATCGCTAGATCGCGGCGGGGCTTTTCTCTAGAATGGCGGACCTTTCAACGAAGCCGCCTCACACCGAAGGGGATTTCTGAACCATGAGTAGCATTGAAGAACGCGTCAAGAAGATCGTTGTCGAGCAACTGGGAGTCAAGGAAGAGGACGTGACCAACGCCGCCGCTTTCGTTGACGACCTGGGTGCGGACTCGCTGGACACGGTGGAACTGGTGATGGCGCTCGAAGAAGAATTCGAGACCGAGATCCCCGACGAGCAGGCGGAAAAGATCACCACCGTGCAGCAGGCGATCGACTATATCAACGAGCACATGAAGGACTGATCCGACGCCTCCGGGCGCCGGTCAGGACGACGCGAACGGGCCTTCCTGCGCGCAGGGCGGCCCTTCGTCGTTTCGCTGAACGCGTATTTCAGTCTTTCGAGGAGAACATCATTGGCTAAGCGACGTGTCGTGATTACCGGACTGGGGATCGTGTCCCCGGTCGGATCCACTATCGACAAGGCCTGGAGCAACATCAAGGCCGGCAAGAGCGGCATTTCCCCCATCGATGTCTTCGATGCCTCGGACATGCCGGTGAAGATCTCCGGCGCCGTTCGGGATTTCGAGGCCAATGATTACGTCTCGACGAAAGATCAGAAAAAGATGGACACCTTCGTCCTCTACGGGCTGGCCGCGGGGCTTCAGGCCCTGGACGACTCCGGACTGGAGGTGACCGAGGAGAACGCCGAACGGATCGGGGTCGCGATCGGCTCCGGAATCGGCGGTCTGCCGTATATCGAACGTTCCTACGGGGCATACCTGAAGGGCGGGGCGCGCAAGATCTCGCCGTTCTTCGTGCCCAGTGCGATCATCAATATGGTGGCCGGCAATCTGTCCATCATGCGCAACCTGCAGGGCCCGAACATCTCCATCGTCTCGGCCTGTGCCACCGGGACCCACAACATCGGCGACGCGGCGCGCATGATCGCCTACGGCGACGCCGATGCGATGGTGGCCGGCGGGGCCGAGATGGCGACCACGCCGCTGGGCATCGGCGGCTTTGCCGCGGCTCGCGCGCTGTCCACCCGCAACGACGATCCGGAACGCGCTTCCCGCCCCTGGGACCAGGATCGTGACGGCTTCGTGCTCAGCGATGGTGCTGGCGTGATGATGCTGGAAGAGTACGAGCATGCGAAGGCTCGCGGGGCGAACATCTACTGCGAGGTCGCGGGGTTCGCCTGGAACGCTGATGCCCACCACATGACGCAGCCCATCCAGGATGGCTCCGGCGCCGCCAAGTGCATGCACCGGGCGCTGAAGGATGCCGGCGTGAATCCGGAAGAGGTCGGGTATATCAACGCGCACGGGACCTCGACGCCGGCGGGCGACCTGGCGGAGACCCAGGGGCTGAAGAAGGCCTTCGGTGACCATGCCTACAAGCTTCTGGTGAACTCCACCAAGTCGATGACCGGCCACCTGCTGGGGGCCGCCGGCGGGATCGAGGGCGTTTTCACGGCGCTGGCCCTGCGCGATCAGGTGTCGCCGCCGACCATCAACCTGGAAAACCCGAGCGAAGGCTGCGATCTGGACTATGTGGCCAACGAAGCGCGCGAGATGAACACCAAGGTCGGCCTGTCCAACTCCTTCGGGTTCGGCGGCACCAACGGCACGCTGGTGTTCCGCAGCATCTGACGCTGCGGCGCCGCCATGGCGGTCCATCCACTGGCCGCCGGGGTCGATTTCGCGGCCCTGGCGCGGCGATTCCCCGAACGCTACCCGCACCTGCTGGAGTCGGCCCTCATCGGGCAGGCCCCGGCACGCTTCTCCATCCTGTTTGCCTTTCCCGGTCGAACCCTTTCGACCGCGGCGGGCGAGGATATCCTGCAGGCGCTGGACCAGGACCTGTCCGGGGTACCGGAGCTGGCCCCGGACGACACGCCCCATGCCCATCTCCCGTTCCTCGGAGGGTGGTTCCTCTACGCGGGATACGAGCTGTCCTGGGGCCTGGAGCCGGCGCTGGGTGAATGCCGGTCGGATCCCTGGCTGCCGGACGCGCTGCTGACCTATTTTCCCGCGGCCCTGATCCATGATCACCACGCGGGCCGTACATGGTTCGTGGACGAAACGGACGATGCCGAGCGCCGGGCGCAGGTCGAGCGGGACCTGGAGGCAGTACAGGAGGATGCGGACGCGGCGTGCAGCCCCTTGCCCGATCTTTCCTTGCAGGAGGAGGATCCGGCCCAATACCGCGAGGCGGTACTTCGCGGCCTCGAGTACATTCGAGCCGGCGATACCTTCCAGGTCAATCTGTCGCGGGAATGGCATGCCACGGCGGCCGCACCGCTGGATCCGGCGGTGCTGTATATGCGCCTGCGTCAGGCGAATGCGGCCCCGTTTGCCGCCTGGCTGCAGTTGCCGGGGGCCCACGTGATCAGCTCCTCGCCGGAACGCCTGGTGTCGGTGGAGCGGGGCGAAATCGAGACCCGGCCGATCGCGGGAACCCGAAGACGGGATGCGGACGCCGACAAGGATCGGCGTCTTTTCAGTGAGTTGAACTTTAATCTTAAAGAGCGGGCCGAACATGTGATGCTGGTGGACCTGGAACGCAACGATGTCGGGCGGGTGGCCGAGATTGGCAGCGTGCGGGTCGCGGAGCTGATGACCATCGAGAGCTATCGCCGGGTGCACCACATTGTCTCGAGCATCGTCGGGCGCCTGCGCCCCGGGACCACGGCCGCTGATGTCCTGCGGGCGGTCTTCCCCGGCGGCACCATCACCGGGTGCCCGAAGATTCGCAGCATGCAGATCATCCAGGAACTGGAGCAGTACGCGCCGCGTGGCGCCTACACCGGCGCCTGTGGCTACGTGAGCCGGCACGGGCGCATGGATACCAACATCCTGATCCGTACGCTCGTTGCGCACGGGAACGAGCTGCGCTTCCGCGCCGGTGCCGGCATCGTGGCTGACTCGGACCCGGAGCGCGAGCTGGAGGAGACCCGGCACAAGGCACGGGGTCTTCTGGAGGCGCTGGGCGTGCACAACGAGGCGCTTTCGTGATCCTGGTGAACGGGGAACCGGACGAGAACGTCTCGGCGGGTGATCGCGGGTTGCTGCTCGGGGATGGGCTGTTCGAGACCCTGCGCGTGCGTTCGAGCCAGCCGCAATTGTGGGCGTACCACCGGGATCGGCTGTGGCGGGGCCTGCGCCAGCTGGGCTTCCCGGAGCCCGAGGAAGGGCAGATTCTCGAGGAAGTGGCACGGGTGGCGCACGGGCCCGAATGCCTGGTGCGGGTGACGATTACGCGTGGCGGAGGGCCCCGAGGGTACGCGCCACCCGCCCATCCGGCACCCACGCGGATTGTCAGTGCCGGGCCCGCGTCGGACGCCGCGCCACCTGGCGACCGGAGGCCCCTGGTCCTGGGCTGGTCGGCGGTGCCGATCGGCGTGAATCCGGCGCTCGCGGGGCTCAAGCACACCAGCCGCCTGGAACAGGTGATGGTACGCAGCCACTGGGAAAGTGGCTGGGAGGAAGCGATCGTTTGCGATGCACTGGGGCGGGTGATCAGCGCCACCCAGGGCAATCTCTGGGTGCGCGAGGGGCAGCGCCTGCTGACGCCCCCGCTCGACCAGGCCGGGATTGCCGGGACCCGGCGGGCCTGGATCCTCGATCATGCGGCAGGGTTTGGATTCTCCGTGGTCGAGGAGTATCCGGAGACCGAACGGATCAGGCAGGCCGACGGTATCTACATAACCAATGCCCGTCTCGGGATGACCCCGGCGGTGCTGGCTGAAGCGGACAATCCGGGGCGCGCGTGGCAGGATGATCCGCTCTACCGCATGGGAATCGCGTTGCATGAAGCGCATTAGTCTCGCCGTCCTGGCCCTGGTGGTCGTGCTTGCCCTGGGCACCGCCTGGTGGTTGGGCGAACACTACCGGGCACAACTGGACACGCCCCTGGCGCTGGACGCCTCGGAACGCTACCAGCTTGCATCCGGTCAGGGGCTGCGCTCGGTCAGCCGCTCGTTTGCCGAGCGCGGCTGGATCGAGTCCGCCTGGGTGGCGGAGGTCTACGGGCGGCGCCAGGGGCTTGCGCCGCGGCTACAGGCCGGCGAGTACGCAGTGACCCCGGGGATGACGCCGCGCGATCTGCTGCACGCGATGGCCCGGGGCGAGGTCATCCAGCATCGCCTGACCTTTCCCGAGGGCTGGACCATCCGCCAGGCACTGAGCGCGCTGCGCGAACATCCGGAGCTGGTCGGTCCGCCGGAGTCGGTCGGGGTTCACAACCTCCTCGAGACCCTGGGCTTGTCGGACCTGGATCATCCGGAAGGCTGGTTTCTTCCGGATACCTATTTCTTCGGCTCCGGCACCGAGGCCCTGACGGTGCTGGAGCGCGCCCATCAGGCCATGCGCCTGCACCTGGAGCGGGCCTGGGAAGGCCGTATCGAGGACCACCCGGTGGATTCCCCCTATGAGCTGCTGATCCTGGCCTCGATCATCGAGCGCGAGACCGGGCGTGGGGACGAGCGGGACCGGGTAGCGGGCGTATTCGTGAATCGGCTGAAGCGCGGCATGCGACTGCAGACCGACCCGACCCTGCTGTACGTGCAGGAACCGGGCGTGCAGCGTCTGACGCGGGCCGAGCTGGATCGTGACCACCCCTACAACACCTACACGCGCGCGGGGTTGCCCCCGACGCCGATCGCGCTGCCGGGGCGGGCCGCCCTGGAGGCCGCCGCGCGGCCGGCGGATACCGACGACCTGTTCTTTGTTTCGCGCGGCGATGGCAGCCATCATTTCTCCCAGACCTATCGCGAACACCGCGAGGCCGTGATCCGCTACCAGCTGGGCGGGGACGGCAGCCGCTACGGCATCCGCAACCGCTAACGGGAGCCCCTGCGCATGGATCGCTCACCCCATCCTGGTCGTTTTCTGGTGCTTGAGGGTATCGAGGGCTCGGGCAAGACCACCCAGATCGAGCGGCTGGAGGCTCGATTGCGCGCCGCCGGCCACAGCCTGCGCGTCACGCGCGAGCCGGGCGGAACCGCGCTGGGCGAGCGCCTGCGCGGGTTGCTGCTGGATCCGGATCTGCCCGGGATGTGCCCGGAGGCGGAATTGTTGCTGATGTTCGCGGCGCGGGCCCAGCATCTGGCCGAGATCATCCGGCCAGCCCTGGACGCGGGCGACTGGGTGCTCAGCGACCGCTTTACCGACGCCTCCTTCGCTTATCAGGGCGCGGGAAGGGGCCTGGGAGGCCAGCGAGTGGCCAGTCTGGAGGACTGGCTGCAGGGCGAGCTGCGGCCGGATCTGGTGATCCTGCTGGATATTGCCCCCGAGACCGGACTGGAACGGGCGGTGCAGCGGGGGCGCCGTGACCGGATCGAGCGAGAGGCGCTGGACTTCTTCGAGCGCGCGCGCGAGGCGTATCGCCAGCGCGCGGCAAAGGCCCCCGACCGATACCTGGTGGTGGATGGAGCGGCGGATCCGGACACCGTGGCCGAGCGGATCCTGGCGGGCGTGCGGGAGCGCCTGCCGCTGCACGCGCTGGGGGGCGGCTGAAGGATGGAGGGAACCGACACCCGGGAGGCGCTGCCACCCTGGCTGCAGGCGCCGTGGAGCGGACTGGTCCGGCGCGGACGTGACGGCCGCCTGCCCACCGGTCTGCTGATCCACGGCGCGACCGGGGTGGGCAAGGCCCTGCTGACCACCGCGCTGGTTCAGGCACTGTTGTGCCAGCGCGCCAGCGGCGAGGAAGCGGCCTGCGGCGAGTGTAACGCCTGCCGCAGCTTCAGTACCGGTGTGCACCCGGAGGTGATGGCCCTGGAACCGGAGGAGGCCGGGAAGGAGATCCTGATCGCCGCGGCCCGCGAGGCGATCGACTTCCTGTCGCTGTCCGGGTCGGGGGATCTGCGCTCCGTGATCATCCGCCCGGCCGACGCCCTGAACGCGAATGCCGCAAATGCCTTGCTCAAGACCCTGGAAGAACCGCCGACCGGGGCGATGCTGATCCTCGAGGCGGCGCAGCCCGCGCGTCTGCCGGCGACGATCCGCAGCCGCTGTCAGACCATCGAGATCGCCAATCCGGCCCCGGCGGACGCGACGGCCTGGCTGCGCGGGTTCTCGGATAATCCGGCAGCGGTGGACGAGGCCTATGCAGCCAGCCTCGGGCGACCACTGGCCGCCCGCGAGATCCTGACCGACCCCGAACGCATGGGTCGCTGGGAACAGGACCGCGAGGCCCTGACCGCGTTGTTGCGTGGCGCCAGCGTGCACGCGATGGCGGCTACCCTGCAGCGCAGCCTGCCGGAATCCCTGATTCCGCGGATCCAGGCCCTGCTGGTGTCGGCCCAGCGTCTGGCGGTCAACGGCGAGCCGGATGCCTTTGGCCGGCAATTCCCGCGCGATCTTCTGGAGGGCTTTGCCCGGCGTGCCGGCGCGCGACGCCTGGCCGAGCTGTCCGCGCGGGCGCTGGTCTGGCAACGCCAGGCGAGCCGTCAGCTGAACCCGCAGCTGCGCATGGAGGATATCGCCCTGAATTTCCAGGCGAAGTAGCGGCACAACTCACGCCGCGAGCGGCCACGGGGTGGCGCGCGATCGCATCGATGGGCGATACTCCTCGGCCCAGCACGTAATCAGGTCACACGGGAGGGTCTATGGCCGGGCAGGGCATGCTCACCTTGGCAATCAAGGAAAAACCCGCGCTGTATGCGGCGTACATGCCGTTCGTGACCAACGGCGGGCTGTTCATCCCGACCGACAAGGCCTACAAGCTCGGGGATCAAGTCTTCCTGCTGCTGTCACTGCTGGAGGATTCGGACCGCCTGCCGACGCCCTGCACGGTGGTCTGGATCACCCCGCCACGGGCGCAGGGCAACCGCCTGCGCGGCATCGGCGTGCAGTTCAACAAGTCCGACAAGGGCGTGACTCATCGCCGCATCGAGGAGCACCTGGGCGGTATGCTGAACTCGGACCGCAAGACCCACACGTTCTAGCCGCCGGGCAAAGGCCAGGGTGTTCGGGCGGGCTTGCCGTTCGAGCCCGTCACCCGCCGCAGCTCGCCGCGTCCGGGTCCCCTTGTCGACCCGCATCCGCCACCCTCAGCGCACGCCTGCAGCCGCGTTCTCGCGGATAGCCTCGGCCACGCACTCCAGCGCGCGGTCGATCTGTTCCCGCGTCAGATAGAAGTGGGGTGCAAAGCGGATCCCGCCGCCGCGCAGGGCACACAGCACCCCGTACCCCTGAAGCCGGGCGTACAGCGCATCCAGATCGTCCACCGGTGGCCGGAAGGTGAGGATGCCGGCGCGCCGGCCGCGCGGTGTCAGGATGCGGCATCCCTGGCTGCGCAACCCGTCCTCCAGGTGCAGCCAGTGCTCGCGGATTTCGTGGTCGATGGTCTCGAGCCCGGTCTCCAGCAGCAGCGACAGGCTGGCGTGCAGGGCGTGAACCCCCAGCATGTTCGGGCTGCCCGGCTCGAACCGCCGAGCGCTGGTGGCTGGTTCGATGCCGGGGTTGGAGAAGTCACCGGCATGCGCCAGCATGTTCCAGCCGTATTCCTGCAGCGTCAGCTGCTCGCGCGCCTCCGGGTTCACGTAGAACACCCCGATCCCCTCCGGCGCCAGCATCCACTTGTGCGCATCCGCCATCACGAAATCGGCATGACAACCGGGCGCATCAAAGGGCAGGGCGCCCAGGTGCTGGATCGCGTCGACGCAGAACAGGATGCTGCGCGCGCGCAGTTCAGCGCCCAGCGCCTGGATGTCGATGCGCATCCCGGAGTCGTAGCGTACCGCGCTGGTGGCGACCAGGCGCGTGTGCCCGTCGCAGGCGGCCAGAAGATCGCGTTCCGGCTCCGGACCAACCGGCACCTCGCGGGCCTCGATGCCGAAGCGCTCGGCCGCGGCCAGCCAGACCACGCGGTTCGACGGAAACTCGTGGACCGGGAACACGACGTTGTCGCCCGGGCGCCAGTCGAGGCCGAAGGCCACCATCGAAAGCGCCTCCGAGGTGTTCTTGACGAAGGCGATATCCTCGGCCGACGGGGCACCGATCAGCGCGCGGGCGAGCGCCCGGGTTGCATCGACATGCCGCAGCCACTGGAGGTAGTCGCGCGAACCATGGACGACGTTCGTATGGGCGAACTGGCAGACCGCCTCCTCGGTGCGTCGCGGCCATGGGCCGACGGCGGCATGGTTGAGATGGATAATCCCTTCCTGCGGAAATTCCGGGTGCATGCGATCCTCCTGGGCCGGGCCCGAAGGGTAACCCAGTCGGGCGGCCCGTAGAACACCGTTCGCGCGCCAGAGCCGCCGTGACCGGTGCCGCGTGTCAGGCGCTTGTTGTGATTCCCCGGGCAAGTTGTTAATTTGCCGGCTCCCTGAATACCCCGGGTCTGCGCCTCAATCCATGTCATCGGGTTTGGTGAACGGACCCTCGCAGCGGCCGCATGGCCTCGTCCACCGCGCCTTCCGGCCTCCCGCAGGCGCTGCGCCGTTTTGCACCTTGCCAGTACAGGAGGGACGGATGAATTCCGTTGTCCAGTTCTATCGGGACCCCGAGCTCGGGGCCGTCGAGTCGCGCGAATTCCGGGTCTTCAATGACCGTTCGCTCGATCGTATTCCGGCGGTCGCGGCGCTGCCGGAGGCCATGCGGTTCGAAATGCGCGTGGTCGCCAGCGTGCTGCCGTTCCGGGTCAACGACTACGTGATCGAGGAACTGATCGACTGGGATCGCGTCCCCGACGACCCGATGTTCCAGCTGACCTTCCCGCAGCGGGAGATGCTGGAACCGGGGGCCTTCGAGCGTATGGCCGATCTCCACCGAAAGGGTGCATCACGTGGCGAGATCCAGGCCCTGGCGCGTGAACTGCGCGAGGACCTGAACCCGCATCCCGCCGGCCAGCTGGAACTCAACCGGCCCAGCGAGGAAGCCGGCGAGGTGATCAACGGGCTGCAGCACAAGTACCGCGAGACGGTCCTGTTCTTCCCCGGACAGGGGCAGACCTGCCACAGCTATTGCACCTTCTGCTTTCGCTGGGCCCAGTTTGTCGGAGACAAGGAACTGCGGATCGCCAGTACCGATGCCGGATTGCTGCACGACTACCTGCGCAGCCACACGGAGATCAGCGACCTGCTGATGACGGGCGGCGACCCGCTGGTGATGAAAACCAAGCACCTGAAGGCCTACCTGGAGGGATTGCTGGAGCCGGATCTGGCCCATGTCCAGACCGTCCGTATCGGCACCAAGGCCCTGACGTTCTGGCCCTATCGCTTTGTCACGGACAGTGACGCGGACGAGCTCCTGCATCTCCTGGAGCGACTCGCGGAGGCGGGGAAACACGTGGCGCTGATGGCCCATTACAACCATCCCCACGAGCTGCGTACCCCGATCGCGCGCGAGGCGATCCGCCGCGTCCGGGATACCGGCGCCGAGATTCGTGCCCAGGGTCCGTTGCTGCGGCACATCAACGATGACCCGGGCGCATGGGCGGATCTGTGGCGAGAAGAGGTCCGCCTGGGGATCATCCCGTACTACATGTTCGTCGAGCGCGACACCGGCGCCCGACGCTATTTCGAGGTGCCACTGGCCCGGGCCTGGGAGATCTATCGCGAGGCCATGCAGCAGGTTTCCGGACTGGGTCGCACCGCCCGGGGCCCCTCGATGAGCGCGGAACCCGGCAAGGTCGAGATCCAGGGCGTGGCGGAGATCCAGGGCGAGAAGGTATTCGTGCTGCGGTTTATTCAGGCGCGCAATCCCGACTGGGTACAGCGGCCCTTCTTCGCACGCTATGACGACCAGGCCACCTGGCTGGACCAGTTGCAACCGGCCTTCGGCGAAGAGCGCTTCTTCTTCGAGGATGAGCTGGCCGCGATCAAGGCCGCATCCGGCGAGTAACCGCCCCCTGACAGCAAGAGCCCCATGGACAACGACACCCTGAAGCAGCGTGACCTGCGCGCCCTCTGGCATCCCTGTACCCAGATGAAGGACTACGGCGAGGAGGGGACCCTCCCGCTGCTTCCGATCCAGCGCGGGGAGGGCGTCTGGTTGTACGACTTCGACGGCAACCGCTACCTGGACGCGATCAGTTCCTGGTGGGTCAATCTCTTCGGTCATGCCAATCCGCGAATCGGCGATGCGGTCAAGGACCAGCTGGACCGGCTGGAGCACGTGATCCTTGCGGGCTGCACCCACGAACCGGTGGTCGAACTCTGCGAGCGCCTGATCGACATCACCCCGGACGGCCTGGAGCGGGTCTTCCTCGCGGACAATGGCAGTGCTGGGGTCGAGGTCGCGCTGAAGATGAGCTTCCATTACTGGCGCAACGTCGGCCGCCCGCGGAAGACCCGATTCATCCGGCTCTCCAACAGCTATCACGGCGAGACACTGGGGGCGCTTTCGGTCAGTGACGTGCCGCTGTACAGCGCCACCTACGAACCGCTGATGCTGGACGTGATTACCGTCCCGGCGCCCGACTGCTTCGAGCGCGAGGCGGGCGAGAGCTGCGCCGACGTCGCCCGGCGGCAGTTCGCTCACATGGAGGAGGCCCTGGCGGCGCATGGCGACGAGGTGGCCGCGGTCATCATCGAGCCGCTGGTGCAATGCGCCGGCCATATGCGCATGTACGATCCGGAGTATCTGCGCCTGTTGCGCGCGGCCTGCGACCGCCACGGCGTGCACCTGATCGCCGACGAGATTGCCGTGGGCTTTGGCCGCACCGGCACGCTGTTCGCCTGCGAACAGGGGCCGATCACGCCCGATTTCCTGTGCCTGTCGAAGGGGCTGACCGCCGGTTATCTGCCCATGGCCGCGGTGCTCACCACGGATCCGATCTACCAGGCGTTCTACGACGATTACGAAAAGCTCAACATGTTCCTGCACTCGCATTCCTACACCGGGAATCCGCTGGCGTGCAGGGCGGCACTGGCGACACTCGACATCTTCCAGGCCGATCCGGTTATGGAGCAAAACCGTCAACTTGCCAAACATATCGCGAAACGACTGGAACCTCTGACGGCGCATCCGCACGTCGCCGACGTGCGCCAGCACGGCATGATCGCCGCGGTGGAACTGGTGCAGGACAAGGCGACCCGTACGCCATACCCGTGGCAGGAACGCCGCGGCCTGCACATCTATCGCCACGGACTGACGCGCGGTGCCTTGCTGCGACCGCTGGGGAACGTGAGCTACCTGATGCCGCCGTATGTCATCACCGAAGACCAGATCGACTTTCTGGTGGAGGTGATGACCGAGGGGATCGAGAAGGCCGTGCACGCGTGATCCGACGACAACGCGGGCACTTCGCCAGGGATTGAGGGCGAGTCTCGTGCCGTACGGCTGTACCCATAACGACGCATAATACATATTATGTTAAATCGGAGGTGAGCGACGGTTGGCGGGTTTCAGGTCAGTCGCCGGTATCTCCCCCGGTCTTGCCCCTCTCTTGCCCCTCTCTTGCCCGTCCGGGCCCGAATCCGGCCTTGGCCGGGCTCCGGCGGTTCTCAGGAAAGACTGCTGATCACGTGGGTCAGGATCTGTTTGACCCGCGTCATGCCCACATCCAGATTGGCCGCGATGTCGTCCATGGTGATCTCGCCCTCGGCCCGGCCGGCGGCCCAGTTGGCGATCACGGCGCAGCAGGCGTAGTTGAGGCCCAGTTCGCGCGCCAGGGCCGCCTCGGGCATGCCGGTCATGCCGACCAGGTCGCAGCCGTCGCGTTCCAGTCGGTCGATCTCCGCGGCCGTCTCCAGGCGTGGCCCCTGAGTCGCGCCGTACGTCCCGTGCTCCACCGCCTCGATCCCGAGCTCGTCGATCGCCCGGATCAGGGTCTGGCGAACCGCCTCGTTGTACGGCCAGGTCATGTCGATATGGGTGACCTCTTCCAGGTCGCCGCCTTCGAAAAACGTGTTCGCGCGTGACCAGGTGTAGTCGATGATCTGGTCCGGGATCGCGACCACCCCCGGCTTCATCTCCTCGGTGATCCCACCGACCGCGGCGACGGCGACCACGTTGTCGATACCGGCGTTGTGCAGTGCCCAGATATTGGCCCGGTAGTTCACCTGGTGTGGCGGGATGGTGTGGCGCGCCCCGTGGCGCGGCAGGAACACGATCTCGATGTCGTTCAGCCGGCCAAAAACCAGCGGGCCGGAGGGCTCCCCATAGGGCGTGTGCATCACCTGGCGTCGGGTGATCTGCAGGTCTTTCAGTCGGGTCAGACCGGTGCCGCCGATGACGGCGATGCGGGGTGCGGACATTAATCAGTGCTTCCCTAGTGGTCGGCCACGGCGAAGATGCCGGGCGCGTTGCGCAGGTAGTCCTGGTAGTCCATACCGTACCCGAACAGGTAGCGGTTGGGCGCCTCCAGGGCCGCGTAGTCGACGGTGATCGCCGGATCCCGGTCGGGGTTGTGCTTGTCGACCAGGACGATGGAGATGACCTGCCGAGCGCCCTGCTCTTCGCAGAAGGTCTTGATGCCTTCCAGCGTAATGCCGCCGTCGAGGATGTCGTCGACGATCACGACGGTACGGTCCTGCAGGGCCGCCTGGGGACGCGCAAGCCAGTGCAGCTGGTCGCCGCCGCGGGTGCCGCCGAGATACCGCGTGGCATGCAGGTAGTCGACCTGCATCGGGAACGACCAGCGCGTCAGCAGCCCGCCCATCAGCACCACACCCCCGTTCATCACGCCCATCACCAGCGGATTGCGGTCCTTCAGCGCGACCGCCGTGCGTTCGGCCAGACGGTCGATCGCGGTCTCGACGGCGTCACGGCTGAAGAGACAGTCGGCATCACGCAGCGTGGCTCGCGCCTGTTCCGGGCTCATGGCATGTCCTGGGGGTGTCGGTGCGGGAAATCATGTCCGAGCATCCGGAGCGAGGCAAGCTCGCAAATTCCGGACCCCGGAAACGCAACCGGCCGGCACAAGGGCCGGCCGGCTGGCAGACGAAGGTCGAGGACCTTAGTAGGTGAAGGTCACCGTGTCGTCGTCCATCGCTTCGGAGATCACGTAGGCGCCGCCCACGGTTTCCTCGATTTCCGGGATCAGGTCGTTGCCCCACAGATCCAGGGTCGGGGTGCAGACCTTCATCACGACGCCGGCCTCGTGGGCATCCTTCATGAAGTCGTAGACGCTCTTGCTGGAGCCTTCCTGCACGAACAGGTTTTCGGCCACGCCCTTCTTGGCGAGTTCGCCGGCACGACCGGTCATCACGACTTCAACGTCGTATTCCATCGCGGCGGCGACAGTGGCCTGGAAGAACGGGGCACCCAGTTCGGAAGCGTTGCTCGGGTCGGTGTTGACCATGACGATCAGGAGCTTGTCGGCCATTTTGGATCTCCAACTTCAGTGGTGAGTGTGAATATTACTAGCTGCTCAATCGCAGACCGGTGGCGCATTATAGGCGCCTCGACGCGCGGGCGCCAATGCGCCGCCCGGCACGGTTCAGGCGGTGGCGAGCTGGCTTGCGCGGAGCCAGCGATCGAGCTGCGCGCGAAGCGCCGGGAGGCGGTTTGGATCGGCATCGACGGGCCGTGCGCGCAGGCGTTCCAGGCGGCGCGCCGACTCGGCGGACAGGGGCTGATCCACCTGGGCCTCCAGGATCCGGTCGGCCTGTTCCGGCTCGTTGCAGATCAGCACCATGTCGCAGCCGGCGGCGCGTGCGGCGGCCGCCCGTTCCGCGGGGTCGCCGATCCCCTCGGCGCCGGCCATCGCCAGGTCATCGCTGAGGATGGCGCCGCGATAGCGCAGTTCGCGGCGGAGGATGTCCTGCAGCCAGACACGCGAGAATCCGGCGGGATAGCCGTCGACCTGCGGGTACAGGACGTGCGCCGGCATGATCCCCTCGAGATCTCCAAGCACGGGCCGGAAGGCCTCGAGATCCTGATTCTCGATTTCGGACAGGGGGCGATCATCCACCGGCAGCGCGACATGGGAATCCGCCTTCACGGCACCGTGCCCCGGGAAGTGCTTGCCGACCGCGGCCATGCCGGCGGCAGCCAGGCCCCGGATCAGTTCGCCGGCGAGGCGTGCGATCACGTCCGGGTCGTAATGAAACGCCCGGTCGCCGATGACGTCACTGATCTCCAGATCGCGGTCGAGGACGGGCGTGAAACTGAAATCGATATCCAGTGCGCGCAGTTCCCGCGCGAGCAGCTCGCCGGTCGCATGCGCCAGTTCACAGGCCTTGTTGCGGTCGTAGTCGTAGACGTGGCCCAGCTGGCGCATGGGCGGGATCGCGGTGAAGCCCTCGCGCAGGCGCTGCACGCGCCCGCCTTCCTGATCTACGGCGATCAGGATGCCGGGCCGCTCGGCGCGGATGGCGGCCACCAGGGCCTGAACCTGCGCCGGCGTGCCGGCATTGCGGGCAAACAGGATCACCCCGCCGGTGGCGGGATGACGCAGGCGTTCGCGATCTTCCGGGGTGAGTTCGATTCCGGTGACGTCGAGCATCACCGGACCCAGGGGCAAGGGGTCGTTCTGGAGCATCACTCAAGGCTCGGGTCGGCGCTCCCGCGGGAGCCATCTTTTCAGGATAGCGAGGCTTCGGGGAGAAAGGCGAGTGCCTTGAGCTTCTCGATGCGGTCCCGGATGCGGGCTGCCTCCTCGAATTCGAGGTCGCGCGCCTTGGCGAACATCTCCTGTTCGAGGCGCTCGATCTCTTTCGCCGCGTTCTCCGGCGCCCCCAGGTAGTCGGCGCCCTCCTCCGCGACCTTCCGCCCGCGCCGGCCGCCGGAACCGGGCGTGGCGTTGCGCGCCTCGAGGATATCCGCGATGTTCTTGCGGATGCCCTGGGGCGTGATGCCGTGGGCCTCGTTGTGCTCGATCTGCCTGGCCCGGCGGCGCTCGGTCTCGTCGATGGCGCGTTGCATGGAGCCGGTGATCTTGTCGGCGTAGAGGATGGCCTTGCCGTTCACATTACGTGCGGCGCGGCCGATGGTCTGGATCAGCGAGCGATCGGAGCGCAGGAAGCCCTCCTTGTCCGCGTCCAGGATCGCCACCAGCGAAACCTCGGGCATATCCAGCCCCTCGCGCAGAAGGTTGATGCCGACCAGGACGTCGAACTCGCCCAGCCGCAGGTCGCGGATGATCTCCATGCGTTCCACCGTGTCGATATCCGAGTGCAGATAGCGCACGCGCACGCCGTGTTCGGTGAGGTAATCGGTCAGGTCCTCGGCCATGCGCTTGGTCAGGGTGGTGATCAGCACCCGTTCGTCGCGTTCGACGCGATCGCGCACCTCCGAGAGGGCGTCGTCCACCTGCGTACCGGCCGGACGGACCTCCAGTTCGGGATCCAGCAGCCCGGTCGGGCGGACCACCTGGTCGACAATCGCTCCGGCATGTTCGCGCTCGTACGGGCCGGGGGTGGCCGAGACGTAGATGGTCTGCGGCATCAGGGCCTCGAACTCCTCGAAACGCAGCGGGCGGTTGTCCAGGGCCGATGGCAGGCGGAAGCCGTATTCCACCAGGGTCTCCTTGCGCGAGCGGTCGCCCTTGTACATCCCCCCGACCTGCGGCACCGAGACATGGGATTCGTCGATGACCAGCAGCGCATCCTTCGGCAGGTAGTCGAAAAAGGTCGGCGGCGGCTCGCCCGGGGCGCGTCCGGAGAGGTAGCGGGAGTAGTTTTCGATCCCGTTGCAGTACCCGATCTCCAGGATCATCTCCAGGTCGAACAGCGTGCGTTGTTCCAGGCGCTGGGCCTCGACCAGCCGGTCCTCCTTGCGCAGGAAGTCCAGGCGCTCCTTGAGTTCGTCGCGGATGTGGTCCACGGCCTCCAGCAGGGTCTCGCGCGGGGTTACGTAGTGCGTCTTGGGGTAGATCGTCAGACGCGGCACCGTGCGCAGCTGTTCGCCGGTCAGCGGATCGAAGTACGACAGCCGCTCCACCTCGTCGTCGAACAGCTCGATGCGCACCGCCTCGCTGTCGGATTCCGCCGGGTGGATGTCGATCACCTCGCCGCGTACGCGGTAGGTGGCGCGCCGCAGTTCGGTGTCGTTGCGGGTGTACTGCAGTTCCGCCAGACGCCGCAGCAGGTCGCGCTGGTCGATCCGGTCGCCGCGCTCGACGTGCAGCACCATCGACAGGTACTTGCGCGGGTCGCCCAGCCCGTAGATGGCCGACACCGAGGCCACGATGATTGCGTCGCGCCGCTCCAGCAGCGCACGGGTGGCGGACAGGCGCATCTGCTCGATGTGATCGTTGATTGAGGCGTCCTTCTCGATGTAGGTGTCCGACGACGGGACGTAGGCCTCCGGCTGGTAGTAGTCGTAGTAGGAAACGAAGTACTCCACCGTGTTGTGCGGGAAGAACTCCTTGAATTCCCCGTACAACTGCGCGGCCAGCGTCTTGTTCGGTGCCAGGATGATGGTGGGGCGCTGTACCTGCTCGATCACGTTGGCGATGGTGAAGGTCTTGCCCGATCCGGTCACACCAAGTAGCACCTGGTGCGCGAGGCCGGCCTCCAGCCCTTCGGTCAGCGCGCGGATCGCCGTCGGCTGATCGCCGGCCGGCTGATACTCCGATACGACCTTGAATTGTTCGCCTTCGCCTGGCTGCACCTTATCCTCCGCGCCTGATTTCAGTATCATTTCGCCCCGACCGCCCGCGCGGCCCATCGACCCGATCACACAGAGGCCTACCCCTTGGATATCGAGCTTTCCGACCGCGTCCAGCGCATCCAGCCCTCCCCCACTCTCGCCGTCAGCGCGCTGGCCGCTCAGCTTCGCGCGGAGGGGCGGGACATCGTCGGGCTGGGGGCCGGAGAACCGGATTTCGATACCCCCGAGCATATCAAGCAGGCGGCGGTGGACGCGCTTGCCCGCGGAGAAACCAAGTACACTCCGGTGGACGGTACGGCCAGCCTCAAGGCGGCCATCATCCGCAAGTTCGATCGCGACAACGGCCTGACGTTCACCCCTGACCAGATCCTGGTGTCCTCCGGTGGCAAGCAGAGCATCTTCAATCTCTGCCAGGCCCTGCTGAATCCCGGGGACGAGGTCGTGATCCCCGCCCCCTACTGGGTGTCCTACCCGGATATCGCCCTGCTGGCCGGGGCGCGCCCGGTGATCGTCAGCGCCCAGCAGGATGCCGGCTTCCGCATCACCGGGGAACAGCTGGAGGCCGCGATCACCCCGAACACCCGCCTGGTGTTCCTGAACAGCCCGTCCAATCCCACGGGCGCGGCGTATTCGGCCGCCGAGTTGACCGAACTGGCCGAGGTGCTGCGGCGCCACCCCCGTGTGGTCATTGCCACGGATGACATGTACGAACATATCCGGTTTGGCTCGGCCCCGTTCGTGAACATCGTCAACGTCGCCCCGGATCTGCTCGAGCGCACCGTGGTGCTGAATGGCGTATCCAAGGCCTATGCGATGACCGGCTGGCGCATCGGCTACGCCGGTGGTCCGAAGAACCTGATCGCGGCGATGAAGAAGATCCAGTCGCAAAGCACCTCCAATCCGACCTCCATTGCCCAGGCCGGCGCCGAGGCCGCACTCAACGGCGACCAGGGCTGCGTGGTGGCCATGTGTTCGGCCTTCGCCGAGCGCGCTCGCCACGTCGTGGACGGCCTCAATGCCATCGACGGGATCGACTGCCTCATGCCGGACGGCACCTTCTACTGCTTCCCTCGCGTCACCGGCCTGATGGCGGCAGCCGATATCGACACCGACGTCGCCCTGACCAAGCAGCTGCTGGACGAGGTGGGCGTGGCCCTGGTTCCGGGGAGCGCCTTCGGCGCGCCGGGACATGTGCGTGTCTCGTTCGCCACCAGCGTGGACCAGCTCGACAAGGCCCTGGAGCGCCTGCGCGAGTTCGTGGCGCGCCACCACTGACGCCGGGTACGGCGGCGAAACGCGTCGGGCGGCCAGATTTTCCTTGACGCCCCCGCCCCGCCCGATTAGGATTTGCGCCCAATTCCCCGGTAGCTCAGTCGGTAGAGCGGGTGACTGTTAATCACTAGGTCGGCGGTTCGAGCCCGTCCCGGGGAGCCAGACAAAGAAAAAGCCAGGTCACCATGACCTGGCTTTTTTCGTTTGGCGGATTACGGTCCCGTTACCCTACTCTGGCTCGTGCTCGAGGGGCTCGAGCGACTGCAGATAGACGGCAATCGCGCGGCGGTCTTCGTCGGTCAGATGAGCGGTGCCGTGGTCGATCACGTCGGCCATGGCGCCGCCGGCAAAGTCGCCGTCGCGGGTCAGGCCCATCTCCAGGTAGCGGGCGATATGGCGTTCGCCCCAGCGTCCGATGCCGGTCTCGCGATCCGGGGTGATGTTCGAGGCGACATCCCCGTCCGGCAGGCGGGCCCCGGCGCCCAGACGCTCCAGGTCGAGACCGCCGGTCCGAGTGCGCGGGGTGTGGCACTCCATGCAGTGGCCGAGGGCCAGGGTCAGGTAGGCGCCGCGGTTCCACTGCTCCGATTCGTCCGGGTCGGGTTCGAAGGCCCCCAGCTCGAAATGCAGCCACTTCCAGCCCATCAGGGACGGCCGGAACCGCGCGTACCAGACCAGGTCGTGCGGCGTGTTCTCCCGCGCCACAGGCTCGACCTCGGCCTGCAGGAAGGCCCACAAGGCCTCGATGTCCTCGTCCTTCATGCGGGTGTAGGAGGTAAACGGAAACGCGGGATAGTAATGCCGCCCGTCCGGCCCGCGGCCCTGCTGGAGCGCGCGCTTGAAGTCGTCCTCGGACCATCCGCCGATGCCGTGTTCCGGATCCGGCGTGATGTTGGGCCCGTAGAACACGCCAAAGGGGCTCTCGATGGGGCGCCCGCCGGCCAGAAACTCGCCGTCTTCCGCCGTGTGGCAGGTGACACAGCCCCCGGCCCGCAGGACGTACTCGCCATAGGCGATGCGATCCTCCGCGTCCGCGTCGGGATGCAGTTCACCGATCGACTGATCAGCCTGTATCGGGGCAGCCCCGATCAGGCCGGCAAGACAGAGGGCCGGCAGCCAGGCTGTCGGCCCTCGTTTGGTACCCGCCATTGCCACCGATCAGTCGCGGCGGAAGTCGTCGTGGCAGGCCTGACAGGACTGCCCGAGGTTGCGGAAGCGAATGGCGTATTCGTCTTCGTTGCCCGCCTCCACGGCGGCATGGAGCGCCTCGGCGGCCTCGCGGGTGTCGTTGGAGAGTTCCTCGAAGCGCTCCCAGTCATCCCAGATCTCTTCCTTGGCATCGGTATCCGGGAAGTCGCTGCCCTCGGGGAACAGGCTGGGGATATCCTGACTGAGCGCCACCAGCTGGCTGGTGTGCATCTTGAGGTTGTCGCCGAAATCGGCCCCGTCCACGACCACGGCGGCGATGGCCCCGACGTTCCCGCCGATCGCGCGCATCACGCCCTGACGGTAGTCGATGGTCGCCTCGTGTTCGTCAAAGGCGTGGACAGTGCTGCCAGCGCTCAACCCGAGGGTCAGTGCGGCGGCCACGGCCGAAGCGGTGACAAGACGTGCGGCATTCTTCATGGTGCTTCCTCCCTGTAACGAAAAGAATCTCGCCCGTGGCGGGCGAGCCGAAGCCTGAACGCTACCCGAGAACTGTAGACGACCCGCCGGCCGCCTTGCCACGGGGCGAAGGGTCCCGCGAAAACTCGCCAGACCTGCCCCATTGACCCTGCTCCGCGCGCGGGGTTCCCGGAGGCCCGTTACAATCGCCCGGCACCCAGTCGTCTGGTACCCACATGCACGAATACAGCCTCCCACCCGCCGACGCGACCGCCTTGCGCGAGGCCGTCATCCACGCCGGCCTGGAGACCAACCGCCGCGGCCTCAATCAGGGCACGTCGGGCAACATCAGTGTGCGCCTGGGCGATGGCATGCTGATCACGCCATCCGGTGTGCCCTACGAGGCCCTGCGTCCGGAGGACCTGGTGTACGTGGATGCCGCCGGGCGCTGGGACCCGCAGCGCAAGCCCTCCAGCGAGTGGCACTTCCACCGCGCGATCCTGCAGGCCCGCCCGGAGCTGGGCGCGGTTGTCCACGTGCACTCTGTGTACGCAAGCGTGGTGGCCATCCAGGGACGCGACATCCCTGCCCTGCACTACATGATCGCGGCGGCGGGCGGGAACTCCATTCGCTGCGCGCCGTATGCGACCTTCGGTACGGAGGCGCTTTCGCGCCTGGCGGTTGAGGCCCTCGAGGACCGTACTGCCTGTCTACTCGCCAACCACGGCATGATCGCCACCGGGCCGGACCTTGAGCGGGCCCTGTGGCTCACCGAGGAAGTCGAGCTGCTGGCGCGCCAGTATGTCCTGAGTCTGCAGATCGGCGGGCCCACGCTGCTGGATGACGCGGAGATGGACCGGGTGCTGGAGAAGTTCCGCCACTACGGGCCGCAGCGCGACGCGCCACAATAGTCGCCAGAATGGTTCAGAGCCCCGGCACCGCTTCGTCCGCCTCCGGCAACGGCGCCGAGCGCGGGGCGAAGTCGATCCGCTCGCGGGTTTCCAGGTAATGACGCAGCGCCCAGCTTACGGACGGGAACGCACGTTCCTCCAGCGGCGGCAAGGCGTCGAACGGGAACAGCTTCACCTCTTCGGACTCCGGGCCGGGGGCGATCGTGTCGCTCAGCAGGCGCGCCCGGTAGATCATCTGCACATGCCCGACGTGCGGCACGCTGTACACCCCCAGCAACTGATCGACTTCCAGCTCCGCGCGGGCCTCCTCCCAGGCCTCGCGGCGGGCGCCCTCACCCGGGCTCTCGCCCTTTTCCATGAAACCGGCCGGCAGGGTCCAGTAACCACGGCGGGGCTCGATCGCCCGGCGACATAGCAGGACGCGATCCTCCCATATGGCCACGCTCCCGACGATGATTCGCGGGTTCTCGTAGTCCACGAAGCCACAATGGTCACAGACGCGGCGCTCGCGATCATCGCCCTGCGGGACTTCGTTGTGGAAACGTGGACTCAGGCCGGTCGGGTTACGATTCATGGCGGTTCCGTGAGGGCGTGTCAGGAGCTGCAAACAGGTAAACCGGCGCGGCGTGCCCTGAACATGCAACGCCGGTGGCGGTCCACAATAGAAAAGGCGCACCGACGCAGTACAGAGGGGATCATGACCACACGCACACGCTTTACCGTCGGTGAACTGGTTCACCATACCAAGTTCGATTACCGCGGTGTGATCGTCGATGTGGACCCGGTATACGCCGGTTCCGATGAATGGTACGAGACGGTGGCCAGGAGTCGTCCGCCGAAGGATCAGCCGTGGTATCACGTACTGGTGGATGGCTATTCGCACAGCACCTACGTGGCCGAACGCCACCTGGAACCGGATCCGCGCGGGGAGCAGATCGAGCATCCGGCCCTCGGGCAGTTCTTTGACCGGTTCATGAATGGACGCTATTCGCGCCAAGGGGACCCCGGCGCCCATTGATCGCGGCCGCCGCTTCTTGGGGCCACCCCGTTCAACCCAATACGACAGGGACGCATATGGCACAGGACAACCGGCGCAGTCGCGTCGTCACCGAAGGCCCGCGCCGGACGCCGAATCGCGCGATGCTGCGCGCGGTCGGTTTCGGAGATGACGATTTCCGGCGCCCGATCGTGGGGATCGCCAATGCCCACAGCACCATCACCCCCTGCAATATGGGGATCGGCGCCCTCGCCGCCCGAGCCGAGCAGGCGGTGCGTCAGGCCGGGGGCATGCCCCAGACCTTCGGCACAATCACCATCTCCGACGGCATCTCGATGGGCACCCCCGGGATGAAGTACTCCCTGGTCTCGCGCGAGGTCATCGCGGATGCCATCGAGACGGTCGTCAATGGCCAGAGCCTGGACGGCATCCTGGCCACCGGTGGCTGCGACAAGAACATGCCCGGAGCGATGATCGCGCTGGCCCGGCTCAATGTGCCCGGGATCTTCGTCTACGGTGGCACGATCAAGCCGGGGCACTACAAGGATCAGGACCTGACCATTGTCAGTGCCTTCGAGGCCGTGGGCCAGCATGGGGCTGGCAAGCTATCCGACGAGGATCTGCTGGGCGTGGAAAAGAACGCCTGCCCCGGCGCCGGTTCCTGTGGCGGCATGTTTACCGCCAACACCATGTCCAGCGCCTTCGAGGCCATGGGGATGAGCCTGCCCGGCTCCTCCACCCAGGCGGCGGAGGACCCGGAAAAGGGCGATTCCGCGGCGCGTTCGGCGGAGGTCCTGCTGGACGCAATCCACGCCAACCGCCGGCCACGCGACATTCTGACCCGCGAGGCCTTCGAAAATGCCCTCGCCGTCGTCATGGCGCTGGGCGGTTCCACCAATGCCGTACTCCATCTGCTGGCGATCGCGCACGCGGCGGATGTGCCGCTGGACATCGACGATGTCGAGCGGGTTCGACGCAAGGTCCCGGTCCTGTGCGACCTGAAGCCTTCCGGGCGCTATGTCACCACCCAGTTCCATGCGGTGGGCGGGACACCCCAGGTGATGAAGATGCTGCTGGATGCCGGGTGGTTGCACGGCGACTGCCTGACCATCACCGGCGCGACGCTGGCCGAGACCCTGCGCGATATCCCTCCGACTCCCCCGGAGGACCAGGACATCATTCGCCCCCTCGACCGGCCGCTGTATCCACACGGGCACCTGGCCATCCTCAAGGGGAATCTGGCCGCCGAGGGCGCCGTGGCCAAGATCACTGGTCTCAAGCGGACCGCGATCTCGGGCCCCGCGCGCTGCTTTGATTCCGAGGAAGAATGCCTGGACGCGATCCTGGCCGGACGGATCCAGGCGGGGGATATCCTGGTCATCCGCTACGAGGGCCCGCGCGGCGGGCCCGGCATGCGCGAGATGCTGGCCCCCACCGCAGCCATTATCGGGGCTGGTCTGGGCGATGCGGTCGGCCTGATTACCGATGGTCGCTTCTCCGGCGGCACCTACGGGATGGTGGTTGGCCATGTCGCGCCGGAGGCCGCCGTCGGCGGCACGATCGCGCTGGTCCAGGACGGCGACGTCATCGAGATTGATGCCAGCGAGAACCGCCTGGCCCTGCAGGTCGATGACACCGAACTGGAGCGTCGGCGCGCCCGCTGGACGACCCCCGCCCCGCGCTTTGATCGCGGGGTGCTGGGCAAGTATGCCCGGCTGGTGGGTTCGGCGAGCCGAGGCGCCGTGACCGACGACTTCAGCGGCACCTGACGCCCGCCCGCGCCCATGACGCATCCGGATCCGCGGCACCCCGATTTCAGCATGCTGCCGCCGGTGATCGGCTTCCTGCTGATCACCAACGTCGCTCTGTTTCTCGCGATGCCCTGGCTGGGCGACTGGCTCGTCAACCATTTCGGGCTCTGGCCCGTCGGCACCCCGGCCACTATCCACCAGGACGGCACTTGGATGCGGGTTCCGGACTTCCAGTTATGGCAGCTGGTGACCTACGGCTTCCTGCACGGCGGCCCGATTCACCTGTTCGTGAACCTGTTTGCCGTGTGGATGCTGGGCGTGCAGATCGAGAATGCCTGGGGCTCGCGCACCTTCGCCGTGTATTTCCTGGTCTGCGTGATCGGGGCCGGGCTGGTGCAGCTGTTCGTGACCGCCTACGGCAACGGCGACATGATCTATCCGACCATCGGCGCGTCGGGGGGCGTATTCGGGGTTCTGCTGGCGTTCGGGATGATGTTCCCCAACCAGCGCCTGTTCCTGATCTTCCTGCCGATTCCGATCAAGGCGAAGTATTTCGTCATCGGCTACGGGGCGCTGGAACTGTACCTGGGAATCTCGGGCACCCTCGCCGGCATCGCCCACTTCGCCCACCTGGGCGGCATGGCCTTCGGCTTCTTGCTGATCCAGTACTGGCGCGGCCGCCTGCCCATCCGGCCGCGCCAGCGCCGTTTCTGGTGGTAGCGGCCCGGGTTGTGACGGACTCGATCAGCCCGCCGAGCGGGCCCGGAGGTATGCGGCGAAGTCGTCCTTCAGTTCCGGATGGTTGAGTGCAAACTCCACCGTCGCCTCCAGGTAACCCAGCTTCGACCCACAGTCGAAGCGACGCCCCTCGAAGTTGAAGGCCGTCACCCGTTCCAGTTCGAGCAGGCGTGCGATCGCGTCCGTCAGCTGGATCTCGCCGCCCGCCCCCGGCTTCTGGGTTGCCAGCATTTCGAAGATCTTCGGGGTCAGGACATAGCGCCCGACCACCGCGACACTGGATGGCGCATGGTCGGGGTCGGGCTTTTCCACGATGCCCTTGACGTCCCAGCTGCGCGGGCCGGTCTGCACCGGGTCGATGATGCCGTACTGGTGGGTGCGATCGGGCGGCACCTCCTCCACCCCCAGCACGCTGCAGCCGTGCTCGGCGTACTGCTCGACCATCTGCCGCGTCGCCCCGCCGTTGGCCGATTCGATCAGGTCATCGGCCAGGATTACCGCGAAGGGTTCGTTGCGGACGATCGGATGCGCGCAGGCCACCGCATGTCCGAGACCGAGTGCGTCGGACTGACGCACATAGACGCAGGTCACATTGGGGGGAACGATGTTCCGAACCTGCTCGAGCAGTTCGGTCTTGCCCCGCTCTTCCAGCTCGTGTTCGAGTTCGTAGGCCTTGTCGAAGTGATCCGGAATGGATCGCTTGTTTCGCCCGGTCACGAACACCAGGGTCTCGATGCCGGCGGCAACGGCCTCCTCCGCCGCGTACTGGATCAACGGCTTGTCCACGACCGGAAGCATCTCTTTCGGGTTTGCCTTGGTCGCCGGCAGAAAGCGCGTACCCATCCCGGCAACCGGGAACACGGCGGTACGAATCGGGGCGTGATTCTGGCTCATTCCTTCTCCTGGTGACTTCACAGCAAACCCCCGGCCAACGCATCCTTTCGGACCCGTCGACCGGGGGCCGGTAGTGAGTGGCGGCCCATGCCGCCACCCGTCTCGCTACTCGACGACGATGCGCTCGAGGTTCATCTCCACGGTGCGCTCGCCAATCCCGGACACCTCGGTCAGGGCCTGGACCGAGGCGAAGTCACCGTGTGCCTCGCGGTGCTCCACAATGGCTTGCGCCTTGACCGGTCCCACGTTCTCCAGTGCGGCCAGCTCGTCGGCCGATGCCCCGTTCAGGTTGACCGGCTGGCCACCCGATGCGGTCACCATGACCAGTGGCAGGACACAGAGGCCCGCCAGGGCCCAGCACTTCGCGCATTGGAACAGCTTGTTCATGAAAACGCTCCTTATCTTCGTTGAACGATCGGTGCATCCGTGCACCGCGTGGTAGACCCGGATTCCAACCTTCAACCCGAGACTACCCGGGCATCCTAGCGAGAACAGCCCCGCCGGAAAACCCCCTCATTCCACGGCGTCATTCGGCATGTTCAGGCTTGTGACGAAGGCCTCCATCGCCGCGGCCGGGTCGGGGGCGCGGGTGATCGGCCGGCCGACCACGATCGCGCTGGCGCCCGCCTCCAGGGCCCGCTCGGGGGTCATGACACGCTTCTGGTCATCGCCTCCCGTGTCTTCCAGCCGGATCCCCGGTGTTACCAGGAGTGGCCGCTCGCCCAGCCGGCGCCGCAGCATGGCGGCCTCCTGCGCCGAGCACACCAGGCCCTCCAGCCCCGCCTTTTGTATCGCCAGTTCCCCCAGCAAGCCCACCTGATCGGCCGGCTCGCGACTCACGCCGATCTCACGCAGGGTGCCGGCGTCGCTGGAGGTCAGCACCGTGACGGCCAGCAGCGCCGTGGTGTCGTTGGTTTCGCGTACCGCTTCGTGTGCGGCCCGCATCATCTCCAGGCCGCCGCTGGCATGTACGTTGATCAGCCACACGCCGGTCCGCGCCGCGGCCCGGCAGGCAGCCGCCACGGTATTCGGGATGTCGTGAAACTTGAGGTCCAGAAACACCCGAAAGCCGAGGTCGTGGAGCCGTTGCAGCAGCGCCGGACCGGCGACCACGAACAGTTCGAAGCCGACCTTCAGGGCACACTGCGCCGGGTCGAGTTGGCGGGCGAATGCCAGCGCCGCATCGGCCTCTGCAAAGTCGAGGGCGACGATCAGGCGCGTGGCGGGTTCCGGGGTCACTGTCGTGGGTCGGGTCATGGGTGGTGGCTCCCTTCGCGGATCAACGCCTCCTCGGCGGCTTCCGTCGTCTGGTCGATATCGAAATCAAGCCCGCGCAGGGTATCCCAGCGCCGGCAGCTCGGGCACTGCCATACATGCGCCCGTCCCTGGTAGCCGCAGTTCCCGCATTGGTACAAGTGTTGGCTGCCAAGCTGGTCGGCCAGGGCCTTCTCGAACGCCGAGAATTCCGTGCTGTATTGCTGCACCGCCGGCAGGATCTTCATCCAGCGAACCGCCTCCAGCAGGCCCGAGGTCGGGACCGGGCGTTGCGCCAGGATCTGCCCCAGTTCGGAAAGCGCGGCGTCCAGCCGTCCCGTGCGCCGGTACAGCCGCATCAGGGCAATCCGCGCCATGGTGATCCCGCGACTTCGGGCCAGGTCGTCCAGGAGTTCCTCCAGCTGCCCCAGACGGTTCTCGCCGGGCAGTTCCTGATGCAGGCGCTCGATCCGGGGCACCAGGAGAGGCGCCAGTTGCGGGGTGCGCGCCACGGCATCCCGCCCGAAACGGATCGCCTCGCGGATCTCGCCGGCGCGCGCCGCAATCTCCGACTGGATCAGCAGAGCCCGCGACAGACCGGGAACCAGTTCCTCGGCCTGTTTCGCGCGCGCCCTCGCCTCCTCGTGGTCGTCCTGGTCCAGCGCGATCCGCGCCAGTTCGCAGTGGTAGTGGGCGATCCGCAGCTGTTCATGGGCGACCCCATGCGCCTTCAGCCGGTCGCCCACCTCGATCGCCCGCTCCCATTCCCGCTGGGTTTCGTAGACCTGGCGCAGGCCCTCCAGGGCCGGCACGGCCTGGTGCGGCGAGTCCGCGAGTTCGCGAAAGACGGCCTCGGCCCGGTCCAGCACTCCCGCCAGCAGGAAGTCCTCGCCGAGCTCGCAAAGGGCCTGGGCCCGCTGGGCCGCCGGCAGCGTCGGGCGCGCCACCAGGTTCTGGTGGATGCGAATGGCGCGATCCACCTCGCCCCGGCGCCGGAACAGCCGCCCGAGGATTACATGCGTCTCGAAAGTCTCGTGATCGACCTCCACCATCTCGATGAAGGCCTGCAGCGCATCATCGGTGCGATCATCCAGCAGGTGGCGTACGCCCTCGAGGTAACGATCCAGTGACGGCTCGCGCTCTTCCTGGTCTTCCGGCACGCCATAGCGTGCCAGCCACCAACCACTTGCCGCGGCGAGCGGGAGCAGCAACCAGAACCAGTCATTGATCATCGGCGAGTACGCTCCCCGGGTACGGACAGCGAAACAAAAGGTATGGAAGACCGCATGGCGATGCGGCTAGTAGAAATCCCGCATGGGTGCGGTACGCAGCTGCTCGACCTCGACCTTGAGGGCATGGTTCTGCTCGCGCAGGTCGGCGATCTTCTGCCGCAGCCGGCGCAGGCGCAGCCAGAGCACCAGCGAGGCCAGGATCACTCCAAACAAGGCGGCCAACCCGAGGAACACCACCAGGGGGGCCTCGATCTCGAGACCCGGCAACACCAGTGTCACCAGGGCTTCGTTCAGAACAACAAGAATACCGACCGCGGACGAGATCAGGATCAGCGCGACAAACGCCACGGTGTTGCGAATCTTCTGTCGCCGCCGCTCGTCCATGGACGGTCTAGCCGTTTTCGGCTACAGAATCGTTTACCCGTTCGCGCAATTCCTTGCCGGGCTTGAAATGAGGGACATGCTTGCCGGGCAAGGCAACGCCTTCACCGGTCTTGGGGTTCCGGCCCAGTCGGGGTGGCCGGAAGTGCAGCGAAAAGCTGCCAAAGCCGCGAATCTCCACCCGTTGCCCGTTCGCCAGCGCGTGGCTCATGCGTTCGAGCAATGCCTTGACGGACATCTCCACGTCCCTGGCTGGCAGATGAGGTGACTTCCGGGCGAGGTTCTCGATCAATTCCGATTTGGTCATCTGGCACTCGTCACAGACAGGAAGGAAATCCGGTTTCCCGGTACAAAATGGCCCACGGCACCCCTTGGCACCGCGGGCCACGACGGAACGGACTTAGTCGTTCTTGTCCATCTGTTCCTTCAGCAGATCGCCCAGCGTGGTACCGCCGCCGGCATTACTGCCGTAGTCGGAGACCATCTCGGCTTCTTCCGCCCGGTCCTTGGCCTTGATCGACAGGCTGATGGCGCGGGTCTTCTTGTCGACGCCCATGAACTTGGCCTCGACCGTATCGCCCACCTTCAGCACGGTGCTGGCGTCTTCCACGCGGTCCTGGGAGATATCGGCCGCGCGCAGGATGCCGTCGATGCCGTCAGCCAGTTCGACCACGGCTGCCTTGGCGTCCACTTCCTTGACCGTGCCGGAGACAATGCTGCCCTTGCTGTGCTCGGCCACGAAGTTGGCGAACGGATCGCGATCCAGCTGCTTCAGGCCCAGGGAGATACGCTCGCGCTCGGGATCCACGGACAGCACCACGGCCTCGACTTCGTCACCCTTCTTGAAGTTGCGAATGGCTTCTTCGCCCGCTTCGTGCCAGGACAGATCGGACAGGTGGATCAGGCCGTCGATGCCGCCTTCCAGGCCGACAAACACGCCGAAATCGGTGATCGACTTGATCTGGCCGCTGACCTTCTCGCCGCGGTTGTGGTTGGCCGCGAAGTCGTCCCACGGATTCGACTGGCACTGCTTCATGCCCAGCGAGATGCGGCGGCGTTCTTCGTCCAGGTCCAGGATCATCACCTCGACCTCGTCGCCGATCGCGACCATCTTGCCCGGGTTGACGTTCTTGTTGGTCCAGTCCATCTCGGACACGTGCACCAGGCCTTCCACGCCGTCTTCGATTTCCACGAAGCAGCCGTAGTCGGTGATGTTGGTGACCTTGCCGAAGATGCGGGTGCCGGTCGGGTAGCGGCGGGTGATGTTCTCCCACGGATCCTCGCCCAGCTGCTTCAGGCCCAGCGACACACGCATGCGCTCGCGGTCGAACTTCAGCACCTTGACCTCGACTTCCTGGCCGATCTCGACCACGTCGGACGGATGCTTGACGCGCTTCCAGGCCATGTCGGTGATGTGCAGCAGGCCGTCGATGCCGCCCAGATCCAGGAACGCACCGTAATCGGTCAGGTTCTTGACGATGCCCTTGACCTGCGCGCCTTCCTGCAGGTTCTTCAGCAGTTCCTCGCGCTCGGCGCTGTATTCCTGCTCGACCACGGCGCGGCGCGACACGACCACGTTGTTACGGCGGCGATCCAGCTTGATGAGCTTGAACTCCAGCTCCTTGCCTTCCAGGTACGCGGTATCGCGCACCGGACGGACATCCACGAGTGAACCCGGCAGGAACGCCCGGATATCGCCCAGCTCGACGGTGTAACCGCCCTTGACCTTGCCGGAGATCTTGCCGGTGACGTACTGCTCTTCTTCCATCGCACCTTCGAGACGGTCCCAGGCCTTGGCCCGCTTGGCCTTTTCGCGCGACATGCGCGTCTCGCCGAAACCGTCTTCCGGGGTCTCTAGGGCCACTTCGACGACATCGCCGACCTTGACCTCGAGCTCACCCTCGTCGTTCATGAACTGCTCGGTGGGGATGACCCCCTCGGACTTCAGGCCGGCGTTCACCACGACGACGTCCGGGGTGACCTCAATGACGGTGGCACTGAGGATGGCACCCGGCTGCATCTGGGTGTAGGCCATGCTCTCTTCGAGCAGTTGCGCGAAACTTTCACTCATGGATTTGTGAACCTGTGGTTTAACAAATGCTTGCAGAAACTTCCTGCAACCAGTTCTAGACGTTGATAATCCCGCTTCCGACGGCTTATTCCGCGGGGCGGGGGCTTTGTTCCGGGAGTACGTCCCGGAGGCGCTCCAGGATCATGTCCACCACGCCAACGATGTCGAGGTCCGTGGTATCCAGTTCCCAGGCATCTTCGGCGGGCTTGAGGGGGGCCACGCTGCGTTCGCGGTCGCGACGGTCGCGGGCCTCCATCTCGTCCTGAAGGGCGGAGAGATTAGCACTAAGTCCTTGTTCCTTCAACTGCATGTAACGCCGGCGCGCCCTTTCCCCGGCAGAGGCCGTGAGAAAGATCTTCAGGTCCGCCGCGGGGAAGACCACGGTCCCCATATCGCGCCCGTCCGCGACCAGCCCGGGGGGCTTGGCGAAGCCGCGCTGGCGCTCCAGCAGGGCCTCGCGCACGGCCGGGATGGCGGCCACCCGGGAGGCATCGCTGCCGGCCTGTTCGGTGCGCAGCAGCTGATCGACCGGCGCCCCCTCCAGCAGGGTCGTCACCGCCGTGGCGTCTCGATTCACCTCGAAGTCGACGTCGAGACCGGCGGCCAGTCGAGCGAGCGCGGCCTCGTCGGTCAGCTCGACACCGTGCTGGCGTGCCGCCAGCCCCAACAGACGGTACAGCGCGCCGCTGTCCAGCAGATGCCAGCCCATGGCGGCGGCCACGCGCATGCAGACCGTGCCCTTGCCGGCCCCGCCCGGGCCGTCGATGGTCAGTACCGGAATTTCCGAACTCATGCGGCCTCCAGCTGCAGCCCGGCCTCGCGTGCAAGCGCCACAAAGCCGGGGAAGGATGTACCCACGTTCGCGCAATCGTGGATCCGGATGGGGGCGGTGGCCCGCAGCCCCGCCATCGCGAATGACATGGCGATACGGTGGTCGCCATGACTGTTGATCTCGCCACCGGTGAAGCCGTCGCCACCCCGGATCCGGATACCATCCGGCTGCACGGCGCAGTCGACGCCGAGTGCGGCGAGGCCGTCCGCCATCACCTGGATACGGTCGCTCTCCTTGACCCGCAGCTCCTCGGCGCCGGTCAGTACGGTCTCGCCCTCGGCGCAGGCCGCGGCGACGAAGATCGCGGGGAATTCGTCGATCGCCAGCGGCACCAGGTGCTCCGGAATCTGGATCCCCTTGAGCGGGGCGGCCTCGACCTCCAGATCCGCCACCGGCTCGCCGCCCGCCTCGCGTTCGTTGAGGATGCGGATCTCGGCGCCCATCAGGCGCAGGATATCGATCACACCGGTGCGGGTCGGATTGATGCCGACATGCTCCAGACGCATGCGCGAACCGGCCGCGATCGAGGCCCCGACCAGGAAAAAGGCGGCCGAGGAGATATCCGCCGGCACATCGACCGGACTCGCGACCAGCCGGCCACCCCCTTCTACGCAGGCCCGTGGCCCGTCGCGTTCGACCGCGTAACCGAAGCCGGCCAGCATGCGCTCGGTGTGATCCCGCGTGGGTGCCGGCTCGGTCACGCAGGTCTTGCCATCTGCCCACAGGCCTGCCAGTAGCAGGGCGGATTTGACCTGGGCGCTGGCGACCTCGAGCACATGGTCGGTACCCCGCAGGGAGGCGCCGCCGTGCACCCGCAGGGGGGGCGTCCCGGCATCGCTGGTCTCGATCCTGGCCCCCATGCGGGCCAGCGGGTTGGTGACCCGGCGCATCGGACGTCCGGTGAGGGAGCGATCGCCGACCAGTTCACTGTCGAAGGCCTGCCCGGCGAGGACCCCGCACAGCAGCCGCATCGCGGTCCCCGAGTTGCCCATGTCCAGCGCAGTCGGCGGGGCCTGCAGCCCGCGAAGACCGGCGCCCTGGATGCGCACGCAGCCCGGTCCGGTGCGTTCGATGGCCACGCCCATCGCGCGGAAGGCCTCCAGCGTGGCGATGCAATCCGCCCCTTCGAGAAAGCCGGTCACATGGGTCTCGCCCTCGGCCAGCGCCCCGAGCATGATGGCGCGGTGGGAAATCGATTTGTCGCCCGGCACGCGGGCGTGGCCCGCAAGCTGGCCTCCGGGCTGTACGGTAAAGGTATTCATGGGGTTTCAGGTATCCAGTTGTGCATCCGCGGGGTCGCAGAGGCGATCGCGGGTTTCCTTGGCATGTTCAAAGCTTTGTTCGATGGTGGCGGCATCGCCGCGTTCGATCGCGCCGCGCAGCGTCTCGAGGTCGTTCTGGTATTGCCCGATGACCTCGAGGATGGCGTCGCGGTTGGCCAGGCAGATATCGCGCCAGACCACCGGGTCACTGGAGGCGATGCGCGTGAAGTCGCGAAACCCGCCGGCGGCGTAGTGAAAGATCTCGTCGCGTTCGCTCATGTTCGCCAGCGACGAGACCAGCGTGAACGCGAGCACATGCGGCAGGTGGCTGGTCGCGGCCAGGACCCGGTCATGATGCGCCGGGGTCATGTATTCGACCCGCGCGCCGGCGGCCTGCCACATGGCCGCCACGCGGTCCGTGGCCAGCGGGTTGGTGGCATCGGCCGGCGTCAGGATCACCAGGCGATCGCGGAACAGACTGGGGAAGGCGGCCCCTACCCCGCTTTTCTCGGTCCCGGCGATCGGGTGGCCGGGCACGAAGGCGCGCGGGACCGCACCGAAGCCGGCGCCCACCGCATCGATCACCGCCTGCTTGCTGCTGCCCACGTCGGTTAGCGGGCTGTCCTCGGGCCAGGCGGCCGCCAGGTCGCGGGCGAGCGGCTCCATCGCGCCCAATGGCACGGCGAGCACGCCCAGGTCGGCGCCCTCCGCGGCCGCGGCGACGTCCGTGGTCCAGCGGTCGATCACGCCCAGCCGCTGAGCTTCGCGCAGGTTGTCGGCATTGCGCGAGCAGCCGACGACCTCGCGGACCGCGCCGGCCTCGCGCAGGGCCAGCGCCAGCGAGCCGCCGATCAGGCCGACGCCAAAGATGACCAGCCGTTCGATCACGCCAGGACCTTGTCGAGTGCCGCGAGGAAGCGGTCGTTGTCTTCCCGGGTCGAGAGGGTGACCCGCAGGTGACCGGGCAGGCCGTAATTCTCCACCGGCCGCGTGATGACGCCCTCGCGCAGCAGGCCTTCGTATACCGGGGCCGGATCACGCCCGGTGTCAAAGGTCACGAAGTTCCCCACCGACGGAATCACACGCAGCCCCTTATCCCGCAGGGCCGCTGTCACCTGCCGCAACCCGTCGCGGTTGACGGCCACCGATCTCTCCACATGCGCGGTATCGTCCAGCGCCGCAAGGCCCGCGGCCTGGGCAATGGCGTTGACATTGAACGGCTGTCGGACCCGGTTGAGCAGGTCGGCGACCGCCGGGGAACTGACCGCGTACCCCAGGCGCAGTCCGGCCAGGCCCTGGATCTTGGAGAAGGTCCGGGTCACGATCAGGTTTGGGTAGCGATCCAGCCACTGCGTAGTGTCCGGATACCCGGCTGCCTCGACGTATTCGAAATAGGCCTCGTCCACGACCACCACGGTGGTCGCCGGCATCGCCGCCACGAAGGCCTCCAGCGCCGAACCCTCCAGCCAGGTCCCGGTGGGATTGTTCGGATTGGCCACGAACACCACGCGCACGTCGCCATCCACCCGTGCCCGCATGGCCTCGAGATCATGCCCGAAGGGCTGCTCCGGATGGTCGGCCCCCAGCGCGGGCGCGACCCGTGCCTCGGCATCGACCGCCTGGGTAACCAGCGGGTAAACCGCAAACGCATGCGCGGAGAACACGGCTGCCCGGCCCGGTGCCAGCCAGGTGCGCGCGATCAGTTCCAGCACCTCGTTGGAGCCGTTGCCGAGCGTGATCTGTTCCGGGGCGACGCCATGGCGCTCGGCCAGTCGCGCCTTCAGTTCGAAGCCGTTCCCGTCGGGATAGACATGGGCCTCGGCCAGCGCCGCGCGGCCCGCCTCCACCGCCCGCGGCGACGGGCCCAGGGGGTTCTCGTTGGAGGCCAGCTTGATCGCCTGGCGAATACCCAGTTCGCGCTCCAGTGCGGCGACGGGCTTGCCGGGCTGATACGGGCTGAGGCCCTGGACCCCGGCGACCGCCAGGGCCACGGGGTCAAAGCCCGGGCCGGCCGCAGCGGATACGGAAGGGTTGGATGCCATGCGGGAAACCTCGGGGATAGCGGGTGGGCGTGTCAGGTGGCGGCCTGGGGATAGCTACCCAGGACCTTGACGGTATCGGCACTGGCGCGCAGCTGCTCCAGGCAGTCGCGGATCAACGGGTCCTGCTGGTGCCCGACCAGATCGAGGAAGAACACGTAGTTCCACGGCGTGCAGCGCGAGGGGCGCGACTCGATCCGGGTCAGGCTGATGCCGGCCTCCGCGATCGGCTTGAGCAGCGAATACAGCGACCCTGGCCGGTTGGCGGTACTCAGCATCACCGATGTACGGTCCGCCCCGCTGGGTTGCGTGGTCCCCGAGCCGATGATCAGGAAACGCGTCGTGTTGTCGGCGCGATCCTCCACATGCGGGGCCCGCACCGGGACGTCGTAGTGTTCGGCAGCCGCCTGGCTGGCCAGCGCCGCCGCGGTGGGATCCTGCGCCGCGATCTCGGCCGCCCGGGCGTTGCTGGAGACCGCCTCGCGCTCGGCATGGGGCAGTTCGCTATCCAGCCACTGGCGGCATTGCGCCAGCGCCTGCGCATGCGCGAGGACCCGCCGCACCTGCCCGAAATCCTCGGCCCGGGACAGCAGGTGGTGGTGGATCGGGGTCACGACCTCGCCACAGATCTGGAGGGAGGAATCCATGAAGCAGTCCACGGTGTGGGTGACGACCCCCTCGGAGCTGTTCTCGATGGGAACCACGCCGAACTGCGCGCGCCCGGTCTCCACCGCGCCGAACACCGCATCGATCGAGGCCAGCGGCTGGGTCTCGACGGCATGGCCGAAGTGCTTGCGCGCCGCCAGGTGAGTGAAGGTCCCCACCGGTCCGAGATAGGCGACATGGAGCGGATGCTCGAGCGCCAGGCACTCGGACATGATCTCGCGGAACAGCCGCGTGATGGCCTCGTCGGACAGCGGGCCGGGATTCCGTTTGCGCACCCGCCGGAGGATCTCGGCCTCGCGCTCCGGGCGGTAGAACACCGGGTCGCTCTCCTGGCTGCGCTTGACCCGCGCCACCGCCTCGGCGCAGCGGGCGCGCTCGCTCAACCGCTCCAGGAGCTCGGCATCCAGCGCGTCGATACGCGCGCGCAGGGCCGCGAGATCTTCGCGGTCCTCGGCGGATGGCGACGAATGCGGATCCCCGGCCATCGCCTACAGCACCCGGGCCCGCAGCACGCCGTCGATCCGGTGCAGGGCGTCCAGGGTCTCCGCGTCGGGGTGGCCGTCCACGTCCATCAGGGTGTAGGCCAGATCGCCACGGGAGTCATTCATCAGGTGCAGGATGTTGATATTCGATTCGCCCAGCGTGTGCGAGATGCGCCCGACCCGGTCCGGCAGGTTCCGGTTGATAATCGCGATGCGGGTATCTCCCTTGCGGTCCAGCACCAGGGTCGGCAGGTTCACGGAGTTCACCACGTTGCCGTTCTCCAGGTAGTCCCGGAGCTGGTCGGCGATCATGACCGCGCAGTTCTCCTCGGATTCGGTCGTCGAGGCGCCCAGATGCGGCAGGGTGATCACCCGCGGGTGCCCCACCATGCCCTGTACCGGAAAGTCCGTGATGTAGGCATGCAGTCGATCCGCATCCAGCCCTTCGCGCACCGCGGCGTCATCCACGATCCCCTCGCGGGCCAGGTTGAGCACCATCGCCCCGGGGTTCATGCCGGCCAGCGTCTTTGCGTTCACCAGATTGGCGGTATTCTCGGTCAGCGGCACGTGTACGGTGACGGCGTCGGCGCCTTCCATGGCCGCCTCTACCGAGCGCGCCCGCTCGATGCCGGAATCCAGGCGCCAGGCGTTTTCCACCGTGACCTTGGGGTCGAAACCGACCACTTCCATGCCCAGCGCACGGGCGGCATTGGCCACGCCGACCCCGATCGCCCCCAGGCCCAGCACGGCCAGACGTCGGCCCGGCAGTTCGAAGCCGGTGAACTTCTTCTTGCCCTGCTCCACCGCGGACATGAAGTCTTCCTTCGAGGGGTCCAGTTCCTGCACGTAGCCAGCCGCCGGCAGCAGGTTGCGGGCACCCAGCAACAGCCCGGCGATGACCAGTTCCTTCACCGCATTGGCATTCGCGCCGGGGGCGTTGAACACGGCCACGCCGCGCTCGGACAGGGCCGCGACCGGGATATTGTTGACCCCGCTCCCGGCGCGCCCCACCGCCAGGACCGAATCCGGGATCTCCACCGAATGCAGATCGAAGGAGCGCAGCATCAGCGCGTCCGGCTGATTGATATCCGAGGCGACCTCGTAATGGTCACGCGGGAAACGATCCAGCCCGCGCACGGCGATGTTGTTGTAGGTCTGAATCCGGTACATCACGACCTCCTCGTCCGGTAGCGTCCCCGGCAACAGCGATTCGACGGGATCAGGCGTGGCGGTTCTCGAAGTCCGCCATGAACTCGATCAGCGCATCCACGGCGCTCTCCGGAACGGCGTTGTAGATGCTGGCGCGCATGCCGCCCACCGACCGGTGGCCCTTCAGCGAGGACAGGCCGGCCGCATCGGCCTCGTTCAGGAAGGACCCGTCCAGGGCGTCGTCCGCGAGGATGAACGGCACGTTCATCCAGGAGCGGGCCGCGGGCTCCACCGGGTTCCGGTAGAAGGCGGAATTGTCGATGTACTGGTACAGCTTGGCCGCCTTGCGCTGGTTGATCTCGGCCATCGCCTCCAGGCCGCCCTGCTCCAGCAGCCACTCGAATACCAGCCCGGCCAGGTACCAGCCAAAGGTCGGCGGGGTGTTGTACATCGAGTCATTCTTCGCCTGCAGGGCCCAGTCCAGCACTGCCGGCACGGGTGCCTGGCGCTCGCGTTCCAGCAGGTCGTTGCGCACGATCACCACGGTCAGGCCGGCCGGGCCGATATTCTTCTGCGCCCCGGCATAGATCACGCCAAACTTCGAGACATCGATCGGGCGCGACAGGATGGTCGAGGACATGTCCGCGACCAGCGGCACGTCACCCACATCCGGGATATCGGGAAACTCCACGCCGCCGATGGTCTCGTTCGGCGTGTAGTGCACGTAGGCGGCATTGGGGTCCAGGTTCCAGGAGGCACGATCCGGGATCGAGTCGTAGCCGCTTGCCTGCGAACTCGCCACGATGTTCACCGGTCCGTATTTCTGGGCCTCCTTGATCGCCTTGCCGGACCAGGCCCCGGTATCGATGTAGTCGGTGCTCTGGCCATTGGCCAGGTTCAGCGGGATGGCCGCGAACTGTCCGGTCGCCCCGCCCTGCAGGAACAGGACCGAATAGTTCTCGGGGATGTTCATCAGCTTGCGCAGGTCCTGCTCGGCCTTCTCGGCCACGGCCATGAACGGCTTGCCGCGGTGACTCATCTCCATCACCGACATCCCGGACCCGCGGAAGTCCAGCAGCTCGTCACGCGCCCGCTCGAGTACCGCCTGCGGCAGGGCCGCCGGCCCCGCGCTGAAGTTCATCACTCGCGTCATGCCTGTTCTCCATCGTCGCTGGATTCGGGACCCGTCTCCGGGTCCGCTCCGGTTCCCATCTCGTCGGATTCTTCGTCGCCGGCCTCGCCCTGCAGCTGGGCCACGCGGGCCAGCTCGACCAGGTTCTCGCCTTCGTCAAGCCGAATCAGCCGCACGCCCTGCGTATTGCGCCCGATCAGCGGAATCTGATCCACCGGCGTGCGCACCAGGGTCCCGCCGTTGGTGATCAGCATCACCTCGTCATCGTCCAGGACCCGCGAAGCCCCGACCAGCGGGCCGTTGCGCCCCTCGGTCTGGATCGCGATCACGCCCTGGCCGCCACGGCGGTGGACCGGGAACTCGTCGAAGCGGGTGCGTTTGCCGTAGCCATGCTCGGTCGCCAGCAGCGCCGATCCCTCGTCCACATTCAGCAGGGTGATCACCCGGTGATCGCCTTCCATGCGCACCCCGCGCACGCCACAGGCGGTACGCCCCATGGCGCGCACATCGCTCTCGTGGAAGCGCACGGCCTTGCCGGCCGTGGTCACCAGCATCACGTCCAGGGTGCCGTCGGTCAGGGAGACGTCCACCAGGTGGTCGCCTTCGCGCAGGTCCACCGCGATGATGCCGGAGGCCCGGCGGCGCGAGAAATCCGTCAGCGGTGTCTTCTTGACTGTCCCCTGCGCGGTGACCATGAACACATAGTGGTCCGGGTCGTATTCGCGCACCGGGAGGATCGCGTTGATCCGCTCGTCGGACTCCAGCGGCAGCAGGTTCACGATCGGCTTGCCGCGCGAGGCGCGCGAGCCCTGCGGCAGCTCGTAGACCTTCAGCCAGTACACCCGACCCCGGCTGGAGAAGCACAGGATCGTGTCGTGCGTGTTGGCCACCACCAGACGGTCGATGAAGTCCTCTTCCTTGAAGCTGGTCGCGGCCTTGCCACGCCCGCCCCGGCGCTGCGCGCGGTAGTCCGCCACTGGCTGGTACTTCACGTAGCCGGCGTGCGAGAGCGTGACGACCACGTCCTCCTCGCCGATCAGGTCTTCCAGGGTCAGGTTGGCCTGGCGTTCGCGGATCTCGCTGCGGCGCTCGTCGCCAAACTGTTCGGCCACGGCCAGCAGCTCGTTGCGGATCTCCAGTTGCAGGCGATCGCCGGAGCCGAGGATATCCAGCAGGTCGTCGATCAGCTCCAGCAGCTCGCGGTACTCGTCCAGGATCTTGTCCTGTTCCAGCCCGGTCAGGCGGTGCAGGCGCAGGTCCAGGATCGCCTGTGCCTGGGCCTCGGACAGGCGATAGCCGTCGTCCCCCACGCCGTATTCCGGCGCCAGGTCCTCCGGTCGCGAGGCGCTGGCCCCGGCGCGGTCCAGCATGTCGCTGACCACGCCCAGCGGCCAGCCGCGGGCCAGCAGGCCGGCCTTGGCCTCGGCCGGGTTGGGGGCGGCACGGATCAGCTCGATCACGGGATCGATGTTGGCCAGCGCGATCGCCAGGCCTTCCAGGATATGCGCGCGCTCCCGGGCCTTGCGCAGATCGAAGATCGTGCGCCGGGTGACCACCTCGCGGCGATGCCGCAGGAACGCCTCCAGCACCTGACGCAGATCCAGCACCTTCGGCTGTCCGTCGACCAGGGCGACGATGTTGATGCCGAAGACGTTCTGCATCTGGGTGTGCATGTACAGGTGGTTCAGGACCACCTCGGCCATCTCGCCACGCTTGAGCTCGATGACCAGACGCATGCCGTCCTTGTCCGACTCGTCGCGCAGCTCGGAGATGCCCTCGATGCGCTTCTCCTTCACCAGCTCCGCGATCTTCTCGGTCAGGCGTGCCTTGTTCACCTGGTAGGGCAGCTCGGTAACCACAATCGCCTCGCGCTGGCCACCCTCCAGCGGCTCGACATGCGAGCGTGCCCGGATCAGGACCCGGCCGCGACCGGTACGGTAGGCCTCGCGAACGCCCTCGATGCCGTTGATGATGCCGGCCGTCGGGAAGTCCGGGCCCGGCAGGTGTTCCATCAGACCATCGATGGAGATCTCGGGATCGTCGATCAGGGCCACACAGGCGTTGATCACCTCGCGCAGGTTGTGCGGAGGGATGTTGGTCGCCATCCCCACCGCGATCCCGGCGGAGCCGTTGACCAGCAGGTTGGGGAATTTGCTCGGCAGCACCGCCGGCTCGCTCTCGGAGCCGTCGTAATTGTCGATGAAGTCGACGGTTTCCTTGTCGATGTCGGCCAGCAGTTCCGCCGCGATGCGCGCCATGCGCACCTCGGTGTACCGCATGGCCGCCGGGGAGTCGCCGTCGATGGAGCCGAAGTTGCCCTGCCCGTCGGCCAGCATGTAGCGCATCGAGAACGGCTGCGCCATGCGCACGATGGCGTCGTAAACGGCGGAATCGCCATGCGGGTGGTACTTACCGATCACGTCACCGACCACACGCGCCGACTTCTTGTAGGGCTTGTTGTAGTCGTTGCCCAGCTCGCGCATCGCGTAGAGCACGCGGCGATGGACCGGCTTGAGGCCGTCACGGACATCGGGGAGGGCCCGGCCCACGATTACGCTCATTGCGTAATCGAGGTAGGACTGCTGCATCTCGTCTTCGAGATTGACCGGGAAGATTTCCTTGGCAAATTCAGCCATCGAGGGTTACGCCGTCCGTCTGAACAAGCTCGCGATCATACCACAGGGGTAACCACTGGGGCTCGGCTTTTCGCGCCTCAAAACGGTTCTCCGGGCCTCTCAGGCCCGAAGACCGTCCACCGGGGGCGCGTTTGAGCGCTCGTCAGTGAGCGGATGCGAGCGTCTCCGGGGCCGTGGGCTCGCGCAGCGCCGCGAGCCGCTCCGCCGTCGGCGCCTCCACGACCCCGCGTTCGGTGACGATGGCATCGATCAGCTCCGCCGGGGTCACGTCGAAGGCCGGGTTGTAGCCTCGGGCGCCTTCGGCCGCCACGCGCTGACCCGCCAGCGCCAGCACCTCGTCCTCGCCGCGCTGCTCGATGGGGATACCGGTCCCGTCCGGCATCTCGAAGTCGATGGTCGCGACCGGCGCGGCCACCATGAACCGGACCCCGTGGGCACGCGCCAGGAGGGCCAGGCCGTAGGTCCCGATCTTGTTTGCGGTGTCGCCATTGGCGGCGATCCGGTCCGCCCCGACAATCACCCAGCCGACGCGGCCCGAGCGCAACAGGCTGGCCGCGGCGCCTTCGCACAGCACCTGTACGGGGATCCCGTCATGTACCAGCTCCCAGGCGGTCAGGCGGCTCCCTTGCAGCCAGGGCCGGGTCTCGTCGGCGAAGACCTCCTCGATCCGTCCGGCATCCCAGGCGGCGCGGATCACGCCGAGGGCCGTGCCGTAGCCCCCGGTGGCCAGCGAGCCCGTGTTGCAGTGGGTCAGCACCCCCTGCCCCGGCTCGATCAGCCTCGCGCCGAGCGCGCCCAGCCGCCGGTTGCCGGCGATGTCCGACTCGAGCATCCACTCCGCCTCGACCTGTGTCGCCGCGACCGCCGCCTCCGCGGACGGGCTCGCGTCCACCAGCGCCTGCATGCGATCCAGCGCCCAGAACAGGTTCACCGCCGTGGGACGCGCCGCGCGCAGGGTTTCGATATCCGCCGCAATGCTCGCACGCCAGTCGTCCCGCCCGGTCGCCCGCTGGCAGGCCAGTACCACCCCGAAGCCCGCGGTAATCCCGATCGCCGGCGCCCCGCGCACCACCATGTCGCGGATCGCGGCGGCCACGGCCGGCGCATCCCGGTAACGCTGCCAGAGGTTCTCGCCCGGCAGCCGACGCTGGTCGAGCAACTGAAGTTCGCTGTGGTGAAAGCGAATCGGGCGAATGGTGTCGGAGTGTTCACGGTTCATCCCGTCATTCTACCAGCCCGCCTGCGGTTTCGGGCCCGCGCGGACAGCCTGGCGGCAGGGGCGCTCCGGCGTCTGGCGCGGGCCGCCACAACCGCCGGGAACCCGCCCGGTGGCCGGGCCCGACCTTCAGTTCCGTATCCGCCTCAAGCCGCAGGGCCCCCCTGGCGGCCGGTCTCCTGCAGCGGGACGCAGGCCCTGTCCAGGCGCTGGCGTGCCGCGCCGGCCAGCCCCCTGCCCTGCGCATCGGTGCTGGCCCAGGCCATGGCGGGGCGGGCGTCCTGCAGCCAGCCGCGGCTCAGGCTGTCGGCGCCGGCCCCGCGGGGCACGACCAGCAGGTCGCTGCTTCGCTGTTCCGCCCCTTCCTGCATCAGCACGGCCTCGCCCAGGCCGCCGAGCCCGCCGGTCAGTACCAGCCGCACACCGCCAGCCGTCTCCACCGCCAGCACGCAGGAGGCCGAGGCGCTCCCGTCCCAGCCGGCGGGTGGATGGAGAATCTCGAAATCGACGCCATCCCATTCCCAGACCTCGCCTGCCTCGCAGGGCCGTTCCCCGGGTCCTTGCGGGCGGCGCCGCAGGACCTCGCCCACAGGTAGCGTCGCGCGTACGGCGGCGGCCCCGCCGGAATGCGCGGCATGCTCGTGGCTCAGGATCATGCGGTCCAGGCGGCGTACCCCCTCCGCACGCAGGCTCGGAATCACGATCTGATCCCCCGCGCTGTAGCCCCCGGCGCGCCCGGGACCGGCATCCCATAACAACGCATGGTGGCGGGTCTGCAGCAAGAGCGACTGCCCGTTCCCTACATCCAGCAGCAGCGCCCGTACGCTGCCCGCATCGATCTGCGGACGCATGGGCAGGGCCAGGGCGATGCCGGCCAGCACCACCCACGGAGCGGCGAGGCGCAGGCGCGGCAGCAAGGCGACCAGCACCGCGACCCCGCCCAGGAGGCTGGCCGCCAGCGGCACCCGCCGCTCGTCCACCAGCACGGGCACGTGCGAAAGGCCGTCCAGTAGCCCGACCAGCAGCATCAGGATCCCGTCGCCGAGATGCAGGAACGGCTGGCCGAGCGGTGCCCACAATGCCGCCAGACCGGCCCCGACCAGCAACAAAGGGAGCACCAGCAGGCTGATCACCGGTACCGCCACCAGATTGGCGACGGGCGCCACCCAGGACCCCAGCTGGAACCAGGCCAGGCTGAGGGGAAGCATGGCCAGCGCGAGCATCACCTGAATGCTGCCGGCCGCGCGCCAGCCCGAACGGCCCGAACGGCCCTGCAACAGCAGAAGAATCACCGCCACGGCGCCGAAGGAAAACCAGAAGCCCGGAGCCAGCACACTGGTCGGCCGCCACAGCACCACGGCGATCGCCGCCAGCATCAGTCCGCGCCAGGCAAACGCCTCGCGCCGCCACAACAGCGCGGCCATAAAAGCCGCCAGCATGATCAGCGCGCGCTGGGTCGGAATGCTGAAGCCGGCCAGCGCGGCATAGAGCGCAGCCCCGGCGAGGCCCGCCAGCGCCATGAAGGCCGGCTTGCGTATCCGCGCCTGCACCGGGACGAGACCGGACCAGGCAAGCCCCGCGAGCAATCCGACAAACCCGGCGACGAGGCCGACATGCAGGCCCGAGATCGCCATCAGGTGGTTGGTACCGGTCCGCAGGAAGGCCTGCCACTCCTCGTCGGTCATGCCCTGCCGGTCGCCGATGACGAGGGCCTGCACCAGGCCGGGGTGGCGCAGGCCCGGGGCCGCCTGTTCCAGGCGCTCGCGCAGCGCACCGCGCATGCGATGCAACCCGGCCTGCCAGCGGGCGTCCCGAATCCGTGGTGCCCGGGCGTCCTCTAACGCCTCGAAGTCGAGCAGTGTCGCGGATCCATGCAGGCCCTCGCGGTAGTACCAGCCGGCACGATCGAACCCACCCGGATTCGCCGGCCCCCGGGCCGGCCGCAGGCGCAGGGTCATGTAGCCATGCGATCCCGCCTCGAGCTCGGGGCGCGCGGGGTACGTCGAAACCAGCAGTTCGCGCGCCCGAAACGCTTCCGGTCCCGATCGGTTCGCGGCCACTCGTATCCGGAAACGGCTGCGACGTTCGCCATGTTCCGGCAGACTGATGATCGTGGCGAACACGGTGGCCTCCTCCCCGGCCAGGGCGGGAGGCAGCGCATGTTCCAGCCAGATGTCGGCGTTCTGCTGGACCAGCCCCCAGGCGAGCAGCGCACCCAGCGCCAGCGTCCAGGGCCAGAGACCCGCATAGCCGAGGCGCCGCAGGCCGAGGCTGACGCCCGCGGCGGCCAGGAACAGGGCCAGTATGGGTCCGGGCATCAAAGGAACCGGCTCGGGCAGCCGGTAAAGGCCCCACGCCGCCGCGATCAGCCCGAGGGCAAAGCCCGTCACAAAAGGCCCCGTTGACCAGGCGCCATGGCCGGACCGGATGTGGCTTGCCCCGCCGACCATGGTCCCGCACGTACAATAGCGGCGAGAATGCACGGCAGGTGCGCGGCGGCGCACCCACGCACGACGGACCATCGGCAGCCCGGTACATGGCAAGACACATCATCAAGAAGATGTTTCCCGGCATGGAACACATGCGCGGGCACAAGGCGCTCGCCCCGCTGGGGCCGCGCCTGGGTTCGCCGGATTTGTGGCATCTGAACCGCCGCTCCGTGGCTGGTGCGTTTGCCGTCGGGCTCTTCGTGGCCTTCCTGCCACTGCCCATGCAGATGCTGATCGCGGCCGCCGTGGCCGTGCTGGTCCGCGTCAATCTGCCGATCTCGGTGATCCTGGTCTGGATCTCCAACCCGGTCACCATGCCGCCCATGTTGTATCTGGCCTACACGATCGGGCGCAAGCTACTGGACGAACCGCGCCGCGACATCCATCTGGACTGGAGCTGGGAGTGGTTCTCCACGGAGCTGCTGACGATCTGGCAGCCCCTGCTCCTGGGCAGCGTCCTGCTCGGCGTGGCAGCCGGCCTCTCGGGCTACTTGCTGGTGCGTTTCCTGTGGCGGCTGAACGTCGTCCAGCGCGTGCGCAGCCGGCGTTACCTGCGACGGCTGCGCAAGGAAATGGCGGAACGCCAGGCGGCCGCGCGGCGGGATGGCCGCCCGCCGGATGACCGGGGCGCCTGAAGCGAGAGAGACACGCGGTCTATTCGTGCGTGGCGAGCTGACCGTCGAACGGTTCCAGCTCCAGATGGCCCTTGACCAGTTGGACCGAGCGATCAAGCTCGCGCGCCAGAGTGATGTCGTGGGTCACCAGGGCCAGAGCAGTCCCGGTGGAACGGTTCATCGCGCGCAGCAACTCGAACACCTGCGCCGCCCGTTCCTGGTCCAGGTTGCCGGTGGGTTCGTCCGCCAGGATGGCCGAGGGGCGCGTCACCAGCGCCCGGGCGATTGCGACCCGCTGGCGTTCGCCACCGGAGAGCTCCGCGGGCTTGTGTTCCAGGCGGGGTTCCAGGTCCACCTGGCCCAGCCAGTGGCGTGCCTCGGCCCGGGCCTTGCGGTTGGAGACCCCGCGGATGAGCAGTGGCAGGGCCACGTTCTCCGCCGCGGTCAGCTCGGGCAGCAGGTGGTGAAACTGGTAGACGAAGCCGAGGTGCTGGTTGCGCAGGTGGCCACGTCGGGCCTCGCTCATGCGGGTCCAGTCCATTCCCAGCAGGCGCACGGACCCCGCCGTCGGGCGGTCCAGCCCGCCCAGCAGGTGCAGCAAAGTGCTCTTGCCGCTCCCCGAGGCCCCGATGATCGCCGTCTGGTCGCCGGGCTGCAGGGCAAAGTCCACCCCGCTGAGAACGGCCACGTCCAGCTTGCCGTCGCGGAAACGGCGCTCCAGACCGACCGCCTCGAGGACCGGGGTGGCGTGATCAGTCATAGCGCAGCGCCTCCGCCGGCTGGGTGCGGGCGGCACGCCAGGCCGGGAACAGTGTGGCCACCACGGTCAGCAGGAAGCCGAGCACCCCGACCCGGAGCACATCCGCAAGCTTGAGCTCCGAGGGCAGGTCGCTGATGTAGTACACCTCGGCGGACAGGAACTCGATGCCGGAGACCCGCTCGATGAAGGGGACCACCACGTCGATGTTCGCGGCCAGCGACACCCCGGCGATGGTGCCCAGCAGGATCCCGATCGCCCCGATCACCACCCCCTGGACCATGAAGATCACCATGATCCCCGCCGGCGACAGCCCGAGCGTACGCAGAATGGCAATGTCTCCCTGCTTGTCGGTGACCAGCATGATCAGGGTCGAGACGATGTTGAAGGCCGCGACCGCGACGATCAGCGACAGGATGATGAACATCACCATCTTTTCCATCTGGATCGCGCGGAACAGGTTGGCGTGCTGGCGTGTCCAGTCGGACACCCGAAAAAGCCCGTCCAGCTGGGCCGCCACGTCGCGGGCTACCACACCCGCTTCCATCATGTCGGTCAGGCGCAGCCGCAGCCCGGTCACCTGTTCGCCCATCTGAAACACCGCCTGGGCGTCTTCCAGGTGGATGAACGCCGTCCCGCGGTCGTACTCGTACATCCCCACCTCGAACAGGCCGGAGACCTCGAAGCGGCGCATGCGCGGCATCACGCCGGCCGGCGAGACCGAGGCCTGAGGCGCCATCAGGATGATCGAGTCGCCGACCCGGACGCGCAGTTCGGCCGCCAGTTCCCGCCCGAGCACCACCCGGTAGCGCCCCGCCTCCAGGCTGCCCAGCTCGCCCTGCAGCATGTGCTCGGCAATGCGCGCGACGCGCTCCTCTGCCTCGGGCTCCACGCCCCGGATCAGTGCCCCGGAGATATTCCCGCGCGCACTCAGCATGGCCTCGCCCTGGACATACGGCGCGGCCGCGACCACGCGCTCGTCGATCTCCGGGGCCTCGCGCTGCAGGCGTTCCCAATCCCGCAGCCCGCCATTGGCCTCGCGGATCGTGGCATGCGAGGCCATGCCCAGGATGCGGTCGCGCAACTCGCGTTCGAACCCGTTCATCACCGACAGCACCGTGATCAACGCCATCACGCCCAGGGCCAGCCCGATGATGGACACCACCGAGATGAACGAGATGAAGTGATTGCGCCGCTTCGCGCGCGTGTAGCGCAGGCCGATGGCGAGGGTCAGGGGGCGAAACATCGCGAAATCATGCCAGAGATACCCGTTCGCGCCTATAGCCCGGCGGACCTGCGTTGAGGGAGGGGAGGCATGGCGTCACGCTAGACGCTACCATGGGACTGTCCAGCAAACGGAGAGTCGGCCATGCCAGGGAAATGCAACGCCTCTAACCCCACCCCGAAGACCACTGTGCGCACCGTCGCCAGCGCCCTCGTCCTGGCATTGTTTGCCGGGGCCATGGCGACTGCATCGGCCGACATCCTGCGCAGTCCCGATGGTGGATTCACCGTGAAGGAACGCGAAGGGGTTCCCACCCGTGGCCAGACCCAGGCCGCGGTAATCCGCCAGCACGGCGAGCCCGAGCGACGCCATGCCACGGTGGGCGACCCGCCGATTACGCGCTGGGACTACGCCGACTTCTCCGTGGTGTTCGAGGGCGAATACGTCCTGCACAGTGCCGTGCGCAACGGATCCAGCGCCGATCGTCCATGAGCACCGGGGAAACCGGCCCGACAATGACGCAACGCCGGCTCCCGGCCGAATGGGAGCCCCAGGGCGCGATCCAGCTCACCTGGCCGCATGATGACACCGACTGGGCCCCGGTCCTGGAACAGGTGCATCCGGTGTTCGCGCTGATCGCGGCGAGCATCAGCCAGTACCAACCGGTGATTATCGTCGCGCGCGACCCTGAACACATCGAGGAGATCTCCGGCTTTCTCACCGAGACCGCGATCCGTCCGGATCGCCTGTGGTTCGCGCTGGCCCCCAGCAATGACACCTGGGCGCGCGATCATGGCGCGATCACCGTATTCGATGGCGACCAGCCGCGCCTGCTGGACTTCACCTTCAATGGCTGGGGGGGCAAGTATCCCGCGGACCTCGACGACGGCATCACCCGGGCCCTCGCGAGCCAGGGCGTCTTCGGGAGCTGCGTGCCGGAGCCGACCGGCCTGGTCCTGGAGGGAGGCTCCATCGAATCGGACGGCGCCGGCACCCTGCTGACCACCGCGCGCTGTCTGCTGTCCGCCACCCGGAACCCGCAGCTGGATCGCGCAGGCATCGAGCAAAGCCTGGCCCGATGGCTGGGGGCCCGGCGCGTGCTCTGGCTGGAACACGGCCAGCTGGAGGGCGACGACACCGACGCCCATATCGACACGCTGGCGCGCTTCTGTGCGCAGGACACCATCGCCTACGTCCAGTGCGACGACCCGCAGGATCCGCACTACCCGGAACTGCAGGCAATGGAACAGGAGCTACGGGCCCTGCGGCAGCCGTCCGGCGAACCCTACCGCCTGATCCCTCTGCCCTGGCCCGCCCCGATCTTCGAGGATGGCCGGCGACTGGCCGCGACCTATGCGAATTTCCTGATCCTGAACGGAGCCGTCCTCCTGCCGGTGTATGACGATGCCGCGGATGCCCTCGCGCGGGACCGGCTTGCCGAGGCCTTTCCGGGACGCGAGATCGTGGAAATCGACTGCCGCCCCATTATTCGTCAGGGTGGCAGCCTTCACTGCCTGACCATGCAGTATCCCGCGGCCGCCCTCGGCATCCCGCAGGAATAACCGCCAGCCCGAGTCCCCATCATGTCCCGTGACACCCTGTCCGTTGCCCTGATTCAGCACCAGGACGCCGGCAGCGTCGAGGCCAACCTCGACGCCACCGCTGCGGCCGTGGCTACGGCCGCGGCGAACGGTGCCCGCCTGGTGGTCCTGGCCGAACTGCATACCGGCCCCTATTTCTGCCAGACCGAGGATCTCGCCACCTTCGATGCGGCCGAACCGATCCCCGGTCCCAGCAGCGAACGCCTGGCGGCGATCGCGCGAGAGCACGGCGTGGTCCTCGTCGGCTCCCTGTTCGAGCGGCGCGCCCCGGGGCTCTATCACAACACCGCCGTGGTCTTCGAAACCGACGGCCGCCAGGTCGGCACCTACCGCAAGATGCACATCCCGGACGACCCGGGTTACTACGAGAAGTACTACTTCACGCCGGGCGATACCGGCTTTGTGCCCATCGACACCTCCGTCGGCCGGCTTGGCGTCCTGGTCTGCTGGGACCAGTGGTATCCCGAGGCTGCGCGCATCATGGCGCTGTCCGGCGCCGAGGTCCTGATCTACCCGACCGCGATCGGCTGGGACCCGCAGGACACACCGGAGGAACAGCGTCGCCAGCAGGAGGCCTGGATCACTGTCCAGCGCGGCCACGCCGTGGCCAACAACCTCCCGGTGATCGCCTGCAATCGCACCGGCCACGAGCCCGACCCCTCGGGGCATTCGCCCGGCGCAACCTTCTGGGGCACGAGCTTCGTCGCCGGTCCCCAGGGGGAGTTCCTGGCCCGCGCCGGCGAGGACGCGCCGGAGATCCTCGCTGTCGAGCTCGATCGCGGCCGCACCGAGGCCGTGCGTCGCCAGTGGCCCTTCCTCCGCGACCGCCGCATCGACGCCTACGCCCCCATCCTCAAGCGCTACATCGACCCCGACTGATTCCCCTGAACGCAAACAAAAGCGTTTACAGGAAGAAGGGAAGATTGGAAGGGGGATGATTTGAGCGGCCGCAGGGGCACGACAGGCGCCGTGTCAGGCAACGGCGTCCTCATGATTTCTTCACCCTGAAACCCTTCTTGCCTTCCAGGCTTCCTGTGAATCGCCCTTGATCGACACAAGGACCTCGCGCACCCGTGCGGCGGAATCCGTATAATCGCTGCCCTTTCCGCAGCCCCGATCCGCAGGCCCATGTCCGAAAAACGGCGCAATCCGCTTCTGCCCGGTCGCCTCCCCGGCTCCGGTTTCGAGATCTGGTCGGGACTCAACGCCACGGCGGCGACCCTCGCCCTGTCCCGCAATGCTGCGGCGTTCGATCGCCCGCTGCTAGTCATCACGGAATCCAACGAGGCCGCCGACCGCTGGCAGGAGGAATGGGAGTTCTTTGCCGGCGACCGCGACCTTCCGCTGCTGCGCCTGCCGGACTGGGAAACCCTGCCGTTCGATGTGTTCTCCCCGCACGAGGACATCATTTCGGAACGCCTGCGCACGCTGTACCACCTCCCCGGTCTGGAACGCGGCATTGTGCTGATGCCGGTCTCCACCCTGATGCAGCGTCTCCCGCCGCGCGACTGGCTGACCAGTCAGGGGCTCTCCCTGCAGACCGGCCAGCGGCTGGACCGCATGACCCTGCGCGAGAATCTCGCCGAGGCCGGTTACAACGCCGTGCAGCAGGTCATCAGCCATGGCGAGTTCGCGGCCCGCGGGGAGATCCTGGACCTGTTCCCGATGGGTGCCGACGAGCCCGTGCGTATCGAGTTCCTGGATGACGAGATCGACTCCCTGCGCCAGTTCGATCCGGAATCGCAGCGCTCCACCGAAAAGGTCGAGCGCCTGGAGATCCTCCCCAGCCACGAGTTCCCGCTGAACGATACGGCCATCCGCGAATTCCGGACACGCTACCGGGCTCAGTTCGCCGGCGACCCGACCCGGCACCCGATCTACCGCGACATCAGCGAGGGGCTGGTCCCGCCGGGTATCGAGGCCTACCTGCCACTGTTCTTCGAGGGCATGGACACGGTGTTCGACTACTGCCCCGAGGCCCAGGTGGTGCAGCTCGGCAATATCGCCGGCGCCGCGGAGGAGTTTGCGCAGGAGATCCGCGATCGCTTCGAGCAGTTGAGCCACCAGTACGATCGCCCGCTGCTGCCGCCGGAGCGGCTTTATCTGGATATCGACCAGCTCGGGAACGCCCTGCGCGCGCACTCCGGGGTGGCCATGGGCCACCCGGCCGCACCACTTCCCGCGGACCGTGGCGCCGAAATCGCGTTCACCTGCGACCCGCTCCCGGAACTGGGGATGCAGCAGGGTCGCGAAGACCCGGCCCAGCGGCTGAAGGCGTTCATCGAGGGGCAGCAGCGAGTCTTGCTCACCGCGGAATCGGCCGGGCGGCGCGAGGCCCTGCTGACCCTGCTGCGGGAACAGGCCGTCCCGCACCATCCAGTGGAGAACTGGGACGCCTTCCTCGATGCCGGGGCGGGCCTGCACGTCACCGTCGCCGCCCTCGGGGAGGGTTTCGTCCTGCCCGATGGCGTCGCGGTCGCCCCCGAGGCCGCGCTGCTCGGCGAACGGGCCCGGCAGACCCGCGGCCGCAACCGCAGCACCCGGGATGCGGATGCGGTTGTGCAGAACCTCAGCGACCTCACCATCGGCGCCCCGGTGGTACACGAGGAACAGGGCGTGGGCCGCTACCTCGGGCTGCAGACCCTCGACTTCAACGGCCAGCCCTCCGAGTTCCTGACCCTGGAATACGCCGATGGCGCCAAGCTCTATGTGCCGGTCTCCTCGCTGCATCTGATCAGCCGTTACACCGGCGCCGACGCCGAGCATGCCCCGCTGCACCGGCTCGGCAGCGAACAATGGGACAAGGCGCGCCGCAAGGCCGCGGAAAAGGCGCGTGACGTGGCTGCGGAACTGCTGGACATCCACGCCCGGCGCGCGGCGAAACAGGGCACCGTCTTCGCCACCGACACCCCCGAATATCACGGCTTCGCCGCGGGATTCCCGTTCGAGGAGACCCTGGACCAGCAACAGGCGATCGACGCGGTCCTCGCGGACATGGCCGATACCCGGCCCATGGATCGCGTGATCTGTGGCGATGTCGGCTTCGGCAAGACCGAGGTGGCGATGCGCGCCGCGTTCGTCGCGGTGCAGAACAACAAGCAGGTGGTGGTGCTGGTCCCCACCACCCTGCTCGCCCAGCAGCATCATCAGAATTTCACCGACCGTTTCGCCGACTGGCCGGTCCGTATCGAGTCCCTGTCGCGTTTTCGCAGTGCCAAGCAGCAGGCCGGGGTGCTGGAAGGCCTGAAGGACGGCAAGGTCGACATCGTGATCGGCACCCACAAGCTGCTGCAGGCCAACCTCGACTTCTCCAACCTGGGACTGGTGATCGTTGACGAGGAACAGCGCTTCGGCGTGCGCCACAAGGAGGCGCTGAAGAAGCTGCGCGCCGAAGTGGACATGCTCACCCTGACCGCGACCCCGATCCCGCGCACCCTGAACATGGCCCTGGCCGGCCTGCGCGACCTGTCGGTGATCACCACCCCGCCGCGCGAGCGCCTGGCGATCAAGACCTTCGTCAACGAATGGAACGACGCCATTATCCAGGAGGCCTGCCTGCGCGAGATCCGTCGGGGCGGCCAGGTGTACTTCCTGCACAACGAGGTGAACACCATCGAGCGCACCGCCCAGCGCGTGCAGGAGCTGCTGCCCGGTGCGCGGGTAGGAATCGCGCACGGCCAGATGCGCGAACGCGAGCTGGAACAGGTGATGCTCGACTTCTATCACCGGCGCTACAACATTCTGGTCTGCACCACGATCATCGAAACCGGGATCGACGTCCCCACCGCCAATACCATCGTGATGAACCGTGCCGACAAGCTGGGCCTGGCGCAGATGCACCAGCTGCGCGGGCGCGTCGGCCGTTCGCACCACCGCGCCTATGCCTACCTGATCACGCCACCGGAAAAGGCCATGACCGCCGACGCGAAGAAGCGCCTGGAGGCCATTGCCTCGCTGGAAGACCTGGGCGTCGGTTTCACCCTGGCCAGCCACGACCTGGAGATCCGCGGCGCTGGCGAACTGCTGGGCGATGAACAGAGCGGGCAGATCCACGAGGTCGGCTTCTCGATGTACAACGACCTGCTCAACCGCGCGGTGAACGCCCTGCGCTCCGGCAAGATCCCGGAGCTGGAGGGGCCCGAGGCCACCGGCACCGAGGTCGAGCTGGGCCTGCCGGCCCTGCTCCCGGACGACTACGTACCCGACGTGCATACCCGGCTGATCCTCTACAAGCGGATCAGCAGCGCCGCCTCTGCCAACGCCCTGCGCGAGCTGGAGGTCGAACTGGTGGACCGCTTCGGCCTGCTCCCCGCCCCGGCCAAGGCCCTGATGGAGGCGGCCCGCCTGCGCCTGAAGCTCACGCCGCTCGGCATCCGCAAGCTGGAACTGGGACCGGCCGGGGGCCGTCTGGTCTTTGGGCCGAGTCCCAATCTGGACATCGCGGCCCTGATCCAGCTGGTGCAATCCGATCCGCAGGCGTACAAACTGGACGGCCAGAAGGCCTTCCGTTTCTTCGCACCAATGGAGACACTGGAGGCCCGGGCGCAGGCCGTTCTGCGTCTACTGGATACCATCAGCCCCGAACAGCAGGCCGCCTGAATGCCCAAGAACACCTTTCCCGTCCCGAATCCCCTGCGTCGCCGGATCCTGACCGGACTGGCCGCCCTGCCCGTGGCCGGCCTGAGCGGCCCGGTACTCGCCCAGGCCGGGCGCCGGTACCGCATCGAACTGGTGATCTTCGAGCACCGCACAGAGGAGAGCCGGCGGCTGCAGATGGAGCTCGCGGCCCCGCGCGAGCCGCTGTTCGGCGAATCGGAGCTGGGTGGGCGGAACTACCGGGATTCGCGCCGCGGCTTCGAACTGCAGCGGGTGGTACGGCGCGTGGAGGATTCCGGCGCCGGGCGTATCATCGCCCGCCTCGCCTGGGACCAGACCGGGCGCGACCATGCGTCGGCCCCCTGGCTGCGGGTCCAGCAGGGGCGGCGCCTGGGGGTGCACGATGCCCTCGGGGATGCGAGCGGCCTGTCACCCCGCCCGCTGGCCGAAGCCGTCGAGGAGCGCTTCGAGCTGGAGGGCCGCCTGCGCATCTGGGTGGGACGCTTCCTCCACCTGGAGACCGACCTCATCTACCACGTCGAGGAGCCGCTGGACGACCGCCCCCCACGCGCAATCACGGTGCGCGGCAGCCAGCGCATGAACTCCGGCGATGACCTGTTCTACCTGGATCACCCGGTGATCGGCATGATCGCCCGCGTCACCCGCATCGACGAGACCTGACGCGCCCGAGGCCGGTCAGCGCCACTGCGGCGTGGATTCCCAGGTCATCCACTGCTGGAAGGCGGCCATGCCGAGGTCCTCGAACAACAACTGCAGCGGGCTGCGGCGCGGCTTGAACACCACCAGCTTCTCCACGCCGATCACGTCCCGGGCCACGCTCCGGTCAGTGCCCAGCCCGTCGATCAGGCCCAGCTCCACCGACCGGTCCCCGGTCCAGATCAGGCCATTGAACAGGTCGTCCCGCTCCACGAGGCGATCGCCGCGCCCGGTGCGCACCACGTCCACGAACTGCTGGTGCACGCCCTGCAGTACGCCGTCAAGGTGGTTCACATGGCCCTCGTCCAGCGGCAGGAAGGGGTCCAGGAACCCCTTGTTCTCGCCCGCGGTGAACAGGCGGCGCTCCACCCCGATGTTGTCGATCAGGTCCACCAGTCCAAAGCTGTCCATGCGGACCCCGATGGAGCCGACCATACTGGCCTGGCTGGCATAGATCTCGTCCGCGGCCACGGCGATGTAATAGGCGGCCGAGGCCCCCACGTCCCCGATGACCGCATACACCGGGATATCCGGGTGCTTCTCCTTCAGCCGCAGGATCTCGTCGTGCACGTTCGCGGCCTGCACCGGGCTGCCGCCCCCGCTGTTGATGCGCAGCATCACCGCCTGGGTACCTTTGGCCTCGAACGCCTCGTTCAGGACCTTGGCGATATCCTCGGCGTTGGCCGCCGCGCTGGAGGCGATCAGACCCTCGACCTCCACCACCGCCACGTGTTCGGAGGGCTCGCGCTCGGTCTCGAACAGGCCGGCAAGGCCCATGTCGCCGCCGCGCACCAGGATCAGCAGTGCGACCAGGTAAAAGAAGAACAGCAGCTTGAAGAAGATGCCCCAGCGCCGGGCCCGACGCTGCTCGATCACCTGTGCCTGGACCAGCTTCTCCAGGGTCTCGCGTTCCCAGCCCGGTTTGTTCTCGTTTGCCCAGCCCATCGTGGTTCCTTGTTCAGGTTGTACGCTCGGCCTGCCGGAAGGCCTCCAGCAGCGCTGCCAGGTTCGGCAGCAGGGCCAGCGGCTCGGCGCCCTGCAGTCTCTGTGGCGGATGTACGCCGTGGGATATCCCCACCGCGGGCACACCGGCATGGCGAGCCATTTCCAGATCATAAACGCTATCACCGACCATGCGCGTGCGCCCCGGTTCCACACCCGCCCGCTCCATCACGCAGCGGAGCATGGCCGGGTTCGGCTTGGACGGGTGTTCGTCGCCGGTGGCGGTCGCCACAAAGTAGCCCGCCAGACCGGTTGCCTCCAGCGCCTGGTCCAGGCCGCGGCGTGACTTGCTGGTGGCCACACCCAGCAGTACCTCGCGCGCATCCAGCCAGTTCAGGATCTCGGGCACGCCGGCGAACAGCGGGGTCTCCGGGGCATCTTCAGCCTCCAGGTAACAGGCGCGGTAGGCGGCGGTGAACTGGTGAACGAATGCCTCGTCCGCGCCCGGGTACAGCTCCTGCACCGCCGCCTGCACCCCGAGCCCGATGATATTGCTCAGGCTGGCCTCGTCGCGCTCCGGGGCGCCGGTCGCGACCGCTGCCCGTTGCAGGCAGTGGACGATGCGGCGCGGCGAGTCCATCAGGGTCCCGTCCCAGTCGAATACGATCAGACGCAGGTCCGCGTCGCCGGGCGGCAGGAGCGGGATGCTCATGCGTCGTCCCCAGCGCCGGCATCCAGGTGCGCCAGCACCTCGCACAGCTCGTCCGGTAGCGGTGCGGAGAACACATGCCGCTCGCCGTCCGCCGACTGATAGGCCAGCGCCTGGGCATGCAGGAACAGCCGTTTCAGGCCCTGCTTGCGGAGGTGGCGGTTGGCATCCGGCAGGCCGTAGTCGTGGTCGCCCGCCACCGGGTGGCCAATCGCCTGGCCGTGCACGCGAATCTGGTGCGTGCGCCCCGTTCCGATCCGCACCTCCGCCAGCTGGTACGCGCCATGCACCTCCAGCGGCTGAAAGACACTCTGGGCGGCACGAGCCCGTGGCCCGTCATCCCCGGCCTCCCCGCCGGCGCGCATCCGGCGCCGGCCGTCATCCTGGCGGCCGCTGGCGATCGGGGCATCACACTCGATGGGCTGGCCACCCGGGAACGGGCCCACCAGCAACGCCAGGTAGCGCTTCTCCACCCGGCCCTCGCGGAGTGCGGCGTGGAAGTCCTGCAGCGCGGGGCGGTTCTTCGCCAGCAACAAGCACCCGCTGGTCTCGCGGTCGAGGCGGTGGCCCAGCTCGAGCTCCGTATCCGGCCGCAACTGGCGCATCGCCTCGATAATGCCGAAGGCCAGCCCGCTGCCGCCGTGCACGGCGAGGCCCGAGGGCTTGTCCAGCACCAGCAGGTCGTCATCCTCGTGGATGATGGCCCGCCGCAGTCGATCCAGCACCTTCGGCGGGATCTCCGAGGCGGCCGCTTCCGGCCGATCGAGATCGGGCACGCGAACCTCGTTGCCCGCCGCCAGGCGTTTGTGGGCCTTGGCCCGGCGTCCGTCGACGCGCACGGCGCCCTGGCGTACCAGGCGATAGATCAGCCCCTTGGGCACGCCCTTGAGTTCGCGGAGCAGAAAGTTGTCGAGCCGCTGCCCGTCACCACGCTCGGTGACCCGGAAGCTGCGCGGGCCGGAGGGTTCACGCCTTGCATTCATGGCGCGGGATGCTACCGGAGCGGCGCTTCCCGGGCTACTGCACGCGGCGTTCCCGCGGCCGGAAAAACTTGCCCATACGGGGGGTTATGCCCTACATTGGCGCACGGTACGTTGCTGCGAGTTGCCGGCAACGCGCCTCGAATCACCCGCCACTTCGACCCACGAGCTTTCGACAGCTCCCGGTCGAAGGGCCATCGCCGCAAAGCGACACTGTGACGCTATTTCTTCTAACCCAGTCCTGTCTCCCCGGCTCCGCCTCCAGCAGGCGACTGATCCCGTGGTTGCTGGTGAACACCTGGCTGGCGCGCTGGCTTTCGCTACGCGCCGCCGCTGCGAGCACGCGTGCGCAAGCGTTGCCGTGCCGCCGCTCGATCGCCGCACCCGGGGTCCCGCGGTTCCCCGCCGGACGCCAGGACGCCCTACCGAGTCCATTGCATGAAACGCATCCTGATCAATGCCACGCAGCCGGAAGAGCTGCGTGTCGCCATGGTCGACGGCCAGCGGCTGTACGACCTGGATATCGAACTGCCCTCGCGAGAGCGCAAGAAGGCCAATATCTACAAGGCCAAGATCACCCGAGTCGAACCGAGCCTGGAGGCCGCGTTCGTCAACTTTGGGGCTGATCGCCACGGCTTCCTCCCGTTCAAGGAGATTGCCCATACCGCCGTTGGCGCCCCCGCCGACAGTGACAAGCCGATCCGCGAATTCCTGAAGGAAGGCACGGAACTGCTGGTCCAGGTCGAGAAGGAAGAGCGCGGCAACAAGGGCGCCGCCTTGACGACCTACATCAGCCTCGCGGGCCGCTACCTGGTCCTGATGCCCAACAACCCGAAGGCGGGGGGCGTCTCCCGCCGCATCGAAGGCGAGGATCGCGCCTCCCTGCGCGATGCCCTCTCCGGGCTCAACATGCCGGAAGGCATGGGCGTAATCGCCCGTACCGCCGGCGTCGGGCGCAGCACCGAGGAGCTGCAATGGGACCTCGACTACATGACCGCCCTGTGGGCCGCCGTGACCGAGGCCGCGGACAAGGCCAAGGCCCCGGCACTCATCCATCAGGAAAGCAACGTCATCATCCGCGCCCTGCGCGACCACATGCGCAACGACGTGGGCGAGGTCATCATCGATGACAACGGGGTCTACCAGCAGGCGGAAGACTTTGTCCGCTTGGTGATGCCGAACAGCCTGCGCAAGCTCAAGCGCTACGATGACCCGGTCCCGCTGTTCAACCGCTATCAGATCGAGAGCCAGATCGAGAGCGCGTTCGACCGCGAGGTCACCCTGCCCTCCGGCGGTGCCCTGGTGATCGATCACACCGAGGCCCTGATCTCCATCGACGTCAACTCGGCCCGTTCCACCAAGGGCGGCGACATCGAGGAGACCGCCTTCCACACCAATCTGGAGGCGGCCGAAGAGGTCGCGCGCCAGCTGCGCATCCGCGATCTGGGCGGTCTGATCGTGATCGATTTCATCGACATGAACGCCAACAAGCACCAGCGCGAGGTCGAGAACCGCCTGCGCGAGGCGCTGGAGATGGATCGCGCCCGGGTCCAGGTGGGACGCATCAGCCGCTTCGGGCTGCTGGAGATGTCGCGCCAGCGGCTGCGCTCCTCCCTTGGGGAATCCAGCCAGAACACCTGCCCGCGCTGCGAGGGCCACGGCCAGATCCGCAGCGTGGAATCCCTGGCGCTGTCGATCCTGCGGCTGATCGAGGAAGAGGCCATGAAGGACCGGACCGGGCTCGTCATGGCCCAGGTCCCGGTCGACGTGGGCACCTTCCTGCTGAACGAGAAACGCGAGTCGATCACCGACATCGAGGGTCGCCACCAGGTCGACATCAGCATCATCCCCAACCCACAGTACCTCACCCCGCGCTTCGAGGTCCGTCGCGTGCGCGGTGACGAACGCGAGGAGACCATCAGCGATCGCGGCTCGCACGAACTCGTGGAGATCGTCGAGGACGACAGCGATCCGCATCAGGAGCGCCGCAGCAAGGTCGAGAAGCCGCTGGTCCAGGGTGTCAAGATGACCGGGCCCGCCCCCGTCAGCGAAGCCGCACCCATGGCCCCCGAACCGTCGGAGCCGGTCACACAGCCGGGATTCTTTGCCCGTATCTGGTCCTCGCTGTTCCCCAATGCCGCGCCCGCATCCGACCAGGAACAATCGGAAGGTCGTCGCAAGGAAGGCGGCCGCGACCGTGGCGGCAAGGGTGGCGGCGCGCGCGGCGGTTCCCGGAAAAAGGCCGACAGCGGCAGCCGCAAGTCCGGCGACAAACGCGGCGACAGCAGCAATGGGCGCAAGGGCGGCCCCGACAAGGCCGATGGCGCCAAGTCCGATAACGCCAGGTCCGACAAGGGTGATGGCGGCAAGGGTCGCTCGCGGCGCGGCGGCAAGAAGGACAGCGAGGCCGACAAGGGTCCGGGCCGCGATGCGACCAAACCCGCGGCCGAGAGCCGGGGCCCCGAGGGCCAGACTGCTGACAAGACCGCCGGTGACAAGAAGGGCAACGGCAAGCCGGCGGAGAAGCCGCCTGCGCGAGATCAGGATCAACCCGCGACCGGCGACACCGGCGGTGCCCCCGCGGGCAAGGGCCCCGAGAAATCCGACGAGGACGACGGCAGCAAGGGGCGTACGCGGTCCCGCCGCTCCCGCCGTGGAGGCCGTCGTCGCGGTGGCCGTAGCCGCTCCGGTGACAATGCCGGCGACACCGGGGGCGATGGCACCCAGAGCACGTCGGGGGATGCAGACGCCACCGAGTCCGGTCGGGACGCGCCGACTCCGGCCGATTCCGCCCCGGCCTCCGGGAAGCCCCGGGACGCCCCGTCAGGGGGCGGTCGGCAGCCGCAAACCGAATCGACCCCCGCCTCGCCGGACGCTGCACCGGAGCGAACACCGGCGAAAGCGGACAGCGATGAAAGTGTGGCGGATGCGCCGTCAGCCAAGGGTCGTACCCGCGGTGGACGCGGCCGCAAGCCTGGCGCCGATGCCGACCCGACCGGGGATGTGAGCCCGGCCTCCAGCGAAAGCCAGGGCGCAGCGAAACCGGAAAAGTCGGAAAACGCGCCCGCCCCCAGTGCCGAGGCGGCACCGAAACCGGAGGCCGACAGCCCGGCCCCGGCCAAGCGTCGGCCGCGTGGTGCCGCGAAGACGGGAGCCGGCGAAGCGACCCCGGACCCGGGCGAAGCTACGCCGAAGGAATCGACCGAGGCACCGGCCACGGCGAAGAGCGCGCGCTCGAAACCGACCCCGGAACGGTCCGGCGACGAAGCCGCCGCATCCTCTGCCCCTGCCCCGTCGAAGCCCGACGAGGCCAAGGCCGAACGCGTCTCGACGCCCAAGCCTGCCCCGGAACCGGCCGACACCACGGCCGGCGACACGGAGCGCAAGGGCAACGACTGAACGGAACCAGCCGGTTCCAATCGAAAAGGGCCCGCCTTTCGGCGGGCCCTTTCTTTGTGGGTCCGGCTCCGCTATCCCCGGACCCGTTCCTATCATCGCGATCAGGCGTTACGGTCCCGGGGTCGGCTCAGGAGGCCTTCAGCGTGTGACGCTCGCGGATGTGGGCCAGAAGCCCGTCGGCGGCCGCCTCCACCAGATCCATGACGTGCACGAAGCCCTCGTCTCCGCCGTAGTACGGATCCGGGACTTCGTGTTCATCGAACTGCGGGGCAAAGTCCAGAAACCGCAGCAACTCGGCCCGCGCCTCGGGCGGACGAATCGCCTCGGCGTTGCGGTAGTTCGCGTCGTCCATGGTCAGGATGTAGTCGAACTCGAGGAAGTCCTCCGGCTCCAGCTGGCGTGCGCGCAGATCATCCAGGTCGTAGCCGCGCGAACGCGCCTCCTGGCTTGCGCGGCGATCGGGCTTGGCACCCACGTGATAGCCCGCGGTCCCGGCCGAGTCCACCTCGATCGCGTGTTCCAGCCCGTGTTCGCGGATGCGCGCCGCGAACACCCCGTGCGCCATGGGCGAACGGCAGATGTTGCCCAGACACACCATCAGTACACGTATCTTCGCCATCTCCATCGTCATCCCGATCATCAAAACACGCAGGATACCAAACCGGAATGCGCCGGCGGATTCGTTTCATGCCCGGCCCCGCGGTGTGCGATGCTGAGCCTTTAAACTCAGGAAGTGGTCATGGTCGACCTTGGCGGCCCGCGAATCCCCGGCTGGACATCCCCCGGCACCCTGACCGGGGGTGCCGGGAGTCGTGAAGCCACAAGCCTCCAGGTTGGGGCCCGTATCGAGGTTCGGGTGCTGGATGTCCTCCCGGATCGCAGCGTGCGCCTGCGTCTGGGACCCAGTGCGAATACCGCCGGTGCGAACACCGCGGGGACAGCCGGAGCGGCAGCGCGACCTACGGCGAGCCCTGCGCTGGTGACGGCACAACTGGCCGGCGCCCTGCCCGATGCACTGGTGAATCGACCCGCGGGTGGCTCGGGCCCGCCGGTGATGCTCGCCGAGATCACCCGGACCGAGCCGCGCCTGGAGGTGCGTCTGCTACCCCTGACGCTGGACCGCGCCGGCCCGCGACCCGCCGGGCTTGGTCCGTCGGCCAGTCCCGCTCAGCAGTGGCTGGGACAGGAACTCCGCCAGCACCTCCCCGGGGCGCGTCCGTTGGGCCCTACCCTGCAGGCGCTGCTACCACCCGCCGGTGGAGCTCCACGCGGCGAAGCGCCAACGCAGGCCACCGGAGCGGCGGCCCCTCTACCGCCAGCGCTCCAGCGTCTTGTCGACCTCCTCCCGTCGCCGGCACAACTGTCACAGCCGGAAAGCCTGCGCCAGCAGGTTCAGCAATCCGGGCTCTGGATGGAGGCCATGCTGGGGCTCGCGGCCCGGGGCCAGGGCCCGGCCCATCCCCTGGCCGTCGATCTCAAGGCCCAGTTGCTGCGCGCGGCCGATCAGCTCCGCCAGGGAAGTGAATCCCGCCCCGCGGCGGCCCCGCCGGCCCCCGCGACGCCAGCGAACGCACCCGCCCTGCCAGCGCTGACGGGGCTGCTGGAAGGCTTGCTGAAGCGCGTCACCTCCCTGCAGCTCCAGTCGCTGCAATCCTTCGCCAGCGACGAACCCGGGAACAGCCGCTGGTTCTTCGAGCTGCCGCTACGCAGCGAGCAGGCCGTCCACGGCGTCTTCGGCGAGATCCAGCGCGAGTCGCCCACTGACGAGGAGCCGGATCCTCCCTGGTCGATCGTGCTGACCCTGGATATCGGGGACCTGGGACCGATGCGCGTGGCAGCGGGCGCCCGCACAGCAGGCGTCAACGTGCACTTCACCGCAAGCGAGCCCGAGACGGTCGCGCGCCTGCGGCAGGAACTGCCCCGGCTGCGCGAACGTCTGGACGAGCGCGAATTGACGGTCACCGGGCTGTCGGTCCGCCAGGGCGAGGTGGACCCCGAGCCGCGGCCGCCGGGCACCCACCGTATGCTCGACGAGCAGGCCTGAACGGTGGCACGCGGGGACACCGGAGAGCGAAAGGCCGGGCGCGACGGGGCGCCCGAGCGGGCGGTTGCGCTGGAATGGGATCGGCGCCGGGCGCCGAAGATCACGGCCAGTGGATCGGGAGCCACCGCCGAGGCCATCCTGCGGATCGCCGAGGAGCACGGCATCCCGCTGCATCAGGACCCGGCGCTGAGCGAGGCGCTGGCGCAGATCCCCGTCGGGAGCGAGATCCCGGAGGAACTGTACGTGGCGGTGGCGGAGATTCTCGCCTTCGTCTTTCTCCTGGCGGGCATTACCCCCGATGACTATCGGGATGCATCGCGCAACCGGGGACGCTCGGGCGGCGAGCCCGAGCCGGAATCATGAACGCCCGCTAGAACCCGTTGGCGCCGCCGTGCCGGTCCCGTGCAGGCTGAAGAGCAGGTCGAGCTCGGTGGATGTGAGCCCGCAGCGCCGGCGCACCTCTTCGCGCCCCAGGCCCTGCTGGATCAGACGAATGGCCTGCTCGTAGGCACCGCTGTCCCCTTCGCGGGCCCGCAACTCGCTGTGCTGGTCATGCAGGCGTTCCAGGGCCCGCTGCACGGAGGCCTGGGCCTGGCCATGGGTGGCTACACCCTCGGACAGGGCCTTCATGGCCCCCTGCAACGCCATCACCGAGGTCGCCTGGCGCTGATAGTCCTGGCGCAGGGCGGCGAGCTGGCGCCGCAGCAGAATCACCAGCCCGACGGAAAATGCGGCCACGATGGTCGCCAGCAGCGCGATCAGCGCGACCAGCCAGATCACCATTCCCTCTCCCATTGCGCGCACTCTCCTGAATACCGGGCCCGGTGATTGTCGCGTGAATCGTGGGCGCCTGACCAGCGCAGCGCGATTGCCGGAGCGCGATCAGCCCGGGTTTGCGGATTTCTCGCAGCGGCGCGCGCGGACGGAGGTCTCAGGCGTAATCGTCGATCAGACCCCGCCGCTTGCCGCGTTCCTCCTTGCGTGGCGGGCGCTGCTGGGTCGGACGCACCGCGGGCCGAAAGACCGGGTCGCGGTCGTGATCGTCGCTCAGACGGCGACCGGGAACGGTGGTATGCACGGGCCGGACCGTGCGATCCGGCTGAAACTCGTCGACCATGGCTCACCTCCCGGCTTGCGCCCAATGGCCCGCTTGTTCAGGGAGTTGGACCCGACGCCCGCGCTACAGTTCGCGCAGTTGCGCCCACTCCTCGTCGGACAGCAGCTTGTTCAGGTCCACCAGGATGGTCAGCCCCTCCTCGGTGCTGGTGACCCCCTGGATGAAACGGCTGCTGTCATCGTTGCCGACCTCCGGCGCCGGTTCGACCGCGTCCGGGGCGATCCGCACGACCTCGGATACCGAGTCCACCAGGATCCCGACGTTCTGGTTGTCCACGTCGATGATCACGATCCGCGAGGCCTCGTCGGATTCGCGATCGTCCAGCCCCATGCGCCGCCGCGCGTCGATCACGGTCACGACATTGCCGCGCAGGTTGATGATCCCGAGGATGTAATCCGGAACGCCGGGGACCGGCGCGATCTCGGTGACCTTGAGGACCTCCTGAACCTGCAGGACGTCGATCGCGTAGGTTTCCTCCGCAAGGCTGAAGGTCACATACGGAGCGGTGTCGGCCTTGGCCATGGCTTCTACGTCTTGTGCGCTGCTCATGTCGTCCTCGATGTTCCGTGCAGGCGGGTTTCGCCCTGTGGTGTCGTCCTGACCGGGTTATCGGCCGCTCGCCGCGAGGCTTGAATGCCGCGCGGGGTGCTTCAGTCCCAGCCGCCCTCGTCGAGGGTCTGGTCCAGGGCCTCGAGATCCAGCAGTGTCGCCATCTTCTCGCGCTCCACCCCGGCCAGCCAGGGCAGGCGCCGCCGGTGGCTGCGCCAGCGCAGCGAATCCGGCTGGATCACGCGGGTCCCGTGGATCGCCCGGCAGGCCAGGGCGAAGCGGGAGCCGGCCAGGAACACGACCTGGCGGGCGGTATCCGGCTCGTATTCGCGGTCCTCCGGCGTCACCACCGCGGCCAGGTCGATCAGCTGCACCCGGCCCTGTTTGGTATCGGCCAGCCCAAGGTACCAGACGGAGTGATTCGGGGTCGGTCGCACCTCCAGGCTATCCAGCGGGGCCACACCGCCCAGCGCGTGGAGCGGCGCCAGTAGCGTCAGGTTGCCGGCCTCGATCACCAGGGCGGAGAACGACTCCTCGGGGCGCGGGTAGTCCCGCTCCGCCGGATCGTCGGGCGGTGCGGGCGGTGCGGGCGGTGTCGCGGCAGGCGCTACCTCCGGCTCCCCAACCGACGTCGAAGTGTCGACCTCCGGAACGGCTTCCGCCACCGGCGCGGGCGGCTCCAGCAGATCCTGACGCAACAGCGTCCGCACCGGTTCCGGTTCGTCGAGCAGGCTGCCGAAATAGTCGTCCAGCGCGTCCGGTTCCGCCTTCAGGGCCAGGTTGTCGACTGTGGATCGCTTCATCCGCGCCGCCTCCGTTCATGGGGTTCGGACAGCTGTCCGCCGATCGCCTCCAGCAGGTCCGAGTATGCGAGCACGCCGCGTGCATCGGGGATCATGAAGCACAGCGGCTGACCGGCGCTGGAGGCATCCCGAAACTTCGTGTCCACCGGGATCACCCCGGGCCACACGTCGTCCCCGTACAGCCGGCGCAGCTCGGCCAGGGCCTCGTGCGCGGCGCGCGTGCGGCGATCGAAAAGCGTGGGGATGATCCGGTACTGCAGCTCGGCCTTGCGCGACTTCTGTACCATTTTCAGGGTATTGATCATCCGTTCAAGCCCCTTCAGGGCGAGGAATTCCGTCTGTACGGGCACCAGCAGCTCGTCGCAGGCCGCCAGCGCATTCACCATCAGCACACCCAGCATCGGCGGGCAATCCAGCAGCACGTAGTCATACTGGTCGGAGACCTTCTCCAGCGCGTGCCTCAGCACCAGGCCCATGCCGCTGCGCGTCCCGAGCTGGCGGTCCAGAGTGGCCAGGGCGGTGCTCGCGGTCAGCAGATCCAGCCCCGGGAAGCGGGTCTCGCGGATCAACCCGTTGGGATCCGGGTCGGCCCCTTCGGCGCACTGGCTGAACAGTTCGTATACCCCGCGCGTGGCGGTTTCCGGATCGTGGCCGAAATAGGCCGTCAGCGAACCATGCGGATCCACATCCACCAGCAGCACACGCTGCTCCGGACCGGAGAGTAGGCCGCCCAGCGTTACGGTGGTCGTGGTCTTGCCCACCCCGCCCTTCTGGTTTGCCACCGCCCAGACCTTCATGGTGTGTCTCCATCCGTCGGGAGCGGCGCGGGCGGAAGATCCTCGCGCAGGCGCTCCGGTTCCTGCGCCCCCTCGGCGCGTGGCCGCGCCCCGGGCAAGACCACGATGGACACGCGCCGATTCTCGGCACGGCCCTCCGCCGTTTCGTTGCTGGCCACCGGTCGGTGTTCGCCATACCCCAGGGCCACCAGATTCTCGGGGTCCACACCCGTCTCCTCGAACACGCTGACGACCGCCGCGGCGCGTCCCGACGAGAGCTCCCAGTTGGAAGGATAGACCGCCGTCTGGATGGGGACGTTGTCGGTGTGCCCCTCCACGTGGACGCGCGACACCCGCGGGGCCAGGATGCCCCCCACTTCCTGCAACAACGCCTCGGCCTCCGGGTTCAGCGTCGCCGACCCGGACGGGAACAGCAGGCGGCTGGTGATCTCGATCTCCAGCCAGTAGGCCTCCCGGGTCACGCGCAGGTCGCCCTGGTCGATCCACTGCGCCATGGCCTGTTCGATCTCGCGGGCGGTCTCCGCCAGTTCGTCGAGAAAGGCCTGCATGCCGGCGTCGTCGGGGCTGTCGTCCAGCATCCCGCTCAGCGCCATGTCGATGGGCTGCGGACCGTCCTCCACCAGCCCCGGCTGGACCTCGATCGGCACCAGTGCGCGGAGATCCTGCGGGGTGCGGTCGCGTGCCACGGTGGGATCCCCCACCTGAATCGGCTCCGCCTGCATGGGCGCCCGGAAGGCATCCACCAGGGACTCCGACAGCACGCGATATTTGCCATCATCCACCGACGAGATCGCGTACATCACGACGAAGAACGCAAGCAGCAGCGTGACCAGGTCCCCGTAAGGAATGGCCCATGCTTCGTGATTCTGATGTTCCTCCGCCCGCTTGCGTCGCGCCATGGTGACCTCACTCGTGGATGAAGCCACTCAGCTTGCTTTCGATATTCCGCGGGTTTTCGCCCTCGGCGATCGCGATCAGGCCTTCCATCAGCATTTGCTGGTGTTGCGAGCGGTTCTGAATAATCGACTTTAACTTGTTGGCCAGCGGAAGGAACAGCAGGTTGGCCGAGGCGATCCCGTAGATGGTCGCCACGAAGGCCGCGGCGATCCCCGCCCCCAGCTTGCTCGGATCCGCCAGGTTCTGCATCACCGCCATCAGGCCCATGACCGCCCCCACGATACCCAGGGTCGGCGCATAGATGCCCATGCTCTCGAACACCTTCGCACCCTGCATGTCGAAGTGCTCGCGGTTGTCGAGGTCGGCCTCGAGGATCTGGCGGATGGTCTGCGGCTCGCTACCGTCGACCAGCAGTTGCAGCCCCTTGCGAGCGAAGCCGTCGCTCTCCTCGTCGGCGAGGGTCTCCAGCCCGAGCAGGCCTTCCTTGCGCGCCACATGCGACCATTCCACGATCTGCTCGACCATGGCCCGGTTGTCGATCTTCGGCGGCTTGAAGGCCCACGGCAGGATCCGCATCCCGTGCATGAACACCGTCAGGCGCGCCTGCACCAGGGTCGCCCCCAGCGTCCCCAGCACCACGATCACGAACGCCGCAGCATTCCACAGTGCGCCCAGGCCGCTGCCCTTGGCAATGCTGCCTCCGAGCACGGCCACCAGCCCCAGCGTCACCCCGATGAGGCTCAGGATATCCATGTCAGCAGAACCCCTTGACCAGCGCGGGACCGATCTCGGGCAGCGGATAGACGTGATCGGACAAACCGGCCTCTGCCACCGCCGCCGGCATCCCGTAGACCACGCACGTCGCCGCGTCCTGCGACCAGACCTGCGCCCCGGCCCCTTTCAGCGCCCGCGCACCCTCGCGACCGTCCGCACCCATCCCGGTCAGCACGACCGCGAGGACCTGTCCGCGCAGCGCATCCACGGCGGAGCTGAATGCGGCGTCCACGCTTGGCTTGTAGATCGTGCCCAGCGGGCTCTCCGCGATGCGCACATGGGTCTGGCTGCCCCGTTCCAGAGTCAGCTGCATGCCCCCGGGGGCCAGCAGGGCCACGCCCGGCTTCAGGGCATCGCCGTCCTTCGCCTGGCGCACCTCGATGTTGCACATCGCGTTCAGCCGGTCGGCAAAGGCCGGCGTGAAGCTGGCCGGCATGTGCTGGACCAGCACAATCGGCAACGGGAAACTGGCTGGTAGCGGTTTCAGCACCTCCTGCAGGGCGACCGGCCCCCCCGTGGAAGTCCCGATCAGGACCGCCCGCAGTTGCCGCAGGGGTGTTGGCGGCCGGGTGCGCGCGACCGGCGGCTGTTGCTTGGCAGCGTCTGCGGCCTGACGGTCGGCTTCTTCCCGCCGCGCGGTCGGCCGCGACTCGCGGGCCGGTGTGCTGGTGCCCGGCGCGCTGGCCGAGCGCGCGCGGCTGCGCGACAGCGAACGCACCCGGCGGCGCAGCAGCATGCGGGCGCTGTCCTCGTCGCCCGCCATGTCGCTGAACCGCTTGGGGAGGAAGTCCACCGCCCCGGCCTCCAGCGCATCCAGGGTGGCCTGGGCGCCTTCGGTAGTCAGGCTGGAGAACATCAGGATCGGCCGCGGACTCTCGGCCATGATCTTGCGCACCGCGGTGATGCCGTCCATCACTGGCATCTCGATATCCATGGTCACGACATCGGGGTCGAGCTCGCGCACCTTTGCGATCGCCTGCTCGCCGTTCTCGGCCGAGCCGACCACCTCGATGCCCGAGTCGGAATCCAGAATCTCCGCAATGCGCCGACGAAAGAACCCGGAGTCGTCGACGACCAGAACCCTGATCGGCATCCTCAGCCCTCGCTCGTGCGCGATGCGCGGCGGGGACGGCCGGACATCTGCAGTTGCCGCATCAGGATGGTCACCAGATCCGAGACATCCAGGATCAACGCGATCCCGCCATCCCCGGTAATCGTGGCGCCCGCCAGGCCCTTCACGCCCTGCAGATTCTGCCCAAGGGGCTTGATGACGACCTCTTCCTGACCGACCAGGTCATCCACCACCAGACCTACCTTGCGATCGGCGGTATGCACCACGACCACATGGGCGTCCTTGCGCGGCTCGGGCTCGTGGCCCGGCTTCAGCCAGCGCTTGAGGTAGTGAATCGGCAGTGCCTGCTTGCGCACGATGATGACCTCCTGGTCATCCACGTAATGCGTCTTCGTCAGGTCCAGATCCAGGATCTCGGATACCGACGCCAGCGGGATGGCGAAGCGCCGGCCATCCAGGATCACCATCAGCGCGGGCAGGATCGCCAGCGTCAGGGGCAGCTTGACCCGCAGCGTGGTGCCCACGCCCACCTCGGAGTCGATCTCGATGGTGCCGTTGAGCTGCGAGATCTTGGTCTTGACCACGTCCATCCCGACCCCGCGGCCGGAGACGTCGGAGATCTCGGTCTTGGTCGAGAAGCCGGCCATGAAGATCACGTTGAAGGCCTCGCGATCGGTCATGCGCTCGGCCATGGCCGGTTCCATCAGGCCTTTCTCCACGGCCTTGCGCCGCAGGGCCTGCGGGTCCATGCCGCCGCCGTCGTCCTTGATCAGCAGCGCGATGTGATCGCCTTCCTGAGCGGCCCCCAGCACTACGGTCCCCTTGCGCGGCTTGCCCGCCGCCTCGCGTACCTCGGGGGTCTCGATGCCGTGGTCCACGGCATTCCGGACCAGGTGCACCAGCGGATCCGACAGGGCCTCGACCAGGTTCTTGTCGAGGTCGGTGTCCTCGCCGAAGATCTCCAGCTCGATCTCCTTGCCCAGATTGCGGGAGAGATCGCGGATCACGCGCGGGAAGCGGTTGAAGACCTTCTTCACCGGCTGCATGCGGGTCTTCATCACCGAGGTCTGCAGATCCGAGGTCACCAGGGCCAGGGAGCTGATCGCCTTGCCCAGCTCGTCATCGACATGCTGCGAGCGCAGCATGCTCAGCCGGTTGCGCACCAGTACCAGCTCGCCCACCAGGTTCATGATCTCGTCCAGGCGCTCGGTGTCGACGCGCACGGAAGTCTCGCCCTGCGGGGCTGCCCGGCCGCCCCCCTCGGCACCCCCGCCGCCGGCACGCGCGCCGCCACCGCCCTGGACTCCTGCAGGGGTATCGGCGGGCGCGGCGGCCTTCTCCGTTTCGGCCGGTTCGGGCTTCGCCGACGGGGCTTCCGCAGGTTCGTCGTCTGCGGGGCTGGGGACTGCCCCGGTAGCGGCCGGCCCGGCGCCCTTGGCCTGCAGCTCGTCCAGCAGGTTCTCGAATTCGTCGTCGGTGATCAGGTCGCCGGAGCCACTCGCATCCTCCGCAGCCGGTTCTTCTCCGGCCGCATCGCCCGCGGTGGAGCCCGTCTCCACGGGCTTCGGCGGCTGATCGCCGTGCAGGCTGTCGAGCAGGGCCTCGAATTCGTCGTCGGTGATCTCGTCATCGGCGCCGACCATCGCGTCGCCATCCGCCGCCGGTTCCGCATCCGTATCCGCTTGCGGTTCGGGCTCTGGCTCCGGCTCGGGTTCCGGGGGCGGCGGCGCGGCGGGCTCCGCCGCCACGTCCTCGTTGTTCGCCATGCGCCGGAGGTTTTCCACCAGGTCGGCCTCGGCGGGCGTGGGATCCACGCCGGAGCGCAGGTCCCCGAACATCACGTTCAGGGTATCCAGCACCCGCAGCATGGTGTCCATCAGGTGACTGTCCGCCCGCCGCTCACCGTTACGCAGCAGGTTGAAGACGTCCTCCGCGTGATGGCACACGGTCACCAGGGGGTCCAGGCTCAGGAAGCCGGCTCCGCCCTTGATGGTATGGAAGCTACGAAAGACCGCATTCAGCAGATCCCGGTCATCCGGATTCTGTTCCAGGTCGATGAGTTGCTCGTTGAGCCCCTCCAGCAGTTCCCCGGCCTCGATCAGGAAGTCCTGAAGGATTTCGTCATTGGGGTCGATGGCCATTCAGTCTCTCCGGTCGCGTGGCGCCATTCGCATGAGGGGAACTGCCTAGAAGCCCAGGCTCGATAGCAGATCGTCCACCTCGTCCTGTCCTTGAACGACATCCGCGGCGGAATCTTGAGTCTTGGGCACGCTGGGACCGTGACCCTTGCGGTCCGCCTCGCGTTGTTCAAGCGACGCCTCGGCCGCCTCGACCTGCTCCATGCGCCCACTGGAGAGCCGGATCAGGGACACCAGGTTCTCTTCCAGGTCGGTCACCAGCTGGATCACGCGGCGAATCACCTGGCCGGTAATGTCCTGATAGCTCTGTGCCATCAGCACCTCGGAGAGCAGCCGGCGCAGCTCCTCGGTGTCTTCCCCCGCCTGCGCGAAGAACGTGTCGAGCTCGCGGGCAAAGTCCCGGAACTCCTCCACCGAGAGCTGGCGGTTGCGAAAGCGCGTCCACTTCGCCGTCAGGTCGGCCGCCTGCTGGCTGAACGACTCCGCGATCGGCAGGCTCGACTCGATGGCATTCATGGTGTCGTGGGCCGCCTGTTCGGTCATCGTGACCACGTAATTCAGGCGTTCCTTTGCGTCCGGGATCTCCGCCTGGGTCAGTTCGACCAGACGCGAATCGCCGCGGAAGCTTTGCAGGGCCTCGTGAAGATCACGGGTCAGCTTGCCCAGCTCGTCGAAGAGTTCGCGGTCATAGGGGCGTGCCAGATCCTGCACCAGCGCCCGGGCGCCCGTGTCGTCGCCCGCCTCCAGCGTCTTGACCAGCTGCCGCGCAAGCTCCAGCTGATCGTCGCGTGGTGGGTGTTCCTGTTCAGTCATGAGAAGCCTCTTGCGGGTACGGCGCGGAAGGTTTCGGACAACGCCCGCGGCGGTCGGTGCCACGGGCGCCGGGCATATCGGTCACAGGCGCATGATTATCCCTGTGCTTCAATGCGTTCGAAGATCTTGTCGATCTTTTCCTTCAGCGTCTCGGCGGTGAACGGCTTGACCACGTAGCCGTTCACGCCCGCCTCGGCCGCCTCGACGATCTGGTCGCGCTTGGCCTCCGCCGTCACCATCAGCACCGGCATGGACTTGAGGTTCGGGTCGGCGCGCACGGCCTTCAGCAAGTCGATCCCCGGCATGTTGGGCATGTTCCAGTCGGTGATCAGAAAGTCGAAATCCCCGTTCTGCAGCATCGGCAGCGCGGTGCTGCCGTCGTCGGCTTCCTGGGTATTGTTGAAGCCAAGATCACGCAACAGGTTCTTGATAATGCGCCGCATCGTGGAAAAGTCGTCCACGATGAGAATCTTCATTCCCTTGTCCACACGTCACTCCGGGATTCGTAGGGTGGGTTTTAGAATAACTGCAAAGCCGTACCGTCTTCGAGCCACGAACCCAGGCGGGCACGCAGTCGAATGGTGGCCTGACTTCGGATCTGGCTGACGCGCGACTCGGTCACGCCCAGCACGGCACCGATCTCGCGCAGGTTGAGCTCTTCGATGTAGTAGAGCGACAGCACCAGCCGCTCGCGTTCGGGGAGGTCGCCGAGGGCTTCGGCCAGTTCCTGACGGAACTCACCGGCCTCGAGGGTGCGGGCCGGCGACACCTCCTGCCCTTCGATCACGCGATCAGCCCCGTCGTCACCCCCGCCGAGGTCGTCCAAAGCGAACAGGTGGGCCCCGGCGTGATCCTGCAGCATCTCGTAGTACCGGTCGATCGGCACGTCCAGCTCGGCGGCGACCTCGCTGCCACGCGCCGCCCGCCCCTCGCGCGCCTCGACGGTCTGGATCGCCGCGGCAATACGCCGACTGTTGCGGTGCACCGAACGCGGTGTCCAGTCACTGCGGCGCAGCTCGTCGATCATCGCGCCACGGATGCGGATGCCGGCGTAGGTGGCAAAGGTCGCGCCCTGGCCGCCCTCGAACTGGCGCGCCGCCTCGAGCAGCCCGATCATGCCCGCCTGAATCAGATCATCCACCTGCACCGAGGCGGGGAGCCGCGCCATCAGGTGATGGGCGATGCGGTGGACCAGCTCGACGTGATCGGCAATCAGCTGTTCGTGTCCGCCGCTGGCCGCGGAGGTCGCCTGATAGCCGGAAAGTCGATTACGCGTCGTCATCATGCGCTCTGCAGCATCCGTTCCACGAAAAACCCGACGCCACCGTGGTCACCGCCCCCCACCGGCCAGCGGTCCACGGTCCGTGCCAGTTCGGCAAAGGCCTTCCCCGCCGGGCTCCCGGGGTACTGCTGTACCACTGGCGCGCGTTTCTGCACCGCCTTGCGCAGGTGATCGTCCATCGGAATATAGCCGGCCAGGTCGAGCACCACCTCCGGCAGGTAGTTGCCGCAGACGGTATTGAGCTTCTGCATCAGTCGCTCGGCGCCTTCGCGGCCGTCGACCATGTTCGTCACCATGCGGAAGCGACGCAGGCCATGATCGCGGTGCAGGACCTTGATCAGGGCATAGGCGTCGGTAATCGAGGCGGGCTCGTCGCAGACCACCACCAGGGTCTCCTGGACCGCGCGGCAGAACGACGTCACGGATTCCTGCAGGCCGGCCGCGGTGTCCACGATCAGCACATCCAGGGGTTTGCGATAGGCGCTGAAGGCATGGATCAGACCGGCATGCTCGGCCGGCGTCAGGTTGGCCATCGCCGCGATCCCCGAAGCCGAAGGCACCACCTTTACCCCGTCCGGCCCCTGGACGAGCACATCCTCCAGGCTGTCCACATCACCGGTCACCAGGTCGTGCAGCGTGCGCTCGGGACGCATCCCCAGCAGCAGGTCCACGTTGGCCAGGCCCAGATCGGCGTCGAACAGCATGACCTCGCGCCCGAGCCGGGCCAGGCCCACCGACAGGTTCACCGATACGTTGGTCTTGCCCACCCCGCCCTTGCCCGAGGCAACCGCGATGACCTTCAACGGCTTGTTAGTGCGTGGCATAGCGCCCCTTCCCGACCGGTTGAATCAGTTCCAGCGTGGCGGGCTCCGCCGCCCGTGCCGGACGTGCCTGGGCGCGCGCGCGTCGCGGCGGTTCCATCTCCGCCAGGCGCTCGGCCGCCCAGGTCTCGCGGGCATTGGCCGCTGCCCCGGGTTCATCGGCGGCATCCTCCAGGGCCAGTCGGGTCAGATACCCGGTATCGACCCGGTGAAAGTCCTCGGCAATACGCTGGCCATCACTGACGAACCCCAGCCCCAGGTGCTGATCGAGCAGTACGGACAGGACCTCGCCCAGCTCCTCGGCCTCGTCCAGCTTGGTCAGCACCAGCGCCGAGGGCTCCGCCTTGCGAAATGCCTCCAGCACCCGCCGCAATGCGCTCCCCTGGGTCGTCGCCGACACCACCAGCCAGCTCTCGGCCCGGATGTCCGGCGGCAGGTGCGCGAACAAGGATTCGTCCTCCACTGCCCGCGGGGCCAGTCCCGCCGTATCCACCAGGATCAGGTGCCCATCCTCCACGCGGCGCGCCAGTTCGCGCAACTCTCGCGCGTTCTGCAGCACCCGCACCGAGATCCCCGCCATCTGGGCGAAGGCCTGCAACTGGCGCGTGGCCCCGATGCGCTGGCTGTCCAGGGTGACCAGCGTAACCGAATCCGGGCCCATGCGGCGGATCTGGCGCAGCGCGATGCGGGCCAGCGTGGTGGTCTTGCCAACGCCGGTGGGCCCGACGAGTGCCAGCAGGCCGCCCTCGTCCAGGATGTCCGGTCGGTGGGTGGCAATCGCGCCCGACAACCGTGCCCGCAGGCGTTCCCAGGCCTGTTCCGGCGAGCTGTCATCGAGAATGCTTCCGGCCAGGCTGCGCGCCAGGGCCTCGCTGAACCCGCGGTCGATCAGGCGCGCCTTGCATTCCGCCGCCAGCGGGTGGCGGGCCGCCCAGCGCGCCTCTTCGCTCTCCGCATACTGGCGCGTCATCAGGCTGCGCAGGTCGCGCAGCTCCTGCCGCATGGCGGTCAGCTCCGGGTCGGCCGGCCACGACGCTGCGGCCTGACCGGCGCCGCGCTCGCGAGCCGGCCGGGCGGTTGTGCTCGCTTCGCGGCTCGTCGCGGGCGCGTCCTGCGCGGCTACCGGCTCCGACGCTGCGCCGTCCTCCAGCGCCGCGACCACCTCCAGCCAGCCGTCGACCCGGCGACTGGACAGGATGACCGCGTCCTCGCCCTGCTGCTCGCGCACCTGGCGCATCGCGTCACGCATGTCCCGGGCCCGATATCGTCTGACGTTCATGCTTTTTCTCCTGCGCCGCTCGCGCGGCGGAACCCTTCATCGTGTCGTTCAGGCGGACTGCTTCTGCGACTCTTCCTGGCCGACGGTGGCGACCACCCGGATCCGGCGATTGTCCGGAATCTCGGTGAAGGCCAGCACGGTCAGACTGCGGACCGCGCCGCGCAGCCACCCGGCGATCCAGGAGCGGATCTCCGGTGCCACCACCAGGACCGCCGGCTGTCCGGCCGTCTCCTGGCGGCGGGCCGCATCGGCCACCGAGCGCTGCAGCCGCTCCGCCAGCCCGGGCTCCAGTCCAACCGTGCCGCCCGAGCTCCCCTGCAGGGACTTATGCAAGAGCTGTTCCAACGACGGATCCAGCGCGATCAGGGGCAGCTCGTCCTCCGGCCCCACCAGGTCCTGCACGATCGAGCGCGCCAGGGCCACCCGCACCGCCGCGGTCAAAGTGCCGGGATCCTGACTCTTGACCCCCTCGTCTGCCAGGGTTTCGGCGATCGTGCGCAGGTCGCGGATCGAGACTTGCTCGGCCAGCAGGTTCTGCAGCACCTTCAGCACGATGGACAGGGACAGCGTCTTGGGCACCAGGTTTTCCACCAGCTTCGGCGAATGGCGCGCCAGCTGGTCGAGCAGGTGCTGCGCCTCCTCGTGGCCGATCAGGCGATGCGCGTTCTCGCGGAACACCTGTGACAGATGGGTCGCGATCACCGTGGCGCAGTCGACCACGGTATAGCCGGCACCCTGGGCCTGGTCGCGGTCCGCCGGGTCGATCCAAAGCGCATCCAGATTGAACGTCGGGTCCTTGGTCGGCGTGCCCGGCACCGTCCCGAACACCTCGCCCGGATTGATCGCCAGTTCGCGCTCGGGGAAGACCTCGGCCTCGGCCACGGTCACGCCCAGCAGGCTGATGCGGTAGGCATTCGGGCTCAGTTCGAGGTTGTCGCGGATATGCACCGGCTGCAGCAGGAATCCCAGCTCCTGCGAGAGCTTGCGCCGCACGCCCTTGATCCGGCCCATCAGCTGGCCGTCCTGGGTGCGATCCACCAGCGGGATCAGGCGATAGCCCACCTCCAGCGACACCAGATCCACCGGCGGCACGTCTTCCCAGGTCAGGTCGCGATCCTCGGACCGGGCCCCGCCCTCGTCCTCCTGCGGGATGCGCTCCACCTCCACCTCGGCCTCGCGGGCCTGGCGCTTGAGCAGGTATGCCCCGCCGAAGATAAGCGCGGCCAGGCCCAGGAACACGGCATTGGGCATGCCCGGCACGATCCCCAGTGCGGCGATCACACCCCCGGCCACGTACAGCACGCGCGGGTTGGAGAACATCTGGCCGAAGACCTGCTGCCCCATGTCCTGGCTGCTGGTCACGCGGGTCACGATGATCGCGGTCGCGGAGGACAGCACCAGCGACGGGATCTGCGCGACCAGACCATCGCCGATGGTCAGTAGCACGTAATTGGTCGCGGCATCGCCGATCGTCATGCCGTGCTGGACGGCCCCGATGGTCAGGCCGCCGATGATGTTCACGAACAGGATCAGGATGCCGGCGATCGCGTCACCGCGAACAAACTTGGAGGCCCCGTCCATGGAGCCATAGAAGTCCGCCTCGCTGGCGATCTCCTCGCGGCGCTTGCGCGCCTCTTCCTGGGTCAGGATGCCGGCGTTCAGGTCGGCGTCGATCGCCATCTGCTTGCCGGGCATGGAATCCAGGGTGAAGCGGGCGCTGACCTCGGAGACTCGCCCCGCGCCCTTGGTCACCACCACGAAGTTGATGATGATCAGGATGGCGAACACCACCAGGCCGACGGTGTAGTTGCCGCCCACCACGAAGTCGCCGAAGGCCTGGATCACCTTGCCCGCCGCGTCGGTCCCGGTATGGCCTTCCAGCAGGATCACCCGCGTAGACGCGATGTTCAGCGCCAGGCGCAGCAGCGTCGCGACCAGCAACACGGTCGGGAACACGGCGAATTCCAGCGGCCGCGGCGTATACACCGCAACCATGATCACCACCAGCGAAAGCGCGATATTGAAGGTGAACAGCACGTCCAGCGCCAGCGGCGGGAGCGGCAGCACCATCATCGACAGCATGGCGATCAGCAGGATCGGCGCGCCGAGTCCCCACTTGCCGACGTTCCCGAGGCGGTCGAAGAAGGCCATCAGCGATCCCTCCGCTTGCCGCGCTGCTTGTCCGGATCGAGGTAATCCTCCGGCACTGGCAGGTCATCCGGCATCTGCGCGTCGGCGTCGGCCCGCTTGAGCTGGTAGACATAGGCCAGGATGCGTGCGACGGCGACGAACAGGCCGTTGGGGATCTCCTGGTTCAGGTCCGTGGTGAAATAGATCGCGCGGGCGACGCGCGGCGCCTCGACGCGGACGATCGCGTGTTCGTCGGCGACCGCACGGATCGAGGCCGCGACCTCGTCGGCGCCCTTGGCCACTACCTTGGGCGCCGCCATGCGCGAGGCCTCGTAGACGATGGCCACGGCGTAATGGGTCGGGTTGGTGATGATCACGTCGGCCTTCGGGACCTCCTCCATCATCCGCCGCTGCGCCATCTCCTGCTGCAGCTGGCGGACCTTCTGCTTGACCTCCGGCTTGCCGTCGGTCTCCTTGTATTCATCCTTGACCTCCTGGCGGGTCATGCGCAGCTGCTTCTGGTGGTTCCACATCTGGAACGGCGCATCGATGGCCGCCACCACGATTAGCGCGGCCGATACCGCGATAAAGGTCCCCAGCACCAGCTGGGCGGTATGCGCGATACCCTGATGGATCGGCTCGTAGCCCAGCATCAGCAGGCGATCGGAAAAGGTGGCGAGCACCGCGACCGCGACGCTGGAGATCAGCACGAACTTGGCGAAGGTCTTGCCGAACTCCATCAGCCCCTGCCAGGAGAAGATGCGTTTGAGCCCCTTTCCGGGATTCAGCTTCGAGGCCTTCGGCGCCGCTGCCTTCCAGGAGAAGTTCGCGCCCCCGATCACGATCGGCGCCATCACCGCCGCGACGATCAGCACACCGAACAGCGGAAACAGGGTCCGCAGGGTGCGGAAGAGTTCCTGTGCCAGGTAGGGCAGCAGCAGCGAGGAGTCGTACGCCAGTTCCGGCTCGAAATCGAGACGACTGCTCATCTGTTCAGCGAGTTGCGCGCCCATGTTCGGGCCGTACATCAACATGAACGCCCCCGCGGTCATCAGCACCAGGAAGGTGCTGAGTTCGCGCGAACGCGGGACCTGGCCCTTCTCCTTCGCCTCGCGGAGGCGTTTCGGAGTGGGCTCTTCGGTTTTTTCCTGTCCGCTCTCGTTCTCGGCCATGTCAGAAGCCCATCCGGGTCTGCATCAGGGTGAAGCCCTCGAGCACCAGCTCGCCGAAGCGTTCGGGCAGGCCCGGCAATGTGAACATCAGGAGCACGAAGCCGATCAGGATCATCATCGGGAAGCCAACCGCGAAGATGTTGAGCTGCGGGGAAGCGCGCGTGATCACCCCCATGGAGATGTTGACCAGCAGCAGCGAGGCCACCGCCGGCAGCGCCACCAGCACCGCCCCGACAAACATCGTGGAACCGAAGGCCACCAACGCGTAGAAGGCCTCGGCGTTCAGGCCGGTGGGCGCGATCGGCATGGTCTCGAAGCTGGTCAGCATCAGTTCCAGCGCGATCAGGTGGCCGTTCATCGCCAGGAACAGCAGGGTCGAAAAGATCACGAAGATGGTCGACACCACCGGGACCTGTACCCCCTGGGCCGGGTCCACGATGGAGGCAAAGCCGAGGCCCATGCCCAGTGCGATCACCTCGCCCGCCTGGGTCACGGCGGAAAACACCATCTGGAGGATGAAGCCCATGAAAACACCGATGGCGACCTGGTGCAGGGTCACCACCACGCCCTCGAGGCTGAGGGGGTCGATATCCGGCAAAACGGGCCCCTGCATGGCGACGAAGATCGCTAGCAGCAGTGCCAGGCCCATGCGCACCCGGGCATTCACGGTATCGGCGCCGAAGATCGGCATGGCGACGAGCATGGCGCCAATGCGCGCGAACGGCCACAGGACCGCCCCCACCCACAGCACCAGCTGTTCCGCCGCCAGGGTCATCGGTCTACCCCACCATCCCCGGCGCGCCCTCGTAGAGCCGCTCGGTGTAGTCGATCAGCAGCGCCAGCATCCAGTGGCCACTGATCAGCAGGGCCGCGAACATCGCCAGCAGCTTCGGGATGAACGACAGGGTCATTTCCTGCACCTGGGTGGCCGCCTGCAGCATGCCAATCGCCAGGCCCACGGCCAGCGCGGTCAGGAGCGGCGGCGCGGCCAGCAGCACCACGACGGTCAGCGTCTCGCGCCCTACATCGACGACCAATTCGGGTGTCATCGGAACCTCCTAGACAAAGAAGCTGGTGGCAAGGGTGTTCATCATCAGCGCCCAGCCGTCCACCAGCACGAACAGCATCACCTTGAACGGCAGCGAGATAATCAGCGGCGACAGCATCACCATCCCCATCGACATCAGGACCGAGGCCACCACCAGGTCGATGATCAAAAACGGGATCAGGATCAGGAAGCCAATCTGGAAGGCGGTCTTCAGCTCGCTGGTGATGAATGCGGGTACCAGCAGGCTCAACGGGATATCGTCCGCCTCCTCGAAGCCGTCGATCCCGTTGATCTCCGCAAACATCGCCAGATCGCTCTCGCGGGTATGCGCCAGCATGAACTCGCGCAGGGGCTGCACCCCGGCCTGCAGCACCTCCTCGGTCCCCATCTCCTCGTTCACGTAGGGCACGAACGCGGTGTCGTAGATCTCCTCGAACACCGGGGCCATCACGAACAGGGTCAGGAAAAACGCCAGACCGATCAGGATCTGGTTGGACGGCGTCTGGGTCGTACCCAGCCCCTGGCGCAGGATGGCCAGCACCACCAGGATGCGCGTGAACGCGGTCATCATGATCAGGATCGACGGCAGCAGGGTCAGCAGCGTCATCAGCAGGATGATCTGCAGCGTCACCGAATAGGTCTCGCCACCATCCCCGTTGGTGGTCACCGTCAGGGCCTCGATGCCCTGCGCGACCTGCGCTCCGGCCAGGCCCGGCAGGGCCAGCAGAGCCAGCCCCAGCCCAATCCGCAGCAGCACCGACATCACGATTGCCCCCGCTCGCCGGTGGCCGGCGCACGCCGCGTCACGGCGCGCTTCAACGCGCTGGAGAAGTCCGGAGTCTCGCCGGCCGGCGCCAGCACCGGTTCGCTCATGGTGTGCAGCGTGCGCATGCCGGCGGGTCCCACCCCCACCAGTACCTGTTCGTCCCCCACCTGGACCAGCACCAGGCGCTCGCGCGCACCCACCGAGCGCGCCGCGACGATCTCGATCACCTGGGAGCCGCGATTGAGCCCGCCCTGTGTGCGCCGCAGGACCCAGCCCAGCACCACGATCGCGCCGATCACCAGGACCAGGCCGCCGATCAGCTGGGCCAGATACCCGGCGGCGCCGCCGCCACCCCCCTCGGCAAGGGCGGTCAGTGGCCAGAGGCTCCCCGTGGCGGCCGTCAGGACAAGGGCCGCGATGTGCGTATAGCGTTGATTCATGGCTATTTGAGCTTGCGGATCCGTTCGCTGGGGCTGATCACGTCGGTCAGCCGGATCCCGAACTTCTCGTTGACCACCACCACCTCGCCATGCGCAATCAGCGTCCCGTTCACCAGCACGTCCAGCGGCTCGCCGGCCAGGCGGTCCAGCTCCACCACCGAGCCCTGGTTCAGCTGGAGGAGGTTGCGGATCGGGATGCGCGTGCGGCCGATCTCCATGGAGATGGTCACCGGTACATCCAGGACCATCTCCAGGTTCAGCTCCTCCCCGTCGCCCTGCACCACGCCGGAGAGCTGCTCCGGCTGCAGGGCCTCCGCGCCCGGGTCCGGCTTGTGCTTGCGTTCCCGCTTCTCGGCCTTCGGCGCTTCCTGCGCCGGGTCCTCGGACGCCCCGCCCTGTGCCTCGTTCAGCAGCGCGTCGGGGTCGGCGGCTGCCTCGCCATCCTCGTCCTTCTGCTCCGCCAGGGCGGCCGCCCACTCGTCGGCCAGGGCCTGGTCATCGGAACCGCCCTCCGTCTCCGGATTCTCGGCGGCGGCCTCCGCGTCGGGGCCGGGGGTGTCCTGTTTGGGATCGTCGGTGTCTGCCATGCTGCGGCCCTCTATCGTTTGATGATGCGTTCCGAAATCTGGATCGCATTCAGCCCATTGGATACGCCGAACTTCCCGCGGAACATCGGGATATCTTCGACCTGCAGGGAAATCTTCTCGGGGAGATCAACCGGGATGATGTCGCCCGGCTGGATATCCAGCAGCTCGCGCACGGTCACCTCGGTCTCGGCCAGGATGGAGCTGATCTCGACCTCGGCGGTCTGAATCTCCTCCTGGAGTGCGTGCATCCAGCGCTGGTCCACGTCGGAGCGGTCCGACTGGATACCGGTGTCCAGCTGCTCGCGTATCGGCTCGATCATCGAGTACGGCAGGGTCACGTGCAGGTTGCCACCGCCCCCGTCGAGCTCGATGTGGAACTCGCTGATCACCACGATCTCGGTCGGCGAGACGATATTCGCGAACTGCGGGTTGACCTCGGAGTTCAGGAACTCGAACTCCAGCTCCATGACCGGTTGCCAGGCCTTCTGCATGTCCTCGAACGCGCCTTCCAGCACGCCGTGCACCACCTTCATCTCCATCGGGGTGAAGTCACGCCCCTCGATGCGGGTGTAGTAACGGCCGTCGCCGCCGAAGAAGTTGTCCACCAGGATGAACACCAGCTTCGGGTCGAACACGAACAGCCCGGTGCCGTGCAACGGATGCGCGCGCACCAGGTTCAGGCTGGTGGGCACGAACAGCGAATGCATGTACTCGGAGAACTTGGTGATGCGGGTGCCCACCACCGAGATCTCGGCGGAGCGACGCAGCACGTTGAACAGACGGACCCGCAGGTGACGCGCGAAGCGCTCGTTGATCATCTCCAGCGTGGGCATGCGCCCACGCACGATCCGGTCCTGGGTGGCGAAGTTGAATTCGCGTGCCTGGCCATCACTCGGATACGGGTCTTCCGTCTCGACGTCGCCCTCGTCCACGCCGTGCAGGAGGGCATCGATCTCGTCCTGGCTGAGGATATCCGTCTGTGCCATGACGGGGCTCCTACTGCATCACCAGTTCGTTGAACAGCACGGCCTCGACCGCGTCCGGGGCATCGCGGGAACGCAGGATCCCGGCGATCGTCTCTTTCAGCTCTTCCGCCAGGGCCTCCTTGCCCGCGCGGGTATTGAGATCCTCGTAGCGCTGTTCTGCCAGGATGCCCAGGAGGTCGTTTCGGATTGCCGGCAGGTGCCGTTCGAAGGCCTCGGCGACCGCCGGGTCATGGGTCACCAGAGCAAGTTCCGCGCGCAGGTAGCGGATGCGCCCCGGGGCCTCGATGTTCACCGTCATCGGCTCGAGGCTGGTGTACAGCCGCTCGGGCGGGCCGGCCTCGACCTGCTCGGTATCGTCACCGTCCGCCATCAGGAAGAACCAGGCGGCGGCCGCACCGCCGACTACGAGCAACAGGACGACCAGGATCAGGACGATCAGCTTGCCCTTCCCGCCCTTCTTCGGGGCGCCGCCTTCGTCGTCGTCCAGATTGACTTCCTTCTTTGCCATATCGCACCCGCTGTCCGGTAAACCGAGGATTCGTTCTCGGTACAGACCATAGCAAGGCTGATGCCAGAAGTCGTTTTAGTCTTTTTAATCCGTCAGTTACGGTTGGTTACTGGCGGTGTTCCGGAGCAAAAGCGGGCGCGGAAAACATGAAGAACGTCAAGAATCGGCCGCCCGGCCGCCGTGAAAGACGGAATCTTGGCGGCACACGGGAACAGGGAGAACCCGGCATCAGCGCAGGAACGAGCCGGCAGCCACGGCCACAGGCCGCGGCTGCCACCGGGACGGAGGGATCAAGCAAACAGGTCCAGGCGCCGGTTCAGCATGGAGAGCGTGCTGCCATCGGCCTCGCGGTCCTCGGCCTCGGCGGGCTCGTCATCCGCCGAGAGCGCCGTCTCGCCGGCCTCCTGCTCCGCCTGCTCCTCGGCCGCGTGGTCGGACACGGTCGCATCGTCCAGCATCAGGCCGCTCTCGGCCAGGCTGTCACGCAGGCGCGGCATGGCCGCCTCCAGCACCTCGCGGGTCACCGAATTGGCACTGATGAACTGGATACTGGTGCGATCACCCTCGACCAGCACACGCACATCCAGGCTGCCCAGTTGCGGCGGGTGCAGCTTGAGTTCGGTACGCCCGCCCTGCGCCTGGGCCAGCATGCGCACCTGGTCGGCCAGCTCCCGGGCCCCGTTGGGCTGCTGCAGGAGTCGTGTCAGATCGAGGCGCGGCAGCGCCCGCGCCCCGTCCGTCCCTTCGGCCTGCCCGAGCCCCTGGGCCGGCAGCACCCCGCTCAGGGGGTCGGAACGGCCGCGGCGCGCCTCGTCACCCCCCTGCCCCATCCACTGGGCGAGGATCTCCAGGACGTTGTCGCGGGCCATGCCTCCCTGCGCACCCATCACGTCGGGCTTCAGGGCAACCGCGCCATCGCGTCCGGCGTTGGCCTGGGCCGCTTCGACGAACAGCCGCATGACCGCGGCCGGCAGCGGCTTCACGGGCAGGGCCCGCTCCTCGCCTCCTCCCCGGGCCGGGGTACCTTCGGCGCGGGGCACCTCGGCTCGTCCCGGTTCCTGGGTCGCAGCCATCAGCGCGGCGACCGGCAAGGCATTGCCACCCCCTTCGGGATCCGCGGCCAGGGGCTGCCCGTCCAGCAAGTCCTGGAATCGCGCCAGCATCGCCTCCAGATCCAGCCCTTCCAGTTCCTCGCCGGGAACGCCCAGGCTGGCCAGCAGCGACTCCATCTGGGGCTCCAGGATGGCCAGGAAATCCTCGCCGTCCTGGCCCTTGAGGCGGCCTTGCAGGCCTTTCAGGTCGTCCAGGCCCTGCATCGAGCTGCCGCCCAGCAGTTGCAGCAGCGGCAGCATGCCCTGGCCCGTATTCTGTGTTGCGATCATTGCCGAATCCTCGGTCTGCCGGGGTCATCCCCGGGCCCTTGCCTCAATCTATACCCAGGGTCCATTCAAGAACCCTGCCAACGCGCGTCTGCCTCGCGCGCATGGGCCTGGCGGGTGGCCCACATATCCTGTTCCGTCTGCTGACGCCGCGCGTCATGCCGCGCGGTCTCGGCCCGCCGGCGCTCGAGCAGCTTCTCCAGCGAGAGGCTGTTTCGATGGCGTTCCAGCCACTCCTGGCGCGCCGTCTCCACCTGGGACTCGGCCGCCTGGATGCGCAGATCCTGCTGCTCCAGCGCCGAGCGCAGCTGGTCGCGCATGCCGGCCAGCCACTTCAGCGCATTGGCATCGTCTGGCAGGGTTGCCTGCAGGTATTCCCGCTGATAGGTCTCCAGGCGCTCGCGCTGCCCGGCGATGGCATCCAGTTGCTGCAGCCGCTCGCCCAGCTGGCGCGTCGCCTCGCTTTCCTCGATCTTGCGCAGCCGCAGCAGGCGCTCCAGGCGCTTCGGGTTCATGCCGCGCCACCCCCGACCAGTGCCAGCAGATCATCCCGGGCGCGGTCGAAGCTGACGGCCTCGTCGCGGCCCTGCCCCAGATAGGCCTCCAGGCGTTCATGCATCGCCACCGCCTCGTCCAGATGCGGATCGGCACCCTTGCGGTAGGCCCCCACCGCGATGAGGTCGCGATTGCGCATGTAGGTGGCGGCCAGATCACGAAAGCGGCGGGCCGCGCGTTCGTGTTCCGGAGTGATCAGTGACGACATCACACGCGAGACCGACGCCCCGACATCAATGGCCGGGTAGCGGCCCGTCTCCGCGATCTCCCGCGAGAGCACCACATGGCCGTCGAGGATGGCCCGCGCTGCGTCCACAATGGGGTCGTTCTGGTCATCACCCTCGGCCAGCACGGTGTAGAAGGCCGTGATCGAGCCCCCGCCGACATCGCCATTGCCCGCCCGCTCCACCAGCTGTGGCAGGCGCGCGAACACCGACGCCGCATAGCCTTTGGAAGCAGGCGGCTCGCCAATGGCCATCGCGATCTCGCGCGCCCCCTGGGCAAACCGGGTCAGGGAGTCCATCAGCAGGAGCACGTGCAGCCCCTGGTCCCGGAAATGCTCGGCCACCGCCGTGGCCACCCAGGCACCATGCTGGCGCAGCAGCGGCGACTGATCCGCGGGAACCGCCACCACCACGGTACGGGTACGCGACTCCTCGTCCAGGATCTCGTGGATGAACTCATTCACCTCGCGACCACGCTCGCCGATCAGGCCGACCACGATTACGTCCGCTGTGGTGTTGCGCGTCATCATGCCCAGCAGAACGCTCTTGCCGACCCCCGAACCCGCGAACAGGCCCAGCCGCTGGCCGCGCCCCACCGACAACAGGCCGTTGATCGCCCGGATCCCGACATCCAGCGGCTCGCGCACGGGCGCACGCTGCAGCGGGTTGATCGGACGCCCGGCCAGCGGCCCAAAATCATGGGTGCGGATCGGCCCCTGGCCATCCAGGGGTGCCCCGTTGGCATCGATCACCCGTCCCAGAAGCCCCTCGCCCACCGGGATCTGGCGCTGGTTGTCCAGCGGTTCGATGCGCGCCCCGGGGGTCAACCCGGTGGCCAGCTCCTCCGGCATCAGGAAGGTGCGCTCGTTCTGGAAACCGACCACCTCCGCCGGCACCGGCTCCCCGGTTTCGCCGTGGATCAGGGCGCGCCCGCCAATCGGCAGGCGCAGACCCTCGGCCTCCAGCGTCAGGCCGGTCAGGCGCGACAGATGCCCCTCCGCCTGGGGTGGGTTGACCCGCTCCACGCGACCCCGGGACTGCTGCAACCGGTCCAGAAGCCCCGTGCTCAGACGTTCGCGGCCCTTGCGGCTCAGTTCGTCGATCGGAGTGCTCATGACTCCTCCGCATCCGGGCGGTCGGACGCCTGATGGGCGCTGTCATCCCGGGGCTCGGCGTCAGCGGCCGGGGCATACTCGCCGTTCCACAGGGCCTCGACCGCATGCTGCAAGCGCCGCTCCAGGCTCGCGTCCACGCTCGCCGCGCCCGCCTCCACCCGGCACCCGCCGCGTGCCAGGCCCGGATCCGGGACCCAGGTGATGCGCGCGTCCGCGCGCTCGGCGTAGGTCTCGACCAGCCCCTGGTCCTCCGGGTTCAGATGCACCCGCACCTCCTGGTTGCGTCCCGGCAACTGAGCCAGAGCGCCCTCGAGAACCGCCCGGATCTGCTCCGGCCGGGACTCCAGCTCGCTTTGCACGACCTTGCGCGCCAGGACCGTCACCAGGGCCAAAAGCTCCGGCTCCAGGGCGTCGGCTGCATCGGCCAGCGGATCGGCGAGACTACCGGCCACTGCCTCCAGTGCGGCCACCGTTTCGCGCAGTTTCTTGTCCTCGCGCGCCCGGGCCGCCTTTTCCGCCTCCTTCTGGCCCAGTTCGTGACCTTCGGCATAGCCAGACTCGAAACCGTTCTTGCGCGCCTCTTCCTCGATCGCCTCAATCTCGGCGGCGGTGGGCAGACGGCGCGGGGGATGGACACCGTCGTCACCGATCTCCGGCGGCTCCCACAGCGACGCCGAGGCGTCGGTATACAGCCTGGCCGCCGAGCTGTCGCTCACAACATGGCCTCGCTACCGCCACCGCCAAGCACAATGTCGCCGTTCTCGGCCAGGCGCCGAGCCACCGACAGGATCTCCTTCTGCGCGGCCTCGACCTCGCTGACTCGGACCGGGCCCTTGGCCTCGAGGTCCTCGCGCAGCATCTCGCCGGCGCGCTTGGACATGTTGCGGAAGATCTTGTCCTTCAGGTCGTCGTCGGCGCCCTTCAGCGCAAGCACCAGGGATTCGGTCTGGATCTCGCGCATCAGCGTCTGGATGCCACGGTCGTCGATATCCACCAGGTTATCGAAGACAAACATCTCTTCCTCGATACGCGTGCCCAGATCGGAATCCGACTCCTTGATCGTCTCCATGATCTCGGCCTCCCGCGAACCCTCCATCAGGTTCATGATGTTGGCCGCCGAGCGCACGCCCCCCAGCATCGAGGTCTTGCTCGCCGCATTACCGGAGAGTTGCCGGTCGAGGATCTCGTCGAGTTCCTGCAGGGCCTGGGGCTGCACGCCATCCATGGTGGCGATGCGCATCACGATGTCGGACTGCACCCGCGCGGGCAGGTACTGCAGGGTGTCGGAGGCCTGGTCGGAATCGAGATGGGACAGCACGATGGCCACGATCTGCGGATGCTCATTGCGCAGCATGTCCGCGATGGCGCGCGGGTCCAGCCACTTGAGGGCCTCGATGCCCTTGGAATTGCGTCCCAGCAGGATGCGGTCGATCAGGCCCGAGGCCTTGTCGCCCAGCGCGCTCTCCATGACGCTGCGCACGTATTCGTCGGCGCCCACGCCCAGCGCAGTCTGTTCCTGCACATGGGTGGAGAACTCGTGCAGCGCGGCGTTCACATCGCTGCGCGAGATGCGGTCCATCGAGGCCATGGCGGTGCCGATCTTCTGCACCTCCTTGGGCCCCATGTGGCGCATGACCTCGGCGGCGGCATCCTCGCCCAGGCTCATCATGAACACGGCGGCGCGCTCGGCGCCTTCCAGCTTGGAGTTCTTGTCAGCGGCCATCGTCACCCAACCAGGTCTTCATTACCTGCGCCACGCGCTTGGGATCCTCGCGGACCATCTCGCGCACGGCCTCCAGATCCATCTCCTGCTGATCCGGACCCTTGGGACCCGTCAGCGCGGCCACGGCCGAACCCTCGCTCGGCCCCATGCCGGCCTCGCCGCCGGACTCGTCGGTCAGGGCCTCGCGGTCATCCTCGCGCCGCGGGGGCGGTGCCGGACGCTTCATCAGTTGCTTCATTGCCGGGCGCACCACCGTCAGCAGGATGATCAGGGCCAGCAACAGCGCCGCCACGATCTTCAGCACCTCGATAAACCAGGGCTGCTCCCAGAAGGCGATCTCCTCCGCCGGGATCTCGTCCGCGGGCGCCTCGAACGGCGCGGTCACCACATTGATCGTATCGCCTCGTTCGGCGTTGAATCCAACCGCCTCGCGCACCAATGCCTCGATGCGCTCCAGTTCCTCGGCGTCCCGCGCCACCTGCACCGTCTCGCCGTCCTCGTTGACCTCCTGACGGAAGTCCACGACCACCGCGGTGGAGACCCGGCGCACGCCGCCCGGCATCTCGCGGATGTGGTTGATGCGGCGATCGACCTCGTAGTTTCTGGTCACGTTGGTGCTGCGACTGCCCGGGAGCGGCGCCGGAGCAGCGGCACCTTCCTCGCCCTCTTCCCCGACCACGCCGCCCTCGGGGGGCTGATTGGTCAGCGCGCCCGGGACGCCCCCGGCACCGCCTTCGGGACCCGTGCGCTCTTCCTCCCGGCTTTGTTCGGACCGCAGGGCGATGGTCTCGGGATCGTACAGCTCCTCGGTTCGCTCCACGCGCGAGAAATCAATATCGGCATTGACCTGAACGCGCACCTTGTCGCGCCCGACGATCGGGATCAGGAGATCCCGAACGCGGTCGGTATAGCGGTTCTCCACATCCCGTGTGAAGTTCAGGCGATCGCCACTGCCGCCCATGCCCGCCTCGCCGCCGTCCTGGGTCAGCAGCGTGCCGCGCTGGTCGACCACGGTGACCCGCTCGGGATCCAGATCGGAGGTGCTGGAGGCCACCAGATGCACGATGGCCCCCACCTGCGTCTCGCTCAGGGATCGTCCGCCGCGCAGGTGCACCACCACGGAGGCGCTGGCCGGCCGGCGGTCGCGCACGAACACCGACTGTTCCCCCTCGGCAATGTGCACACGCGCGCGATCCACCGCATCCAGGGAGGCGACCGTGCGCGCCAGCTCGCCTTCCATCGCCCGGTGATGACGCGCCCCCTCGATCATCCGACTGGTGCCAAGCCCGGTGTCCTCCTGCAACAGTTCGAAGCCGAGGTCGCCGGAGCGCGGCAGCCCTTCGCCGGCCAGCTGCAGCCGCGCGTCGGCGACATCGCCCTGCGGGACCTTCACCTGCCCGGTCGTGGAATCCACCTGGTACTGGATGCCGGCCTGCGACAGCACCTGCACGACCTCGGCCGCGTCCTCGGCGTCCATGCGCGGGAACAGCGGCACGTAGGTGGGGCGCATGGCCCAGTAGAGCAGCGCCACGATCACCACGATCGCGCCGGCCAGCATCCCGATCAGGGCAAGCTGGCGGCCCGCGGGCATCCCGTTGAACTCCTTGAATCCCCCGGTCACCACCGCGGGCAGGGACTGTGCATTGTCGGCCATCGTCCGTTCTCTCCCTCAGCCCGTCCGGCCGATCAGACCTGCATCCGCATGATTTCCTGGTACGCCGTCAGCAGCCGGTTGCGTACCTGGTTGGTCGCCTCGAAGGCGATACTGGACTTGCTCATTGCGGTCATCACCTGCGGCAGGCTGACGCTGTCGTCGCCCAGCTCGAAGCGCGTCTGCAGATCCGTAGCGGCCTGCTGGGTCTGGTTCACGCCGCGCAGCGACTCGGTCAGCACGTTCTGGAAATCCGCCCCGCCTACCCGCTGCGGTTCGCGATTGGGCTGGGCCGGGTTGGTCCCCTCGATCCCGCTGGTCTGCGTCAGCTGACGCATCTGCTGCAGGACGTTCTGAATCTGCATCTCGCTCATCTTTCCTACCCTCGGGGGTTCTCGCTATGGCGACCCGGCGGCCTGCACGGACCCCTTGTGCTCCCATGTGCGCGGCTTACCGTTTTCTTCAAAACTCCAAGCAATCCATATGCCAGCCTCGCTGGGCGTCATCCCGACGCCGGAACCGCAAAGCCGTTCTCGCGCAGGCGCGCAATCTTGTAACGCAATGTTCTGGGGCTGATTCCCAGTCGGTCCGCGGCCTCCTTGCGCCGCCCGCCGGACTCGCGCAGGACATTCAGGATCACCCGGCTCTCCTGGGTCTGCAGGGTCTGCTCCAGCATCGGCGTCGGGTTTTCGTCGCTGGCCGACCACTCGGGCGTGTTCATCCGGATCGCCTGATTGCCGGAGTCGCCCGAGCTCCAGGGTGCCAGCATGTCCGCATCCAGCCAGACCGCCTCCAGCGTCACCCGGTCGTCATCGCCTTCGTGCAACGTGATCGCGCGCTCCATCACATTGGCCAGCTCGCGGACATTGCCCGGCCAGTCGTGCTCCCGCAGTCGCCGCTGCGCCGCGGCGTCCAGTTTCCCCAGGCGCCCGCGGCTCAGCCGCCGCAGCAGGGCCTGTGCCAGTGGCACGATATCCTCCGGGCGCTCCCGCAGCGGCGGGATGCAAAGCGGGAAGACGTTCAGGCGGTAATACAGATCCTCGCGCAAGTGGCCTTCGGCCACCGCCTCGCGCAGATCGCGATTGGAGGTGGCGATCACCCGCACATCCACACGCTGTGCCTGGCGCCCGCCCAGCGGCTCTACCTCCCGCTCCTGCAGCGCCCGCAACAGCTTGGCCTGCAGGTGCACGGGGATTTCGGTCACCTCGTCCAGCAGCAGGGTCCCGCCGTGGGCCCGCTGGAACTTGCCGGGCCGGGCCTCCAGCGCACCGGTAAAGGCGCCCTTGGCATGCCCGAAGAGCATCGCCTCCAGCATGGCCTCCGGGAGCGCGGCGCAGTTGATCGCCTCGAACGGCCCGCGGCTGCGGGGGGAGCGCGCGTGCAGCTGCCGCGCCAGGACCTCCTTGCCCACCCCTGACTCGCCGGTCACGAAGACCGTGGCGGCGCTGCGCGCGATCCGCGATACAAAACGATCGATCCCCTGCATCGCAGCACTGCGGGCCACCAGCGCCGGCGCTTCGAATTCCTGCGCCGAGACCAGCAGCGGCCGCAGCCACTCGGCCAGAGCGTCCGCCATCTCCGGCAGGGCAAAGTGCGCGTCCACCCCGGCTCGCATGGCCGACAGCTCGCGTTCGCGACTGGCTTCCAGACTGATCGCGGCGACGCAGGATCGCGGTTCGGGAAGGACTTCTCCGCTCAGGGCGGGTTCACCGCCCAGCAGCACCGCTGCGGGACGGGCCCCTTCCACGGTTTGCGGCAGGTCGGCCGCTTTGCAGGCCTGCAGTCGGACTCGAGGAATCGTGGCCAGGACCCGGACCACGGCCTCGCGCAGTGCCGGTTCGGCATCCACCAACAGGATTGTGGCTCGCGACATGAACGTCTTCCCATAGAGATTCGGGGAAGGTTCAGCAAAAAACGCGCCAGCGTTACAGGTAACTGATTAATTGGGGGTTTATCCAAAACGGGAGGGCAACCCGTCAAGCATCCGTCGACCGTCGCGCGGGAATTCAGGGCTTGTGGTGACGGGATCCCGACCTCCACTACGGTCGGGGCCCGTCTGGCCGGAGGCCGGGTCAGGCCTTGCCGAGCCCGAACTTGCGCATGCGCTCCACGAGTGTGGTGCGGCGCATCCCCAGGCGACGCGCCGCGCGCGCCACCACATGCCCGGTCTCGTCCAGCGCGCGGGTGATCATGTCGCGTTCGAGATCATTGAGGAAGCTGCGCAGATCGACCCCCTCCGGCGGCAGTCCACCGGCCAGCAGGCTGGCGCCCGCCGACCCCGACTCGGTGCCGCCGGGTGTGGGAGAGGTCACGGCCAGATCCTCGATCCCTTCCGGACGGACCCGGGGAGGCAGCTGTGCCAGATCCACCGGGAGATCGGGATACATGATCGCCAGCTGTTCCAGCAGGTTGGCCAGTTCGCGGATATTGCCGGGCCAGTTGAGCTGCCCCAGGTGCGCGACCACGGCCGGCGTCAGGTGGGCCGGGCTCATGCCCTGCTCGCGCAGCCGTTCTTCCAGCGCACCGATCAGTTGCGGCATATCGCTGGTGCGTTCGCGCAGGGGCGGCAATTCGATGGGGAACACGCTGAGGCGGAAGAACAGGTCCTGGCGGAAGCTGCCATCCGCCACCGCGTCATCGCAGGTTGCGATGGGTGGCGGCAATGATTCGGGCCCGCGCCGGGAGCGACTTGTTGGAACCGACACGTTCGAAGACGCGTTCCTGCAGCACGCGCAGCAGCTTCACCTGCATCGGCAGCGGCATGTCGCCGATCTCGTCCAGGAACAGCGTGCCGTCCTCGGCCAGCTCGAAACGCCCCGCGCGGGCCGTGAAGGCACCGGTGAAGGCGCCCTTCTCGTGCCCGAACAACTCGCTCTCCAGCAAGTCTCCGGGGATCGCGCCGCAGTTCACCGCCACGAACGGCTTGTCCGCCCGGTCCGAGGCGTTGTGGATGGCGCGGGCCACCACCTCCTTGCCGGAGCCGGTCTCGCCCAGGATCAGCGCGGTGGCGTCGGTGCGGGCCACCTGGCCCACCAGGCGCTTGACCGCCTGCATGGTCGGATGCGACCCGACCAGCCCGGGCATGTCGTCGTATCCCGGCTCGCGGCCGAACCGAAGCCACTGCAGGACCTGCGAAACCCGCGCGATGGAAAGCGGGTGCTCCACCACGCAGTCCACCCCTTCGCCCTGGACCTCGCCCCCGTCGGTAGGCTGCACGACCACCGCGGCGTCTTCCGTTCGTGCATCCTGCAGCCGGGCGGACAGCTCGGCGGCGGGTCCACAAAGCCAGATCGCGGCGGGGGCGACGTTCTCGAAGGTGCCAGTGGCCGGCTGATGCTCGGCCTCGCAGCCCAGGCAGTTCAGGATCGCCCGGGTGGCATCCGTCGTGCCCGAGTCACCGCTGAGTGCAATACGCATCGCCTGTTGCTGTTCGCCCGGATCCCGCATACCGCTGTGCCCCGATGTTCGCGACCGGATGTGGCAACGGGTGACGCCCGGCCAGCATCCGATGATGTGATCGAGTTCGCAGTATCCTGTCTAATTGCGATTGCCGTCAACTTTCTGGCGTTTCTCCGCCACCTCGCGGCGGTGCAGGCGGAAGATCCACCGCCCGAGCGCCTCTTCCAGAGGCCCCTCGACCCCCGTCCAGCGAGTCATTTGCTGGCCTCCGCGGGTTGTCGGAGTCTCGACACCCAGGACGCAGGGCTGCGGCAGCAAGCGGCTCAAATAGACTTCCACCCGCTCGCAATCCTCGGGCAGCGTGCCCGCGGGCAGCACCATGCCGTGCCCGCTGAGTACCAGCTCGACAGGGTCCGGGCGTTCCGGATGCAGCGACTCCGCCACCAGGTGCAGCAGCAGGTCCAGCTTGTGTTCCAGGCGCTGCACCTCGGGGGCACCCTCGTCCTCGTGGGGCATCGCTCCGCGCGGGTGTGCGTCGTCGAACAGGTCGAGGCTCTCGATCAGGCGCTGCGCCAGCACGGGATCCGTAACCGGGCGTTGCGACGGGCCGATCATCAGAGTCGTCGTAACCCGCAGGTCCTCCCCGAGGAATTCGTCCTTGCTGGCGTCATCCATGTCCGTACCCGCCTCGTCTGTCCGCCGACCAAATGCCTTCGTTATAGACCATCGGCCCGGCGCGCTTCAGCCGACGAATGCGCGCGCATTGCGGAACAGCCGCAGCCACGGTCCATCTTCGCCCCAGTCCGCCGGGTGCCAGCTGTGCTGCACGGTCCGGAACACGCGCTCCGGGTGCGGCATCATGATCAGCGCGCGACCGTCCTCGCTGGCAAAGCCCGTGGCGCCGCCCACGGAGCCATTGGGGTTCGCCGGGTACTGCGACGCCGGCGTGTCATCGGCCTCGACATAGCGCAGCGCGGCCTGGTCGTGGACCGGCGCCCCGTCGGCATAGTGGGTACGCCCCTCCCCGTGCGACACCGCCACCGGCAGCACCGAGCCGGCCATCCCCTCCAGCAGGATCGCCGGGCCCGGTTCGATCCGCACCTGGGACAGGCGCGCCTCGAACTGCTCGGAACGGTTGCGCACGAATCGCGGCCAGTGGCCCGCCCCCGGAATCAGCGGGGCCAGGTGGGACAGCATCTGGCAGCCATTACAAACCCCCAGGGTGAAGGTCTCGGGGCGTTCGAAGAACGCCTGGAAGGCATCCCGCAGCGCCGGGTGGTTGAGGATGGTCTGCGCCCAGCCCCCACCGGCACCCAGCACATCGCCGTAGGAGAATCCACCACAGGCGGCCACGCCCTGCATCGAACCCAGATCCTGGCGACCGTCCAGCAGGTCGGTCATGTGCACGTCCACCGGGGCAAACCCCGCGCGCTCGAAGGCCGCCGCCATCTCCAACTGGCCGTTAACACCCTGCTCGCGCAGGATCGCGATTCGGGGGCGTTCCCCGCGCGCGATCATCGGCGCGGCCACGTCCTCGGCGGGATCGAAGGTGACCCGCGGCTGCAGGCCGCCGTCGGCGTCCACCCGGGCGAGCTCCTCGTCGGCGCACTCCGGATCGTCCCGCAGCCGCTGCATCCAGGCCGAGGTCTCCTGCCAGTGGCGCTGCAACGCCGCGCGCGTGGCGGAGAAGGCCTCCTGGTCGCCATGGCGGATCACCACGCGCTCGTCGTCGGTCCGTCGGGCCACCGGATGCAGATGCGCCTCCAGGCCAGCCGCCGCCATCGCGTCGCGCAGGGCCGATTCGGCACCGGGCGCGACCTGCACCACGGCGCCCAGCTCCTCGTTGAACAACCACGCCCCCGGCGCTTGACCCTCCGGGACCGCGATCTCCAGCCCGCAACGCCCGGCAAAGGCCATCTCCAGCAGGGTCGTGATCAGGCCGCCGTCGGAGCGATCGTGATAGGCGCGCAGCAGGCCGTTGCGACGCAGGGTCGTAATGGCCTCGAAGAAGGCGCGCAGGCGTGCGGCATCGACCACGTCCGGCGGGGTCGCGCCGACCTGCCCATAGGCCTGGGCCAGGGCGGAGCCGCCCAAGCGGCCATGGCCCTCCCCCAGATCGATCAGCCAGAGCCGGTCATCGGCCTCTGGGTCGGGCTGCGGCGTCAGCGTCCGGCGCGCATCGGCCACCGGGGCAAACCCGGATACGATCAGCGATACCGGCGCGTGCATGTGCCGCGCCTGCCCGTCCGCGGTCTCCCAGACCGTCCGCATGGACAGCGAATCCTTGCCCACCGGGATCGAGATGCCCAGTGCCGGGCACAGGTCCTCCGCGATCGTGCGGACGGTGTCGAACAGGTTGGCGTCCTCCCCGGGCACGCCGGCCGCGGCCATCCAGTTGGCGGACAGACGGATCGCGTGCGTACCGTCGATATCCGCCGCCGCCAGATTGGTCACCACCTCCCCGATCGCCATACGCCCGGAGGCCGGGGCCGACAGGATCGCCAGCGGCGTGCGCTCGCCCATGGCCATCGCCTCGCCGGTATAGCCGTCGAAGTCGGTCAGCGTCACCGCGCAATCCGCCACGGGGACCTGCCACGGCCCCACCATCTGATCGCGCGCGACGAGGCCGCCCACGCTGCGGTCCCCGATGGTGATCAGGAAGTGCTTCGCGGCCACCGACGGCATGTGCAGCACCCGCTCCAGCGCCTCCCCCAGCGGACAGGCCTCGGCATCGAACGCCGTTTCCGGCGGTGGCAGGCGCCGGTCCTCGCGCGTCATCCGCGGCGTCTTGCCCAGCAGCATGCCCATGGGCATGTCCACCGGCGGTTCGTGGAACAGGCTGTCCTCGACCTTCAGATGACCCTCGTCGGTCGCCCGGCCCACCACCGCAAACGGCGCCCGTTCACGCGCGGCCAGGGTGCGGAAGGTCTCGAGATGCTCGGCGGCGATCGCCAGGACGTAGCGTTCCTGTGCCTCGTTGCACCACAGCTCCATCGGCGACAGGCCGGGCTCCGCGGTCGGCAGGTCCCTGAGCTGGATCACGCCCCCGCGCCCGGCGTCGTCGAGGATCTCCGGGATCGCATTGGACAGCCCGCCGGCGCCCACGTCGTGGATCGACAGGATCGGGTTGCCCGCCCCCAGGGCCGTGCAGCGATCGATCACCTCCTGGCAGCGGCGCTCCATCTCCGGATTGCCGCGCTGTACCGAGGCGAAGTCCAGTTGCTCGGAGCTCGCCCCGCTGGCCATGGAAGAGGCCGCGCCGCCCCCCAGCCCAATCAGCATGGCCGGACCGCCCAGCACCACGATCGGGGTCCCCGCTGGCACATCCTGCTTGTGCACGTGCTCGCCACGGATCGACCCGACCCCGCCGGCCAGCATGATCGGCTTGTGGTAACCGTACAGCGTCTCGCCACCCGCCGGATTCGGCAGCGCCATCTCCAGCGTACGGAAGTATCCGGCCAGCGCCGGACGGCCGAACTCGTTATTGAAGGCCGCCGCGCCAATCGGGCCATCCAGCATGATCTGGCGCGCGCTCTCGATGCGCCCGGGCCGGCCGAAGTCGCGCTCCCAGGGCTGCTCGCGGCCCGGGATCCGCAGGTTCGATACGGAGAAGCCAGTAAGCCCTGCCTTCGGCTTGGAGCCTTGCCCGGTGGCGCCCTCGTCGCGGATCTCGCCCCCGGAACCCGTCGCGGCGCCGGGGAACGGCGAGATCGCGGTCGGGTGGTTGTGGGTCTCCACCTTCATCAGGATCGGCAGATCCAGCGTTTCACGTCGGTATTCACCGGTGATCGCATCCGGCATCAGGCGCACGCCCGTGTGACCGGCGATCACCGAGGCGTTGTCGCTGTAGGCCGACAACACCCCCTCGGGATGGCGCGCATGGGTCTGGCGGATCATCCCGAACAGCGTGCGTTCGTCGGCCTCGCCATCCAGCACCCAGGCGGCATTGAAGATCTTGTGCCGGCAGTGCTCCGAGTTCGCCTGCGCGAACATCATCAGCTCGGCGTCGGTCGGAGCACGCCCCAGCGCGGAGTATCCGTCCGCCAGGTAGTCGATCTCGTCCGGGGACAGCGCCAGTCCCAGCTCCCCGTTCGCGCGCTCCAGGGCGGCGCGGGCGTCCTCGCCCAGCTCCACGCGCGCCAGCGAGCGCGGCGTCTCGCTGTGAAAGAGCTGTGCCGCGGCCGCGGGATCCTCGATCACCGCCTCGGTCATGCGGTCGTGCAGCAGCGCGGCCAGCGCCTCCAGGTCCGCGCCGGCCGCCGCGTCGCCCCCGATCTGCCAGTGAATGCCGCGCTCGATCCGTTCGACCGCGTCCTCCAGCCCGGCGTGATGGGCAATCTCGGTGGCCTTCGACGACCACGGGCTGATCGTGCCGAAGCGCGGGATCACCACCAGCTCTCGCTGCACGGCGAACTCGGGGGCCACCCAGGTCTCGCCCTCCCGCAGCAGGCGCGTGAGCACCGCCTCCTCGTCCGGCGTCAACCGCCGCCGGGTCTCCACGAAATAGACAAACCGCGCGGCCAGCGGGCCCGCGCCCGGTACGCTTGCCCGCAGCCCTGCCTCCAGAGCCCGCAGCCGAAACGGCGAGACCGCCGCGCCCCCTTCCACAACCCGCATTGCGCTTCCTCGAACCGGACGTGCCAAAAGCAGCGCATTGTACCGGACCCGCCCCCCGCGCGGGACCTGCCAACCCGGCGCATCTGCCCCATTCGAAGCCGAAGTACGGCATTTTCACCACGAAGCACACGAAGGCACGAAGAAGTGCAAGGGCGACCCGCGGGAAGCCAGGAAGCTAGCGCAGGTCATCTCATAGATGCCCCGGCCCCGCGGACCGGTCCATTCCAGAGCAAATTATCCAAACCCTTCCCAAGCGCCCCGTCTTCCTGTAGACCGCTCTAGACCTGGCCCTCCTTCGTGCCTTCGTGAGCTTCGTGGTGAACCCGCCCTTGACCTGCTCCTGGACGACAATCACATGGCCTGGGAACTTCGGATGCGTTACCATGTCCATGAAGTACTTGGGGGCGACTTGGCTTCGACGCGGGTCGCGAAACCTTAGGTGCATGCCGAGGCTGTAGTGGACCTCGTAAAAACCGCTGCAAGAAAATAGTTGCCAACGACGACAACTACGCACTCGCCGCTTAAAAACCGGTAGATGCCGTCCGACTGGAGCCGTGCTTATGCGTCCAGTATCGGGCGTCGACTCTCATAAGCTCGTGGTGAAGCGTGCCCGGCGTGGATCCATTAAAACTCAACCGGGATCGCCAGTTGCATTCCCTGCCTGTCGGGTAGCGGCTGGTTAAACTCAAAGACAGAATAAGCATGTAGAGCCGAAGGCGGAGGTCCTGCGGACGCGGGTTCGATTCCCGCCGCCTCCACCAAATTAGACCGACCAATCAAGCGCCTGCGGGCGCTTTTTTGTTTGCATTCGAGGTAGATGCATGGCCGTGTACCAGGACACCCTGACCCAGCAGACCCGCGGCCGCGGCACGCTGAACATCACCCAGGCCGTGGAGCACATCGTCCGTGCCTCTGGCATCACCACCGGCACCTGCCACGTCTTCCAGCACCACACCAGCGCCTCGCTGCTGGTCACCGAGAACGCCGATCCCGACGTCCGCCACGACCTGGAAACCCTGATCGCCCGCATGGCCCCGGACGGCGACCCCGCCTACCGCCACGACATGGAAGGCGACGACGACATGGCGGCCCACGCCCGGGCCATGCTCACGCACAACGACCTGACGCTCCCCGTCGGCCAGGGGCGGCTGATCCTCGGCACCTGGCAGGGCGTCTTCCTGTGGGAACACCGCTACGCCGCCCACACGCGCCGGCTGACCATTACCGTGCAGGGCGAATAACGCCCGACTCAGTCGCGCTGCACGTGGACCGTGATCTCCTCGCGGTCGTGGTAAAGCTGTCGCGCCTGCATCCGGTGGGCGATCCGGGCATCCAGCAGGCGCTCCTCGATATGGTCCAGGCACTGGTCCACCGTCTGCCAGCGCCGTTTCATCGGCAGCTTCAGGTTGAAGATCGCCTCGCGACACCAGCCCGCCTCCAGCCAGTCCGCCATGCGCGCCGCCACGCGCCCCGGCTTGTCGACGATGTCGCAGACCAGCCAGGTCACCGGATTCGGGGGTTCCCACGAAAACGCATCCTCGCGGTGATGCTCCACCTGGGTGGTCGCCATCAAGCGGTCATCCATCGGCCCGTTGTCCACCGCGTGCACGTACATCCCGCGGCGTACCAGTTGCCAGGTCCAGCCACCGGGCGCCGCCCCGAGATCCACGGCCTGCATGCCTTGCGCCAGGCGCGTGTCCCAGTCCTCCCGGGGGATGAAGGTATGCCACGCCTCTTCGAGCTTCAGGGTCGAACGGCTGGGGGCCTCGCGCGGCGAGCGCAGGTGCAGGATGCCGCCCGGCCACTCGCTGCGCTCCCCCGGCCGGCTCACACCGAGCTGCACGCAATCGCCCGCATGCCAGAAGACATGCAGCCGCTGCCCATCCGCCTGCGCCCGCAGCACCCCGCGCTTGCGCAGCACCGCGGCCAGCGGCCGTTCGACCGCCTTGACCAGGCGGCGCAGCCCCTTCCCTTCGTTGGTATCCGGCATCTCGTGCCAGACGGAATCCACTGCCAGGCCGGAGGCCTCCGCCTGCTCGATGATTGGCGTCAGCCGGTCCGCGCGATCCAGCCCCTCGAGGACCGGAAACGCCGGGAACACCTGCCGCGCGAAGATCAGCGCAGAAAATGGAAGCGCCCCCGCGAGCGCTTCGACGGAGCCGTCTGCCGGCTCGAAATGAACCGAGCCGCTGCCGGCGTGCACGCGCGCGAAGCCAGCCAGCCCCGCCCGCGCCGCGCGGTCGGTCAGCTCCGCCGTCAGATCCGCCTCGAACCCCGGCCGGCAGTACAGCAACAGGCCCGAGAAGCCCGGTCCGTTTGTCTCCATCTCCGGATCGCTCCCACAAAAAAGCCGCCGTGCAGGCAGTGCACGGCGGCTGCGAGACTAACCGGCCCGCTCGCGCGGGCCAAGCCAGAGGGGTCGATCAGCGATCCAGACCGGGATCGCCCTCGACGTTCTTCAGTCGCGGCAGGTAGGGCTTGCCGGGGCTGATGGTGTCGTGCTCGCGCAGGTAGTTGGCGACCACGTCCCAGACCGGGTCCGTATCCAGCGGCTCGTGGACATTCGCCCAGCCGGCGACCACGTACTTCCTGTCCGGATCCAGCGGCTCGCCGTTGATGTGCATATCACTGATGCGGCTGCCCATGGATTCATGCGGATCGATGGTGTACTCGATCCCCGAGGTCCGGACCATGTCGCCCCCCCGGTGGTGATAGGGGTTGGAGTTGAAGATCGAGTTGGCCACGTCCTCCAGCGCGTTCTTCAACTGCTCGCCGGTCATCTCGTTGCGCTGGGTCTCCGAGTAGGTGGTCGCGGTCTGCGTCATCAGCTCCTCGAAGGTGATGGGCGAGCCCGGCAGCACACTCACGCCCCAGCGGAAGCCCGGCGAGAGGGCCACCTCGGCATCCATCTCCTTGATCATCGCGTCCATGATCACTTCGTCGAAGGTGCCGTTGAAGTTGCCGCGGCGATACAGCACGCCGTCGGTAACCGCCAGCTCTTCGCTCAGCTTGTCCTCGTAGGGCTCGCGAACCTTGCGGATATGCTCTTCCATCTCCGCGTCCGCCTCGATCAGGTTGGAGAACACCGGCAGCAGCGTGAACTTGTAGTCGCGGATGCCGCTGTCGGTCACATCCAGGTCCATCACGCCCACGAACTTGCCGTTGGAACCGGCGTTGGTCACCAGGGTCCGCTCGCCGCCGGCATTCTCGATCTCCATCGCCCCGGGCACGGCATCGTGGGTGTGGCCACCCAGGATCACGTCCACGTCGCGCAGGCGGCGGGCCATCTCCATGTCCGTGACCATACCGTTGTGCGAAAGGATTGCGACCACCTTGGCGCCCTTCTCGCGGCATTCGTCGATCATGCGCTGCATGTTGTCGTCGCGGATGCCGAAGCTCCAGTCCGGGAACATGTAGTCGGGGTTGGCCACCGAGGTATACGGGAAGGCCTGGCCGATCACCGCCACCGGGACCCCGTTCATCTCGCGGATGGTGTAGGGCTCGAAGACCGGGTCGCCCCAGTCGCGATCCTCGATGTTCTGCGCCAGAAACTCGATGTTGTTGGGCTTGAAGTCGTTCTCGATGACCTCCATCACCCGTTCGTCGCCAAAGGTGAACTCCCAGTGGCCGACCATGATGTCCACGCCCAGCAGCTTCTGCGCATCCACCATGTCCTGGCCGTTGGTCCACAGCGACGTGGCCGAGCCCTGCCAGGTGTCGCCTCCGTCCAGCAACAGGGAGTTCGGGCGTTCCGCTCGGAGCTTCTGGATCAGCGTGGACAGGTGGGAGAACCCGCCCAGGCGTCCGTACTTCTCGGCCGCATATTTGAAATCCATGTGCGTCACGGCGTGCGCAAGCGGCGTACCGGGCTTGATGTCGAAGTATTCCAGCAGTTCCTTCCCGGCCATCACCGGCGGCTTGCCCTGCATGTCGCCAACCCCGATGTTCACGTCCGGCTCGCGGAAGTACACCGGCTTCAGCTGCGCGTGGCAGTCGGTGTAGTGCAGCAGCGAGACATTGCCGAACTTCGGCAGGTCATACATATCCGCATCGGCCGGTCGCCAGGATCCCTTCTCGCCAGCCCAGGCATTCATCGAGAAGCCGGCGGCGCTTGCGGCCACCATGGCCTCCAGGAACTCTCGGCGTGTCAGACTCATGTCGCTCTCCTTGGTGATCTTCTGGATTTCTCGTCAAACGACGGGGCATTACCGCGGCCCCACGCAGTTCCCGACGCGCAAAAACCATTAATGTTCCGCCAGAGCCGGCCAAGCGAGCCTGCGATAACCACATTTTCCCGGACATGGGCAGGAGAAGCGCCCACCTTCGCCACCCCTTCCCGCGAGATCGCGAAACTTTGAATTCCTGAGGAATGCGTCACAGTTCGGCAGGCAATCGACACAAAAAAGCCTGCTATCCGGAGATAGCAGGCCAAGACGCGACATACACCGTCGGAAGCATCCGGCCGCCTGCACGCTGGGGGATCGTGCGCTCCTTGGCGGCCGTTGTTCGGATCCGACGGTTTCAGGCTAGTCAGCCATCCGCCGGTCTTTCTTGATCCAGATCAATAGATCCCCCAATCCGTGGACCTGGCTGTGGTTCCGGCCCTGGATCCGGGCCATGCGGCATCAGCTTCAGGCCGCGTACTTGCCCTGGGCCGCCAGCCCGTTGTCGCGGGCGCGCTCGTACACCGTCTGCTGGGCCTTCTCGAAGTTGGCGCCCATGTCCTTGCCCCACAGCTCCATCGCCGCCTGCTGCATGCCGCGACCATAGGAGAAGGACAGCGGCCACGGGGCCCCGCCGATGCGGTTCATCGCATCCAGGTGATTGGTGGCGTCGGCATCGCTCTGCCCACCGGAGAGGAACACGATCCCGGGCAGGATCGCCGGCACCGCGGACTCCAGGCAGCGCAGCGTCGCATGCGCGACATCCTCCACGCTGGCCTGCTCGGGGCAGTCCTTGCCCGGCAGCACCATGCTGGCCTTCAGGATGGTGCCCTCCAGCAGGACATGATGCTCGTAGAGCGCCTTGAACACCGCGCGCTGGGTCGCCTCGGTCACGCCGTAGCAGGTCTCGATGTCGTGACTGCCGTCCATCAGGACCTCCGGCTCCACGATCGGGACGATGCCCTGCTCCTGGCACAGCGCGGCATACCGCGCCAGCGCGTGCGCATTCGACTCGATGCAGGTGTCGGTGGGCATGGTGTCGCCAATCGTGATCACCGCGCGCCACTTGGCGAACCGCGCGCCCATTTTGGCGTATTCCTCCAGGCGTTCGCGCAGGCCATCCAGGCCCTCGGTCACCTTCTCGCCGGGGAACCCGGCCAGGTCCTTCGCGCCGGTATCCACCTTGATGCCCGGCAGGATGCCGGACTCGTTCATTACGTCGACGAACGGCTTGCCGTCGCGGGTCGACTGGCGGATGGTCTCGTCATACAGGATCGCGCCCGAGATGTACTCGTTGAGCTGCGGCGTGGTCAGCAGCAGTTCGCGATAGGTCCGCCGGTTCTCCTCGGTGTTCTCGACCCCGACCGCGCCGAGCCGCTTGCCGATCGTCCCGGTGGATTCATCGATGGCGATGATGCCCTTGCCGGGGGCCACCATCGCTTCGGCCGTCTCTACCAACTGATCGATCTTCATGCCTGCTCCTTGCGTTGCTGCTTGGGAATTCGAAGAGTAGTCACCTACCCCGGGTTCTTCCAACACGGGTCCTTCCAACCCGACAGGCGAAACCCCAGCACAGTTTCCCGAACAGCACGAAAGGCCGTGTTCGCGACGCACAAAAACCGCTCAGACGTACATGCCCGCCGCGTACCCGGAGGCCCAGGCCCACTGGAAGTTGTGCCCGCCCAGATGCCCGGTCACGTCCACGACCTCGCCAATAAAATAGAGCCCCGGGATCGAGCGGCACTCCATCGTCTTCGAGGACAGGGCGGCGGTATCCACCCCGCCCAGCGTCACCTCCGCGGTGCGGTAGCCCTCGGTCCCGGACGGCCAGACCGTCCAGGGCTGACAAACCCCCGTTACCTGCTCGATATCGGCATTGCTCAGGCGCTCCAGCGGCCGGTTCTCCACCCACAGCTCGCACCAGCGCTGCGCAACCCGGCGGGTCAACTGCTCCCCCAGCACGCTCTTCAGCTCCAGTTTCGGGCGCTGCTCCCGCAGCTCGCGCAGATGGGCGGCCAGGTCCATGCCCGGGAACAGATCGATCGCCACCGGCTCCCCCTCCACCCAGTACGACGAGGCCTGGAGCACCGCCGGCCCGCTGAGCCCGCGATGCGTGAACAGCAGGTTTTCCCGAAACCCCATGCCCCCGGCGGTGGTCACCGTGTCCAGCGACACACCCGACAGCCCCTCCAGCTCCTCCAGGGGCCGCCCGCTCAGGGTGAACGGCACCAGGGCCGGCCGGGTGGGCTGGACCGCCAGGCCCAGCGAACGCGCCAGGTCCAGCCCGAAGCCCGTGGCCCCCATGCGCGGGATCGAATAACCGCCCGTGGCGATCACCAGCGACTCGCAGGCAATGGCATCCCCGCCGGCCTGCAGCCGATGCGGCGCCCCTGTGGCCACATCCGTCACCGGTGTATCCGTGCGCACGGTCACGCCGGCCGCCGCGCACTCGTCCAGCAGCATCCGCACGATGTCCTTCGACGACCGGTCACAGAACAGCTGCCCAAGCTTCTTCTCGTGGTACGGGATACCGTGCTTCTCCACCAGGGCGATAAAGTCCCACTGGGTGTAGCGGCTGAGCGCGGACTTCACGAAATGCGGATTCGCGGAGATGAAATTCTCCGGCTCGCAGTACATGTTGGTGAAGTTGCAGCGCCCGCCACCGGACATCAGGATCTTCTTGCCCACCCGGTTGGCGTGGTCCAGCACCAGCACCCGCCGCCCGCGCGCGCCTGCCGTCAGCGCACACATCAGCCCGGCCGCGCCGCCGCCGATCACGACCACGTCGAAGTCCACTGTTGCCGCCCCCAGTTCCGTCACCACGCGTTCCCCGAGGACAGCGGGATGTGGCGCAGCCGCCCGCCCACGCTCAGCGCACCCACTCCTTGCGCACCACCAGGGTCTGCGCAATCAGGTCGTGCAGCGCCTGCCGGCGCCGGGTGAAGGCCACCATGATGTAGCCGATCATCAGGATCATCCCGGACAGAATGGTCGCGAAATGCCGCCCGGTCGCGCGCAGGAACGAGATCCGCTCGCCGTTGAAATCCACCACCCGCAGCCCGAACACCATCTTGCCCAGCGTTGCCTGATACCGGGAGCTGTGCATGCCCGCCCAGTACAGCCAGGCCACCAGCATATTCACCAGAAACCAGGCCACCTCCGCCGGCGGCACCGGCTCATCCGGTCCGCGAACCGCCATCGTCTCCGGGCTGATCACGGCCTGCGCGACGATCTGCGGCACCCCGATGATCACACCATCCACCAGATAGGCCCCGACGCGGACCCAGAACCCGCCATAGGCCGCGCGGTCCTCGGGCGGGCCGTCGTGCCCGCCGCCTCCGGCCGCCATCGGCGCTCCGCACTGGATGCAGAACCGCGCGTCCGGCGGGTTCTGCTTGCCACACTCTCCACATTCCATGATCGCTCACTCTCCTTTCCTTGAGTGTCTGGGCCGCTGGCCGGCCTCTACCCTCCGGCGGCCGGCCCCTACAATAAAGGCTCGACCGGAAGAATCCGGGTCACGCCGGAGACGAACCGCCGCCACAGCCCCGCCTTGGGCTCGTAACGGTGGGCATTGCCGGAGCCGTCCCGCCACACCAGGCCGCCGGTCGCATCCCGCCCCACCCGGTAGGCCACCTGCGGCCGAATCCCTTGTTGATGCAGCGCCGCGAGCCGCTCCACCAGAACCGGCTCGCGCAGGAACACGCCCGACTCGCTGTTGGTATGCGCCGAGCGCGGATCCAGATTGAACGAGCCCACAAAGGCCTCGCGGCCGTCGAACACCAGCAGCTTGGTGTGCAGGCTGGCCTGCGAGGCATCGATCCCGCGGTCACGCTCCAGGCGCGCCCAGCGTGGCGGCCCGGTGGGGCGCAGCTCGAACAGCTCCACGCCGGCATCCAGCAAGGCGTGGCGCCGGCTCGCATAGCCCGCATGGGTAAAGGCCACATCATTGGCGGCCAGCGAATTCGTCAGCACCTGAATCCGGACCCCCGCCTCGCTCATGCGCGCCAACTGGGCCGCCCCGTCGCGCCCCGGCACAAAATACGGCGACACGATCAGCAGTTCCTCTTCAACGCCCAGCAGCCGCTCGCCCAGCGCATCCGCAACCCGCGAACCCTCGCCGCGCCCGCGCGCCTTGGCCTCGTCATCCACCACGAACTCGGCCTGCGTAGTCCACACATAGGCTGCCGCATCCGCCACCGGCTGCGGCACCGGCAATCCGTTCAGGGGCTCCATCTGCATCAGGGGGTGGGTGTGGTTCTGTGCCAGCCAGGCGCGCAAGGCCCCCTGCTGCATCGCCAGCCGTTCCGGCGAGGCATTCTCCCGCGCCAGACGCGCGACCCCGATCGCCCCCGGACTGTTCCAGAACTCCACAAACGAAAGATCGATCTCCCGGACCAGCGGCCCCACCACCACCAGGTCCAGGTCCGCGAAGTTGTAGTCCGGGCTGGCCTCGAAATACTCGTCCCCCACATTGCGCCCGCCCGTGATCGCCAGATGCCCATCCACGATCCAGGCCTTGTTGTGCATCCGGTGGTTCAGGTCGCTGCCGCGGAAGAAGAACTCCGCACTCGCGCGCAACAAGCCCTCGCGGCTGCGAAACGGGTTGAAGACCCGCACCTCGATATTCGGGTGCTGATCGATCGCGGCCAGGGTGGCATCGCGCCCGCGCGCATCGATGTCATCCAGCAGCAGCGACACCCGCACCCCGCGATCCGCCGCCCCCAGCAGCTCGCCCATCAGCACCCGGCCCGCCGCATCGTCGCGCCAGATGTAGGACTGAACCTGGATGCGCTCGCGTGCCATGCGCACGCTCATCACCCGCCAGCGAAACGCTTCCGCCCCCTCGTCCAGCAACCGGAAGCCCGTCTTGCCCTCGTCCCGGGCCGGCGGATGCCCCTGCAGCCAGGTCGCCAGCGGCCCCTCGCTCGCCGGCGGCTCCAGCCCCTGCCAGGCACGCTCCGGCGCCGGCTGCAGCGGGGCACAGCCGGCCACCAGCGCCAGCAACAGCACCGCCACAAGCCAGGAAAACCAAACCGGATAACGCATCACCAAGCCATCGCCGGACGCGAAGCCCCCCTTTCAAACCCCACGCGAGCGCTCAGCCTGCCGCCTCTACTCGGCCCTGTCGACGCGCCCGCCCGAACCCCGGACACAAAAAAAGCGAGCCGGGCGGACCCTGACTCGCTTTTTTCTACAAACTGGTAGGCGCGATTGGACTCGAACCAACGACCCCTACCATGTCAAGGTAGTGCTCTAACCAGCTGAGCTACGCGCCTGTCGTCTTCGAGCCGCGTATTGTACCGACTCCCCGCCCCCTGTCAAAGCCCATCGCAACGCATCCCCGTCCGGCTTTCCCAGGGGCAACGCGACGCCGCTGACCCGACCAGTCTGCGCGACAAGCCATCGCTCAGTCATACCGCCCGGCGAACTTGAACCAAGGGGGCTCACCATGCACCCGAAGCGCATCACGGTATTCGGCGGCACCGGCTTTCTCGGCCGCGCCACGGTGCACGAACTGCTCGACGCCGGGCACACCGTGCGCATCGCCTCACGCCGCCCGGTACTACCCGATTCTCTGCAAAATCATCCCCGAGTGGAGCACTGCCGCGCCGACATCCGGGACGATGCCGATGTCGCCCGCGCCGTGGAAGATGCCAGGGGCGTTATCAACGCCGTCAGCCTGTACGTGGAGCAACGCAACCTGCGCTTCACCACCATCCACGTCGAAGGCGCCGCGCGCCTCGCCCGCGCCGCCCACAGGGCGGGCCTGGAGCGCGTCGTGCAGATCTCCGGCATCGGCGCCGACAGCCGCTCGCCATCGTCGTACATCCGTGCCCGAGCCGAAGGCGAAGCCGCCGTCCTGCACGAATTCCCCAACGCCATCATCGCGCGCCCCAGCGTCCTCTTCGGCCCGGGCGACGCCTTCCTGCGCAACCTGGCCGGCCTCACGCCCCTGCCGGTCATCCCCCTGTTCGGCCGCGGCACCACCCGCCTGCAACCGGTACACGTCAGCGACATCGCCCGCGCTCTCGCAAGCCTGTGCGCAGACGAGCCGCCCACACACCCCATCTACGAACTCGGCGGCCCGGACATCCTCACCTACCGCCAGATCGTGGCCCTGGTCCTCACGCACCTGGGCCGCAAACGCCCCATGCTGCCCATACCATTTACCGTCTGGCACGCCCTGGCCGCCCTCGGCTCACTGCTCCCCAATCCACCCCTGACCCGCGACCAGCTCTACCTGATGCAACAGGACAACATCGCCAACCCCACCCTCGGCACCTTCGCCGACCTCGGCATCACCCCCTACTCGCTCGAACAATCCCTGCCCGGCTGCATCCCAACCCGCTAATCCCAGCCACCACATCCACCCCGCCTTCCCGCCTCCTGTTGGAGCCTGCTTGCAGGCGAAGCCCCGGCCAAAGCCGGACACAGTCAAAGGCTTCGCGTGCAAGCACGCTCCCACAGCACGCTCCCACAATTTGTGCCCCACCCCACACCGTCATCCCGGCCGCAGCACCCCTTCGTCATCCCGGTCGCAGCGAAGCGAAGAGCCGGGATCTCCCACGCCCGAACCCACCACGGCACTACACACCTCACCCCAAGGGCCGAACCCCACAGGACAACCGCCAACAGAATCGGTAAGGTCAGGCCCAACACGTAAATGGACATGCGTCACATGGATGGACTCGCGGCCCGCCCGGCCCACGCCGAAGAATCCGGCCCCGCCCCTATAGCCGCGCCCGAACAGGTCGAGGCCTTTCTCGACCGCTGGCGCGACACCGGCGGCTCCGAGCGCGCCAACTACCAGCTCTTCCTCACCGAGCTGTGCAAACTACTGGACCTGCCCCACCCCGACCCGGCAAGCGACGACACCGCCGACAACGCCTACGTGTTCGAACGCCGCGTCACCATCCGCAACCCGGACGGCAGCGAGAACCGCGGCTACATCGACCTCTACCGCCGCGGCTGCTTCGTGCTGGAGGCCAAGCAGACCGGCAAGGGCCTGCACACCCAGGGCTGGGACAAGGCCATGCTCGCCGCGCAGAACCAGGCCGACCAGTACGTGCGCGCCCTGCCGCAAGACGAAGGCCGCCCGCCGTTCATCGTGGTCACCGATGTCGGCCGCAGCCTCGAGCTCTACGCCGAGTTCTCCCGCTCCGGCGGCACCTACGTCCCCTACCCGGACCCGAGCCGCCACCGCATCCGCCTGGAAGACCTGCGCGACCCCGAGATCCAGCAGCGCCTGCACCACCTGTGGCTCGCGCCCGACCAGCTCGACGCCAGCAAGCACGCCGCCCGCGTCACCCGCGAGGTCAGCGCGCGCCTGGCCGAGCTCGCCAAATCCCTGGAACAGCACGGCTTTGATGTCGAGCGCGTCGCCCACTTCCTCAAGCGCTGCCTGTTCACCATGTTCAGCGAGGACGTCGAACTCCTGCCCAAGGGCAGCTTCACCGCCCTGCTCGAGCGCCTGCAGCAGAACCCCGAACACTTCCCCGACGCCATGCGCTCGCTGTGGGAGACGATGAACACCGGCGGCTATGAAGGCCAGCTGATGCACAAGCTGCAGCGCTTCAACGGCGGCCTGTTCCAGAACATCGACCCCATCCCGCTCAACGCCGACCAGATCGGCCTGCTCATCCAGGCCGGCAAGGCCGACTGGCGCTTCGTCGAACCCGCCACTTCGGCACCCTGCTAGAACGCGCGCTGGACCCGCGCGAACGCCACAAGCTCGGCGCCCACTACACCCCGCGCGCCTACGTGGAACGCCTGGTCATGCCCACGCTCATCGAGCCCCTGCGCGCCGAATGGAACACCGTGCAGGTCGCCGCCGAGGCCTGGCTGCAGCAGAACAAGCCCGACAAGGCCCTGGACGAACTGCACCGCTTCCACCAGCGCCTGCGCGAAGTGCGCGTGCTCGACCCCGCCTGCGGCTCCGGCAACTTCCTCTACGTCGCGCTGGAACACCTCAAGCGCCTCGAGGGCGAAGTGCTCAACCTGATCCGCGACCTGAGCGCCGGCCAGGCCACCTTCGACACCGAAGGCCTCACCGTCGACCCGCACCAGTTCCTCGGGCTGGAGATCAACCCGCGCGCCGCCGCCATCGCCGAAATCGTGCTGTGGATCGGCTACCTGCAATGGCACTACCGCCTGCACGGCCGCCTCAGCCTGCCCGAACCCATCCTGCGCGACTTCCACAACATCGAATGCCGCGACGCGCTGATCGAATACGACAGCCGCGAACCCATGACCGACGACCACGGCCAGCCCGTGACCATCTGGGACGGCATCAGCTACAAGAATAGCCCCGTCACCGGCGAACTCATCCCCGACGAAACCGCCCGCACCCCCGTCTACCACTACAGCAACCCGCGCCGCGCCGAATGGCCCGAAGCCGACTACATCGTCGGCAACCCGCCTTTTATCGGCGCCGCCACCATGCGCCGTGCACTGGGCGACGGCTACGTGGACGCCGTGCGCAAGGTCTTCAAGGGCATCGTCCCGGACTCCGCCGACTTCGTCATGTACTGGTGGCACATCGCCGCCGAGAAGGTCCGCAAGGAGGAGGCCCGACGCTTCGGCTTCATCACCACCAACAGCCTGCGCCAGACCTTCAACCGCCGCGTACTCGAACCGCACCTGAACGACAGCAAGAAGCCTCTCTCACTCGCCTTCGCCATCCCCGACCACCCCTGGGTGGACAGCGCCGACGGCGCCGCCGTGCGCATTGCCATGACGGTCGGCGTGCCCGGAGACCAGCCCGGTACTCTGCGCCACGTCTTCAACGAACGCGATACGGACGACGATGCCCGCTCCGTGGACCTCAGTCACAGGGCGGGCAAGCTCTTCGCTGACCTGACCATTGGAGCCAACATCGCAGGCGCCATCAGCCTGCAAGCCAATCAAAGCATCAGCAGCCCTGGCGTGAAGCTGCACGGCGCCGGCTTCATCGTGCCACCGGACGAGGCAGCGGAACTCGGTTTGGGCAGAACGCCCGAAACCGACCGCGTCATCCGCGAGTACCGCAACGGGCGGGACCTCACACAGCGACCACGCGGCGTCTTGGTCATCGACCTCTTCGGGCTCTCCTCCGACGAAGTAAAGGACCACTTCCCCGCGATCTATCAGTGGGTGCTTGCGCGAGTAAAACCTGAACGAGACGCCAAGGGACACACCAAGGACGGCGCCGGATATGCCAAATTCTGGTGGCTTTTCGGAAAACCACGCCAAGAATTACGGCTCATGCTCAAGGGGCTCGCCCGCTACATCGCCACGGTCGAGACCACCAAGCATCGCGTCTTCCAGTTCCTCGATGCGGACATCCTGCCCGACAACATGCTGGTGAACATCGCCATCGACCGCCCTTCAAGCTTGGGTGTCCTCTCCAGCCGAATTCATGTTTCCTGGGCCCTGGCGATGGGCGGCACACTGGAAGACCGTCCGCGCTACAACAAGACCCGCTGCTTCGAGACCTTCCCCTTCCCGGAACTCGACGACCAGCAGGCCGCCACCATCGGCGACCTCGCCGAACGCATCGACGCCCACCGCAAGGCACGGCAGGCCGAACACCCGGACCTCACCCTCACCGGCATGTACAACGTGCTGGAAAAACTGCGCGCCGAAGAACAGCTGAGTGCCAAGGAACGCGCCATCCACGAACAGGGCCTTGTCTCCCTGCTTCGCGAACTGCACGACGACCTCGACCGCGCGGTCTTCGACGCATACGGCTGGAACGACCTCGCCGACCGCCTCGTCGGCCGTCCCGGCGCCACCACCCCGCTGCCGGACAAACCCGCCGACCAGGCCGAAGCCGAAGAAGAACTCCTCAGCCGCCTCGTCGCCCTCAACGCCGAACGTGCCGCCGAAGAAGCCCAGGGCCACATCCGCTGGCTGCGCCCCGACTACCAGGCCCCCGAAGCCACCCAGACCACCGCCACACTGGAAGCCGAACCCGAGGCCGCCGCCGACACCCCGACCGAACCGGCCAAAAAGCCCACCTGGCCAAAATCCATGCCCGACCAGGTCGAAGCCGTCCGCCGCCTCCTCGCCATCGGCCCCCAAACCCCGGACGCCCTGGCCAGCCGCTTCAAGCGAAAACCCACAAAGTCGATCACCCAGGTCCTCGCCGCCCTCCAGATCCTGGGCCAGGCCACGACCGAAAACGACCACTGGCGACTCATATGAACACAGACCCCAACTCTATTTATACATCCGTCCAATCCTGCACTACGACTGGAAGCTACCCGGTTCCGGATGTAGTGACAGCACTTTATCTCGAAATTCATTATAGGCATCACGGACTCCCGGTGAGGCCGGTCGATGTCGACACGAAGCGAAAATTTCGTGATACTGAGAAAAACGGGAGCGATCCTTCCTCAGATCGCCTGACCACCTAACCCAGCCGTCGTGATGGGTGCGCGATAACACCACGCCATAGCAATAATTATTGAGCGAGCGTACAAAGTTATCGCAAATAGTCGCCATCTCTTGAATTTTGTCGTATTTCAGAATAATAGTCTTTTCAACATTTTCCTTGTGATCCTCAAAACCAAGCGCCCACGCATTTTTAGAGCCCAGCTTCCCAAAGCGATGTACAATGCAATGCCGCACCTGGCAAACCCTTATGTACTGAGTTGCAATATTCTTTACCATCCGCTCAGCTGGCCCCCGCTTAAACCCCAAGTAACGCACCAAAGATTCGGAAATGCTTTTCACATTCAGAAACGTCAAATCTTCGAATAGCGCCTCTGTCATGATCTCCCTATCATGGTTTAGTGCAGACGAGAACGGAATGGGCTCTCTGGCAGATGCAACGTTTGACGCTTCATCCACGCCAATTATGCGCACAAGCAAGGAACGGATATAACTCTCTACGGCTGACACATACCCCAATACCATCAAGTGCCCAAGTTCATTAGGCATTGAAAGCGGATCTTCACATAATTTGTTTATGCTTATAATCGAACGAATAAACTCGTCCACTGGCGACAGCGCGGCACGCGGCTCTTCTTCCGAAAAACAGCACTCTATCGCCAGTTGCGGCGAAGTTTGCTCATGAACAAGATTCATAAATTATGAGAAAAACTCTTCTTCGACTGACTTCGCTAGACGATAGATCTTGTTTGCCCTTTTTTCACCGATATGTCGCGCCTTTCGAAGCTCACTTGCCGGGTCCGCGCTCGAAACAATATCCCCCAGCGTCCGAATATCTGTCTGGGACTTTATCCTTTCCTTCTGCTTTTCAGTAATAGGCAGTTCATCTACCGGGATCTTCATGCATTCCTCAAATATGCTAGGATCTATCAGCCGCGCACCACAATTATGGCAATAGCTTTGATGGTCCGAGATTCTCTCTGTCCCACAGTCTTTACAAGCTGGGAGATTTAGTTCAATCCTGCGGAGCGCATCGGCATCTAAGATGCTCTCCATTTTTCGCCTTATTGGATGCTTTTTTTCAGGTGCCTCAATCCCACTGATTATTTTCGCTGGACTCCAACCGCGGCCCTTAACGAAAGCTCGGCGGTCTATCAAAAAGCCATAGTGCGGCATAAATCGCCCGTAATCCCGATCTGGCCCATGCGAAACAGGAGGAAGTTCGTATAACAGACCCGCCTCCACCAAAAACCGGATCATACGTTCCCGTTTCTGATCATCGTTTTTAACTAGCCCAATTATTGTAGCCTTACGTTCGGGTATAGATTCTTCTGTATGCCGTTTTGCCTCTTCTACCATTCCCTCGAACACGTCCCACCCGACCCTGATGATGTCGCGGTACTGAGGCGTCTTGTCTGCCAACGAAAAGTATTCGCTCTTTCTAAAGCCCACATGCCCATTGATAACCTTATTGAATTGCTGTTGAACGGACTGTGACTGTTCATCGATGAATTGCCGGCACATTGTAATGAACGCTCTGGGAATTCCAAACGCCGCATACGCCAGCAATTTAGATACATCTGCGCCAAGAAGATCCCCGGTAAGGCCGAGGCGGTCGCGGGCGATCCTTTCCATGAAGACGCCGTATTTCTCATCATTAACGTTTAACCACGCCTGCACCTTCTCTGCATCATGGTCTGCGTGGAATCTCGGTCCATACTCGGTGGTCCCCGGATAGACCGATGCTTTGGGCGAAATCTTTAACGTCTTTAGGCTGCGAAAGATATCAAAAAATTCAACCATGTACTCAGGGGTTAGAACAAGTGCGGCATCATCAAGCATCAACACCACTCGCCTGCGCCGCTGATTCACCATGATCGTTTCTAATAGCGCAGTGACCTGGCTGATCGAAAGCGAACGATGAGCTTTGTTCATGACCGAGGGGTCTGCCCCACGCTCTGCCTCCGCAATGAATTCGCGAAGTGAACCGGGATTTAGTGCCGGCTGGTCCTCGGATGCGGTTAAATAGCTATCAGGAAAATCCTCATGGACGGCAATCAGAATTTTGGCGAGAACCCAAGAATGAAAAATCTGTAGAGCCTCTCGTGAATCTCGGAGGTATGGCTCCAAATTGTAGTACCGTGTGAACGACACATACACGGTTAATGGACCGCTTTTGTTGTCTTTACAGGAGAGATGTGCATACCGAAAGTGATGCGTTTTTCCTGACCCTCGGGGCCCAACCAAAAGCTTCGCACCAGACTGTATGATCTTTCGCTGGATTGACCTGAAGTATTCGTGATCTACTGTCCATCCATATAATTCGTCGCCCTCGAGGAAGTCAGCTCGCTCAGCGTACTTAGTCGCATCGTCCTCTTCAGTCATGATAAAGGCCTTACAATAGGGGCATGGCGTATGTCATCTTTGGTGAGGTAGCGTGCACATGTACCTCGAGCGATCCGCCTTAGGTACGAAGCTATATCCCCGCTCACAATGGACCCGGCCAAGGTCAGTGCCGACGCCGTCGAAGGGCGGACTCGGAACACACAATCCGTGAGTATCGCTTGACCGCTCGTGACGAGCGCCATTTCGCCAACGACGCGGCTGCCTACGCGAGAGACTACAATGTCACCTGGTTCCGCCATAATGTGCATCGTGCCTTTAGGGCGGGACCCGGTGGCCCGGGAGAGGAACAGACGCTTGTGCGTGTCGGTCTGCGCCGATCGGATGGTACTGGTGTGACAAACGTGGGTGTGGTTTGGTGCATCTTTGGCCGACAGCCGACCTCGCTGAACCTCGAATCCCGCTGACTCTAGTGTACAAACTTCACGATGGGCACGAGTAATCGGTGCATTCGGAAGCCCCTCATAATATTTGTAATCTAGCCTGTGAGCTCCTTGGCGCGGACTTATTCGGATACATTCGAACGAACCGGCTCGTTGTAAGTGAACTCCATCTTGGTCACGCTTAGCTTTAATATAAAGGGCGTAACACTTCGCCTCAGTATCGCAGAACGAATTCGGCGGGAGTTCGGTGACCTTCCGAAGATGATATTGATCCAAGAGCGCAGCGCGGGCTCGAGAGTATGATTCGCCGCTAACGAAGCTTTCGGGAAGAATTATGGCGACTTCGTTGTTTTCGTTTAGATTTCGTAACGATTGAGCTAGAAATCCACAATGTGAAGCAAAGGTGGTTGAACTTCTTTCCAATACGCTCGAGAGGCCTGCACTATCGAGGACATCCCGAATGTAGGCGGTCACAGTCCGCCGATGGAAAGGTGGGTTGCTGATAATTACGTCGTGCGCTAGATCATTCTGCGCGGACAGGTTCTCAAACCGTGGCGTCAGGACGTCAACTTGGGTGTATCTGTATTTAGATAGAGGAACACCGGGGAAGATTATGTCCCTCTCTGGGGCTAAGTCGACGCATGTGGCCCTTATTTCTGGCCATCGATTGATAGCGGCTTTTGTTAGCGAGCCTGATCCGAACCCAAGGTCGATTAGGGTGGACGGGCAGGCGGTATCGATGCCATCGACTAATAGGGAACTGGATGGCTCAGTGGTATAATAACGGCCAGGATAGTGGTTCATAGTGTTGACCAGTGGGATGTCGGTCGATTGTGGTTGTAGATGGTATCAGGACGCCAGTGCCGCCGGAAGTCACGTGAGAAACGCGAAAAAACGGGGACAGATTTATTTTCTCTGCCAAGAGGAGAAAGAGGACACCCATCTTCTGCCGTCATCCCGGCCGGAACGAAGCGTAGAGCGGGGATCTCTGGTGTCCGCTCCTGCCCCGGATGGTGATACATAACGGGGTCGGACCACGGTAACCCTCTGTAGGCACGAGACTTTTCTACGCGCAGGGGCGGTTTCTGGGACACCATAACGGGGTCGGACCACGGTAACCTACTGTAGAAACCCGAGAAAGAGGACGGTGCGATCAACCGGTCGATGCAACAGCAGCCATGAGTTTATCCGCCGGGGTGGCATAGCCCAAGGTTTTACGGGGTCGCTGATTCAGTCGAAGGGCGACCTCATTG
>NZ_KB906359.1:0-172386 GCF_000381305.1 Thioalkalivibrio sp. ALE16
TATTACGTACCCAACCCTCGATTGCGCAAGCGATTGAGCATGATGGCAACGGGAGCGATCCCGGTGGGGGCCAGTCCGATCATTGCGAAGCACCTCGAGTGCGTGACCTCGCTGGGACCCTCCACCCGCGGAATCCATCCGGGACCGTGGCGAATGAAAGCCGCACACGCAGTCCGAATGTACGGGAGCAATCGTCGCCCCGAAACCATCACTCAAACGCTTGGCAAACCGGGGGCGTCCATGTACGCAATGACGGGTTGCTGTAGCAGTCATTGCGAGGAGCGCAGCGACGCGGCAATCGGTCCGGAGAGCCCGCCGACCGGGAGCCTTGCGGATGCCCGTCAGGCGCCCGCCGGGTCTTCCTGACTGGACAGGTCGGCGGCTTCGGCGTGGCGAATGCGGCTCAGAGGGAACAGGCAGGTGAAGCGGCTGCCCTGGCCGACCTGGCTCTCGATGGCGAGGTGGCCGTCGTGGCGGGCAAGGACGTGCTTGACGATGGCAAGCCCCAGTCCGGTGCCGCCGCGGGACTGGGTGCGTCCGGCGTCCACCCGGTAGAAGCGTTCGGTCAGCCGCCCGAGGTGGTGGCTGGCGATGCCGGGGCCGGTGTCCTCGACGATGAGGCGCGCGCCGTCGGGATCGGCGCGCCACTTCAGGGTGATCGTGGTGCCGCCGGGGGTGTACTTGACCGCGTTGAAGATCAGGTTCGCGCAGGCGGAACGCAGCTCGTCCGGATTCCCCCGGAATTCCAGCGTGGGGTCGGCGTCAAGGACGATCCGATGGGCCTCCGTGCCCGACAGCAGCCGCGCCTCCTCGGTCAGTTTCTGCAGCATCGGTAGCGGGTTGAACCAGTCCTGCGGGCCGGTAGTTTCACCGGTTTCCAGGCGCGAGAGCAGTAGCAGGTCGTCCACCAGCAGCTTCATGCGTTCCGACTGTTCGCGCAGCATCTGCACCGAGCGGGTCAGTTCGGGCTGGTCCTCCAGCGCGTCTTCCAGTGTCTCGGTGACGCCGTAGAGCACGGTCAGCGGCGTGCGCAGCTCGTGCGAGACATTCGCGATGAAGTCGCGGCGCATTACCTCCAGCCGGTGCAGATGGGTGGTGTCGCGCGCCAGAAGCAGGTACTGCGCATCGCCGTAGGGGAGCATGCGCATCTCCAGTTGGCGCTCGTCATCCAGCGGCGACGGGACGGTGACCCGCGCCAGCGACTCGCGGGCGCGTTCCATGAAGGTGAGGAATTCCGGGTGGCGCAGCAGGTGGGTGATGCGCTGGCCCTCGTCACGCGGCCACTCGAGCCCGAGCAGCTGGCAGGCCATATCGTTGATCCATTCGATGCGCAGGTCGTCGTTGAGCACCACGACCGCGTCGGGCATCGCGCGTGCCGAGTCGCGGTAGCGTTCCAGGAGCTGGCGCAGCCGATGCACCCGATTCTCGTGGCGTTTGCGGCGGCGGTAGAGCTGATCGAAGATCACGCCCCAGAGCCCACGCACATCGGGGGGCTCGGCGCGCCCGCCACGGCGCAGCCAGGTCTCCAGCCACAGCAGGTTGGCGATATTCCAGGCCAGGGCCGCGCCCAGCAGGAAGGCCACCGTGGGCCAGAACTGGCCGGTTGCCCAGCCAAGCGCCAGGATCGGCAGCGCGATCAGCAGGCTGGTAATGAGGATGTCGGGCCAGGTCTTGCGGGGCTGCACGGGGACCGCCGAAGGTCAGGGGTGTTGCGAGAAACGGTACCCCGAACCGCGCACGGTCTGCACCAGGTGATCATGGCCGGTGTCGGCCAGCGCCTTGCGCAGGCGGCGGATGTGTACGTCTACCGTGCGTTCCTCGACGTACACGTTGGTGCCCCAGACCTTGTCCAGAAGCTGTTCGCGGCTGAACACGCGGTCCTGGTGGGTCATGAAGAAGTGCAGAAGGTTGTATTCCGTGGGGCCCATGCTGATGGGTTCGCCATTGCCGGTGATGCGGTGCGAGACCGGATCCAGGCGCAGGCCCTCGATCTCGACCGGTTCCTCGCTGGTAGTGGGCGAGGTGCGTCGCAGCACCGCCTTCATGCGCGCGACCAGCTCGCGCGGCGAGAACGGCTTGGTCACGTAGTCGTCGGCGCCGACATCCAGGCCGCGCACGCGGTCTTCCTCTTCGCCGCGCGCGGTCAGCATGATCAGCGGGATGTCCTTGGTGACCGGGCTTGCCTTCAGGGTGCGTGCCCAGTCGATGCCGCTGATGTCGGGCAGCATCCAGTCCAGCAGGATCAGGTCCGGCGGGTCCTCCAGCAGCAGGGACTTGGCGCTGCGCACGTCGCCGGCCTCGCGCACCTCGTAGCCCGCCTTCTGGAACGGCAGCTGCAGCATTTCGCGAATGGCGGTGTCATCCTCCACCAGCAGAATTCGAGTGGCCATGGCCCCGTCTCGTGATTGCCTGGTCGGCATTAGATAACAGCCATGTTACAGACATGTGAACCTGCGGATCGTGAATGGTCCCGAAGGTGCAGGTTTGGAGGCCCGTTGGCCTGCGCGCTGGCGGCCACGCCTTCAGGTGCCGAGTACGAAGCGCTCGTCGCCGTGCAGGAAGATCATGCCGTCGTGGTGAGGGGAGCGGGCCAGTTGCTGGCGGATCGCCTGCTCATGGCCGGGCTTGAGGTGGGTGATGGCGATACGCGGGCGGTGTTCCAGCATGGCCAGATCCTCGCCCAGATGCTGCGGGGTGTAGTGCTTGGCCAGGTCGGCCATGCCCTCCATCTCGTCCGGGAGACCGGTCTCGATCATCAGCAGGTCGAGATTGGGCAGGGCGTTGAGCGCCGGCCAGAGCTGATGCGAGGAGGTGGTGTCGCCGCTGAAGGCGAATGCGGCACCTTCGTGGTTGGTCACGCTGTACCCCACGGCGGGTACGGTATGCCGGGCGGGCAACACGCGGATCTCGCGGTCCCCGGCGGCGACCGTCTGTCCGGGCTGCAGGGATTCCAGCCGGATCAGGGGCTGATCGGGACGGGGCAGGCGTGTGAAGTCCGGCCAGATCACCCAGTTGAACACGTGATCGCAAAGGGCCTTCAGCGTGGCGGGTAGCCCGTGCACGTGGATGGGTTCGGCATTCGGGCTGTAGACCATGTCCGCGAGCATGGGCAGGAAGGCGATATGGTCGAGGTGCGAATGGGTCAGGAACACGTGACGGATGCGGCGCAGTTCGTCCAGGCTCAGGTCGCCCACGCCGCTGCCGGCATCGATCAGGATGTCGTCATCGATGAGGATGGACGTAGTGCGCCGGCCGGGGCCAATCCCGCCACTGGCGCCCAGGATGCGAACGGACAAACTCATGCCGGATAGTATATCGAGCCGTCAGCAAGCCGTCCCGTCACCTGTCGGGAGGTCGGCCTGGCGGGGCCGGTTGCCCCGCGGTGCTGGAGATGGTTCACGGACATGTCCTAATGCTAGACCCTGTGCAGGTCCTGCTTCCGTGACGTGTGGCGCGAAAAGGCGACTCCGTGCTCCGTGACGTGAGCGGGCAGGGCTTCCCGAGAAGGGACGGACTTGCTAGAATGCGCCGCATCTGAAGGGGCGGTAGCTCAGCTGGGAGAGCGTCGCGTTCGCAATGCGAAGGTCGGGAGTTCGATCCTCCTCCGCTCCACCAGGATTCAAGAAAAAGGGCCTGCTTTTGCAGGCCTTTTTTCGTTTCGGGCGTGGGTACGTCGCGCGCTACCAGCTCTTGTAGGGCAGGAATTTTCCGTTCCAGGTGATCTTCACGCGGTCACCCTTCGGGTCCTCCACCTTGTCGATGTCCATGGTGAAGTCGATGGCACTCATGATGCCGTCGCCGAATTTCTCGTGGATCAGGGCCTTCATCGTGTCGCCGTAGACGTTGATCGCCTCGTAGAAGCGGTAGATTACCGGGTCCGTCGGGATGGTGTTGTCCCAGGCCTTGTGCGGGAAGGCCTGCAGGGCCTGCGAGACTTCCGGGCCGAGACCGAGGAAGCCGGCGAGCTTGTCGGCCTGGTCGCTCTCCAGGTGGTTCATGCCGTAGCAGGCAGAGGTCACGTAGACCTCGTGCAGCCCGGTGGCCTCGGCGATGGCGGCCCAGGTGGTGCCGCGGTTCTCCTTGGCCTCGAGGATGGTGGTGGTCATGGCGCTCTTGCTGAGACTCATCAATTGGCTCCTTAGAATGCGATGGGTAAAGGTAGGGGTCAGACCGCGCGGACCATGCGCGGGCCGGGTTCGGGGTTGGCCTCGGGTTTCGCCGGATTAACGATGCGCGGACTGTGACGCGGGTTGTCGCCGCGGGCGGCGGCCTCCTGGGCCTTGGCGGACATCACCTTTGCGCCCTCGACCAGGAAATCGACCAGGTGGTTGCGGATCGGGTAGTAGGCCTCTTCCTGGTGGAGTGTGGCCCGGGTGCGCGGCCGCGGAATGTCGATCTTGACCGACTCGGCCACCTGGGCATGCGGGCCGTTGGTCATCAGCAGCACGCGGTCGGCCAGCAGGATGGCCTCGTCCACGTCGTGAGTGATCATGAACACGGTCTGGTGGGTCTCCGACCAGATCTTCAGCAGCTCCTCCTGGATTACGCCGCGGGTCAGGGCGTCCAGCGCCCCGAACGGCTCGTCCATCAGCAGCAGCTTGGGCTCGATGGCGAAGGCCCGGGCGATCCCGACGCGCTGGCGCATCCCGCCGGAGAGCTGCGACGGCTTACGGTCCATGGCATCGTCCAGTCCGACCATGTGCAGATACCGCTCCGCGTGTTCGCGGCGTTTTGCCTTGCTCCAGTTGGGCCAGCGGGCGCGCACCGCGAACATCACGTTGTCGCGTGCCGAGAGCCAGGGCAGCAGGCTGTGGTTCTGGAAGATCACGCCCTGGTCCAGGCTCGGGCCCTTGATCTCCTTGTTATCCATGATCACGTTGCCGTCGGTGGGTGTGGCCAGGCCGGCGAGCACGTTCAGGATGGTGGATTTGCCACAGCCGGAGTGACCGATCAGGCAGACGAACTCGCCCTTGTCGATGGTCACGTCCACGCCCTCGAACACGGTCAGCAGTTCGTTCGAATCGGGCTGGGGGAAGCGCTGGCTCAGGTTCTCGATTTCGAGGAATCCCTTGCTCATGTTTGGTCTCCTTTTGGGGCCGCGCCGACTTCAGTCGGCGTAGCGCACGAACTTGGTGGCCTGGGCGAGGGAGGCATCGAGCAGGAAGCCGACGATGCCGATCATGATGATCGCGAAGATCACGCTGGCGAGATCGAGGTTGTTCCACTCGTTCCAGATGTAGTAACCGATGCCGGTGCCACCCACGAGCATCTCGGCGGCGACGATGACCAGCCAGGCAATGCCGATGGAGATGCGCATGCCGGTCAGGATGGTCGGGGCCGCGGCGGGCAGGATCACCGTGAAGGCCGTACGCAGGCTGGATAGCTCGTGGGTCTTCGCCACGTTCAGCCAGTCATTGCGCACCGAGGCGACGCCATAGGCCGTGTTCACGAGCATCGGCCAGATCGAGCAGATGAAGATCACGAAGATCGCCGACATGTTGGAATCGCGGATCACGAACAGGGCGAGCGGCATCCAGGCCAGCGGCGAGATCGGCTTGAGGATCTGGATGTAGGGATCGAACGCCTTGTTCAGCAGCGGCGACATGCCGATCACGAAACCGAGCGGAATGGCGATCAGTGCGGCCAGGGCAAAGCCCAGCAGGACGCGGTAGATCGAGTAGGCCAGCTGGATACCGATGCCCTTGTCGTTCGGGCCCGCGTCGTAGAACGGGTTGCTGAGTTCGCTGAAGGCGTGGCTGAACACCTGCGTTGGGGCCGGGATGCCACTGCCGGAACTCGGCTGGGCGCCGCCGGTCAGGCGTTCGTATTCGCTCAGCTCGCCCTGTTGCGGCGCGATGGCCTCCGGGGCGGTGGCCAGTTGCCACACACCCAGGAAGACCACGAGCATCACCAGCGAGAGAACGGTCGCCCGGAAGTTGAGATTGCTCAACATGGCTTAGCTCCTGCGGATTGCGAAGCTGTCGAGATAGCCTTCCGGGTCGGTGTAGTCGAACACCTTCCCCATGATCTCGAAGTTCTTGTAGGTATCGCTGGGTGCCTCGTAGCCCAGTTCGGTCATGACGTCGGCGCATTCGCTGGCCAGGAAGACGTCTTCCGCCAGGCGGTTGTAGTCGAAGTCGCGATCCACATAGCCCCAGCGCTTCATCTGGGTGAGGATCCAGGTGGCCATTGAGTGCCAGGGGAAGGGGTCGAAATCGATCCGGTGCGGATCGTTCTGGACGTTGCCCAGGCCGTCGGCGTAGCGGCCGGTAAGGACCTGCTCCACTACGGATTGCGGCTGGTTGAGATAGGCGCGCGGGGAAATAGCCTCGGCGATCTCGGCGCGGTTGTTGATGTCCGAGCTGTACTGGGTGGCCTCGATCAGGGCGCGGAACAGGGCGCCGAAGGTATTCGGGTGTTCGTCGGCGAAGGCGGCCGAGCACGCGAAGGCGCAGCACGGGTGCCCGTCCCAGATCTCCTTGGTCAGCATGTGGATGAAGCCGATGCCGTCCCAGACTGCACGCTGGTTGAACGGGTCGGGGGCCAGATAGCCATCGACGTTCTCGGCGCGCAGGTTGGCCACCATCTCCGGCGGCGGTACGACGCGGATGCTGATGTCGCGATCCGGGTCCAGCCCGTGTTCCGCGACGTAGTAGCGCAGCAGGAAGTTGTGCATGGAGTATTCGAAGGGCACGGCGAAGGTGAAGCCCTTCCAGTCCTTCGGATCGCGCTTGTCCTTGTGCTTGTTGTGCAGGGTGATGGCCTGACCGTTGATGTTCTCCACCGCCGGCATGATGTAGTGCTCGCGCGAGGAACCGGAGCCCAGGGTCATCGACAACGGCATCGGCGAGAGCATGTGCGAGGCGTCGTATTCGCCAGACAGCGACATGTCACGGGCCACCGCCCAGCCCGCGGTTTTGATGACCTCCACGTCCAGGCCCTGGCGCTCGTAGAAGCCCATGGGGTGGGCCATGATGATCGGCGTGGCGCAGGTGATCGGCACGAAGCCGACCCGCAGCTTGGTCTTTTCCAGCGGCCCGCCGTCCTTGATTGCAGCCTTCACCTTGTCCAGCGGCAGGATGGAACCCAGCGCTGCGGCCACGGTACCGCCCCCCAGCATCTGCAGGAAACGCCGGCGGTTGATCTCGTTGTGACCGAACATGCCGCGGACGATGGCGCTTTCCACCGCGCGATCGACCATGGCCTCGTCGCTCAGGTCTTCGCCCGTGGTGTGGGCGTCGGCCTGCACGGGGTCATGGGTGGTGCGTCGTTCCAGTTTTTCTTCCAGGTCCGGGGACGCGGTGTCGAAGCAGCTGCAGCTGCCCGGGCCGGTGTGCCCGTGGCGGCAACTGGAGCCATGGCGCAGGTCGGCTTTGGCGTCAAAGGGATCGTGAAGACTCTTGGTCGGCATGGTCGGCTCTCCTCGTGGATCGAATCGATGCGGGCGTCGTTGCCGCGCATGCCGAGGGTCTTTGCAGGTGCCATGCCAACCGCGGGGAACGAGATGTGGTGGCGCTCCTGACCGAGCCGCAGAATGACGTTTTGTCGCCATTGCGGACAAAGCGGACAAAAGCTCCGCAATGCCGCGTGACTCGCTCTAAGTGGTTTCTATGCCGAGTTTTTTCAGGCGATAGCGAAGCTGGCGCGGGGTCAGGCCGAGCTCCATCGCGGCGCGGGTCTTGTTGCCCCCGTTTTGTTCGATGGCGCGCGTCAGGCGCTCCGTCTCGGAGGCGTGCACGCGCTGATACGGGCGCACCGCGCTGGTGCAGGCTGCGCCGTGGGGGGGCAGCATTCCGGTGTCATTGTGCAGCGTTGGTGCCGCGACCGGGTCCGCCCCGGCGCTCCGGGGCGCATCCTCGAAGGGGCTGATGCGCGACTCCTCGTGGAGGATCTCGTCGATGAGCGGGGTGCCAATGCGGCCGTCCGTGGATAGCAGCACCGCGCGTTCCAGCACGTTCTCCAGCTGGCGGATATTACCGGGCCAGTCGAAGGCCTCCAGGCGTTCCAGCACGCCGTCATCGACGACCACGTTCCAGCCGTGCAGGTGGGTGTAGCGGTCGAGGAAGTGGCGGGTGAGCAGGCGGATGTCGCTGGCGCGGTCGCGCAGCGCCGGCATGTGCAGCGGGATCACGTTCAGGCGGTAGAACAGGTCGAGCCGGAACTCCCCGGCATTCACCGCGGCCTGCAGGTTCTGGTGGGTCGCGGCGATGATGCGCACGTCCACCGGGATATCGCGCGAACCGCCGATCGGCTGGACCACGCGCTCCTGCAGCACGCGCAGGATCTTCGATTGCAATGCCTCCGGCATGTCGCCGATCTCGTCCAGGAACAGCGTGCCGCCGTCGGCCAGGGCGATCTTGCCGGTCTTGGCGCTGGAGGCACCGGTGAAGGCGCCCTTTTCGTGGCCGAACAGTTCGGATTCCAGCAGATCGGCCGGGATCGCGGCGCAGTTGATGGAGATGAACGGCTTGGCGTTGCGCTGGCTGATCCGGTGGATCATGCGCGCGATCTTCTCCTTCCCGGTGCCGGAGGCCCCGGTCACGAGCACGGTGGCCTGGGTGTCCGCGATGCGGTGGACCTGTTTCAGGACATGGCGCAGGGCCGGGCTCTCGCCGAGGATGCCGTACTGGCCGCCCTGGGTGTCCAGGGCGCTCTTCAGGTAGCGATTCTCGGACACCAGTTCGGCGGTGCGTTCGGCGATGAGCTGGTGAATGCGCAGGACCTGGCCGATCATGCTGGCGACCACCCGCAGCAGGTTCAGGTCGTCCTGGAATTGGCGCGAGCGGCGGCGCAGGCGATGCACCCCGAGGACCCCGATGGCATGTTCGTCCTGCACGATGGGGACGGCGATATAGGCGACGGTCTCCTGCGGCAGGGTGGAGCGGTCGATGGCGCGCGCGAGATATTCGGGCTCGTTGTCGATGTCCTGGATCAGGGCGATCTGGCCGGTCTTCATCACGCGCCCGGTGACGCCTTCGCCGAGGCTGTAGCTGCCGCGGTCGCGCTCGGCGTCGGTCAGGCCGTAGGCGTGGCGGATGCGTAGCTGTCCGCTGTTCGGGTCCGGCAGCAGCACACGGCCGCGGTTGAGGCCCAGCAGCTGCGACATCATCCCGAGGATGCGATAGATGGCGGCGTCCGGGTCGCCGGAGCGTCCCATGAGTTTGGCGACCTCCAGCAGCAGGGTGATCTCCTGCTCCCGCGTGGCGAGGTCGGGCGGGGTCGAATCGGATGCGTGTTGCGAGGCCATGGGTGGGGATATGCAGAAACCCTGCCAGTGCGCCCAAGGCGGCTTGTACAGGTCTGGCGCAGTAGCGGGGTGGTCCGTTTTGGTGCCGGTGCCTCGTGACGGGGCGGGGCGGCGCACCGTTGGCTTGCACGCGCCTTGCCGGGTGACGGAAAGAGGCCCGGCCGGGGTGGCCGGGCCTATGGGGTCCCGCTTGTAGGGATTATCCCTCGGCGTGGTAGCTGCTGCGCTTGATCAGGCGCACGCAGATGGCGTCCAGCATGTAGCCGATGATGCCGATCACCAGCACAAAGGCGGCCAGTTTGTCGTACTCCAGGGTGTCTCGGGCATCGTTGATCGCGTAGCCCAGCCCCGAGGTGACGCCGAGGTATTCCGCCGGGACCAGCACGATCCAGGCGACCCCCACGGCCAGGCGGATCCCGGCAAACACATCCTGCGCGATCGCGGGCATCACGATGTAGCGCAGGGTGTGGTACGGGTTGGCCCCCAGGTTGTTGCCCACCTTCAGCCACATCGGGTCAATGCGCTGCACCCCGTGGGCCGTGGCATAGGTGATGGGCCAGACGGCGGCGATGGCGATCAGGAAGATGATGGCCGCGTCCCAGGTGGCGAAGGCCAGCACCGCGATCGGCATCCAGGCCAGCGGCGAGATCATGCGCAGGAACTGGAACGGCACATGGGTGACCTGCTTCAGGGTCAGGAAGTAGCCGATCATCACCCCCAGCGGGACGCCGATGGCGATCGCATAGGCCAGACCCCAGCCCACGCGGTACAGGCTGGACTCGATCGGCTTCCAGACGTTGCCGGAGACGACAAGGTCCCAGAACGCCGCCAGCGTCGGCCCGGGGGCGAAGCTGGCAAAGGCCATCGTGTCCTCGTTGTTGGCGATGGCCCAGCCGCCCCAGTACCACAGGGCGAACAGGCCGGCGATCCCCAGTGCCGGGTATTGCAGTGCCCGGCGGGCGCGGTCGGCGAACCGCAGAAGCGGCATCAGCCGCTCCACGGTTGTGGGGTCGACGGAGAGCGTGGCTTCGCGGTTCATAGGACCACCACCTCCTCGCGGGCGAACGGCGAATCCATGTCCACACCCGGGGCACCCTGCCACGCGGTGTGGGTCTCCATCGCCTTGCGCACGAAGTCGTAGTTCACCAGGTCATCCTTCACGAAGTCCGGGTCCAGGCCTTCAAGGAAGGTGGTGTCGCCACCGACCAGGGTCTCGTTCATCGCGCCCACCAGCATTTTCGTCGCGGACGGGTAGGGCCAGGGCGAGAAGTCGATGCGGCCGTTCTCCCATTCGGGGTGACGGATCGCGCCGCTGTCGGCGTAGGTGCTGTCGTCGTGGTAGTTCGTCATCGCGCGTTCCACCACGTTGGCGGGCATAGGCAGGTAGCCCTTGCCGTCACGCGAGAGCATTGTGGCGATGCTCTTCTTGTCCTCCTGGATGGTGCCCTGGGCGCGGACCACGGCATTCATGACCTTCTGCGTCCACTCCGGCTCGCGGTCGGTCAGGCGCTCATTCATGCAGACCACGCAGCAGGGATGGTTCTTCCAGATGTCGCCGGTAAAGCGCAGCACGTTGCCGCGGGCCAGCAATTCGCCGGCGGCGTTGAACGGCTCGGCGACGATGTAGGCGTCGATGGAACGCGCGGCCAGCGCCGGTGGCATGTCCGGCGGCGGCATGATCATCAGGTTGACCTCGTGCGCCTCCAGGGCCGAACCCTGGTCGCGGATTACCGGAGTCAGGCCGGCGTCGCGCAGGGCCATCTGCATGACCACGTTGTGCATCGAATACCAGTAGGGGACGGCCACGCTCTTGCCGCCCAGGTCGGAGAACGACTGCACGTCCACGTGGCGCCCGGTGACCACGGCGGAGCCGTTGGTGTGGGCCCAGGACATGATCTTGACCGGAAAGTCGTTCTGGTAGCGCATCCACAGCGGGATCGGCTTGAGCAGATGCACCAGGTTGAAACGGTTGGCGGCGAAGGACTCGATCAGCGGCGACCAGCCGCGGATCAGGGTCGGGTCGGCGACCTCCAGGCCTTCGTCCTCGAAATAGCCCTCGGAGTGGGCGACCAGCAGTGCGGCGGCGTCGGTGATCGGGATGTAGCCGATGCGTACGACTCCGTCGAAGTCGCGGGTGGCAGCCTCGGGCTCGCCGAGGCTGCCGGGCTCGGCGCCGAACAGCGATCCGGGCAGGGCCAGCCCGGTTCCGGCCAGGCCGCCGACGGCGGCGGTGCGCAGGAAGTTGCGGCGGGAGAAGCTGCGGTCCAGCAGGCTGTCCAGCTCGCGGTCGATGTCGTGGTGATTGTCGCAGTTGCACATGGTGGTGGTTCCTCGGTCAGGGTCGGGCAGTGGCGGCGGTGGATCAGGCAGCGCGTACGCGTGCCCGGGATTCGGATGTGGTCGGTTCGGTCGCCTGGCCTTCGTCTTCCGTTTCAGGCGAAGCGGTCTCGGACCCGGCGGCTTCCGGAGCGGTGCCCGGGCTACGGGTGGCCCCGAAGTAGCCCATCAGTTCGGCCTTGCGGTCGACGAAGGCCTGGCTGTTGCGGTCGCGGGGGTGGTCGAGTTCGATGCTCAGCTCGGCGGTGATCGTGCCGGGGTTGGAGCCCATGACCAGCACGCGGTCGGCCATGGCCACGGCCTCCTCGATGTCGTGGGTGACGAACACCACGGAGATGCCGCGTTCGCGGGCCAGGCGGGTGACCTCGTCCTGCAGGGCGACCCGGGTGAAGGCATCCAGGGCCGAGAACGGTTCATCGAGCAGCAGGAGCTCGGGGTCGGTGGCCAGGCTGCGCGCCAGGGCGACACGCTGTTGCTGGCCGCCGGAGAGCGACTGCACGTTGACCTCGGCCTTGTCGGTCAGGCCGACGGTCTCCAGCAGCTGGTCGATGCGCTCGCGCATGTCGCGCTTGCGGCCCTGGAAGATCAGGCCCAGCGAGGCGTTCTTGCGCACGGTCATCCAGGGGTAGAGCGAGGGCTTCTGGAACATCATGTTCCAGCGCGGACTCGGCTTGATCACCTGGTGGCCGTTGATGCGCACGCAGCCATCGCTGGGCATCAGCAACCCCGCGAGCATGTGCAGCAGGGTGGACTTGCCGCAGCCACTCTGGCCGATCAGGGCCACGGTCTCGCCCGGCGCGATGTTGACCTGGATGTCCTTCAGCGTGGGGGCTTCCTGCCCGGGATAGTGATGGGTGATGTAGTCGATGGAGATGGCGGCGCCCATGGCGTGTCCCTCTTGATCCTTCGTTCATGAGCCGCCGGGCGGATCGCTTCGGCGGCGCGTTCACGAAGGTTCCTTACAAGGGACGTGCCAAACCCGTCCTGATCCCCGGGATTTTCATCGTTGGCGGGTTCGAAACGGCGTGCTGACGCGAAATACCGGGAGGCAGGGTGGGTGCGCCGGCAAGCCGGGGCGATCCGGCGCGGGGCATGCGCAATGGACAATCCGGACAAAGCGGCCGATTCCGGGTGGACAAAGTGGACGAAATGGTCGTCGGGTGACGGGGCGATTCCGGAGCGACGTCCCGAAAACGGCCTTGTGGTGCGGTGTGCGCGATGTTGGCACGGCTTCTGCACCGGGATGGGCGACCCGGTCGAACGCCGGGGAACCACGAATCCCAACTGCGAGGAGTATCACCATGTCCGTAGCCGAAGCCACCACCTCCCTGACCGTCAACGGCCTGGAGCCGATCGACCAGGACGGCCTGAACGGCCTGGCCGCCAAGGGCAAGGCCAACCCCGAAAGCATCGTGACCCTGAAGGCCACCACGGTCTGCGAGGGCAAGTTCCGCAACCTGACCTACGTGCGCGATCTGGATGCCCACGTAATCGACGAGCCGCCGCACCTGCTCGGTGACGACACCGCGCCGAATCCCTCCGAGGCCGTTCTCGCCAGCCTGGGCGCCTGCCTGTCGGTGGGCATGCACGCCAACGCGATCGACCGCGGCATCACGCTGACCAAGCTCGAACTCACCCTGGAAGGGGATATCAACGTGACCGCCGTATGGGGCGTGGGCGACACCGACGTCAACAAGCACCTCGGTTTCTCCGACATCCGCGTGAAGGCGCACCTGGAAGGCGATGCCAGCGAGGAGCAGCTCAAGGACCTGGTGGCGCATGCCGACTTCTGGTCGCCGGTCGCCAACACCATGCGCAACCCGGTCAACGTCAGCGTCGAGCTGGCCTGAACCGGTTACTGGATCTTTACGGGAGTAAAACCCAATGCTCGAAACCCGCACTCAAGACGTGACGGGGGTGTCGCCGGCCGCAGGGCCGGCGGATGCCGACGCCGCGCTGCAGGCGCTGGTGGAACGCGACCTCGCGCCACTGACCGCCCGTATCGACCGCGAAGGCCTGTACCCCGAGGATTTTCTGCGCGAGGCTGGCCGCCTCGGCGCCTTCAATCGCCATCTGGCCAGCCAGAACGCCAGTGGCACCACCGACATTGCCAGCGCGATCCGCGCCACCGAGGTGATCTCGGCCGAGTGCATGACCACCGGGTTCGTGGCCTGGTGCCAGAACGCCTGCGCCTGGTACGTGGAGAACAGCAGCTCGGACACACTCAAGCGCGAGGCGCTGCCGAAGCTGGCCAATGCCGAGGCGCTGGGCGCCACCGCGCTGTCCAACCCGATGAAATGGTTCGCCAACATCGAGGACCTGAAACTCTCCGCCGAACGCGTGGACGGGGGCTATGTGGTCTCCGGGTCGCTGCCCTGGGTGTCCAACCTGGGCGAGGATCACTACTTCGGCGCGATCTTCCGGACCACCGACGCGAACCCGCGCCCGGTGATGGCACTGATCAACTGCGCCGACCCCGGTTTCAGCCTGACGGCCTGCCCCGAGTTCACGGCCCTGGAGGGGTCGCGCACCTTCGGTTGCCACTTCGACCGCGTATTCGTGCCCGATGCGCACGTGCTGGCCGAGTCGCTCCCCGAGTACATCCGCCGGATCCGTCCGGGCTTCGTGCTGCTGCAGATGGGCATGGGGCTGGGGCTCATCGACGGCTGCCTTCGCACGATGCGCGAGGCCAACGAGACCCTGGCGCACGTAAACGGCTATCTCGACGACCAGGTCGGCGAACTGGAAGAGGCCCTGGAGGACGGGCGCGCGGCCTGTTATGCGCTGGCCGAGACGCCGTTCGACGAATCCGAGCGGTTCTTCGCGGACGTGCTGCAGATGCGCCTGACCGGGTCCGAGCTGTCGCTGCGCGCGTCGCAGTCGGCCCTGCTGCACTGCGGGGCGCGCGGCTACAAGGCGGATGCGGCGGCCCAGCGAAAGCTGCGCGAGTCGTACTTCGTGGCCATCGTGACACCGGCCATCAAACACCTGCGCAAGGAGCTTGCGCGCATCCACGCGCACTGAAACCACCACCCACGGTCGGGGCCCCCGGGCCCCGGGCCGAATCAAGGAATCGCCATGCTGGAAATCACTACCCGAATGGATCCCGAGGCGGCCGTCGCCACCCTGAAGGCGGCGATCGATGCCCAGGGCCTGAAGCTGGTCTCGCATATCAACGGTCAGGCCAACGCCGCGAAGATCGGGGTCGAGGTGCCGACCGATCAGATCCTCGAGGTCTTTCACCCGAGCTACGCGGTGCGTGTCTGGGAGGCCTGCAAGCCTGCGGGCATCGATATCCCGTTGCGTATCCATGTGTCCGGTGATGGCGACATCCTGCGTATCAGCACGCGTTCCGCGCGGGAGGTGTTCGCGCCGTGGGCCAACCCCGACCTGGAGGCCATCGGATCCGAACTGGACCCGAAACTGCAGGCCATTCTCGACGCCGTGGAGGCCGCGTGATGAGTACCGAAACCGACGCATTCAAGCGCTATATCTGCAAGGTCTGCGGCTATATCTACGACGAGGCCAAGGGCGATCCGGATTCCGGCCTGGCGCCGGGGACCCGCTTCGAGGATATCCCAGACGACTGGTACTGCCCCGACTGCAACGTGACCAAGGCCGACTTCACCGCGCTGGAACCGCGCGCCGAAACGGCGGACGCGGGCGCCGCCGCGATGGCCTGGAGTGCCGGGAGCGGTATGGCCGACCCGGATGCGGTGGTGATCGTCGGTGGCGGCATGGCCGGCTGGGCCCTGGCCGAGGCCCTGCGCGAGCGGGATCCGCGGCGGACCATCCGCCTGCTGACGGCCGACTCGGGCGATTACTACACCAAGCCGCGGATCTCCAACGCCTTCGCGCGCGGTACCACGGTCGAGGACCTGGTCGAAGAGACCGGATCGGCGCGGGCGGCGCGGCTGGGGGTCGACCTGATGCCCTTCGTGCGGGTGCTGGATATTCACCGTGCGCAGCAGCGCCTTATCACAGCGCGCGGGGGTGTGCCGTACGGCCAGCTGGTGCTGGCCACTGGCGCCCGGCCGCGCCGGATGGCGTTCCCGGACGGTGCCGCGCCCCCCCTTGCCGTGAACACGCTGGAGGATTATCGGGTCCTGCGCGCGGCCCTGGAGGCCGGCGGCGGCGCGCCCGCCCATACCCGGGTGGCGATCATCGGGGCCGGGCTGGTGGGCTGCGAACTGGCCGACGATTTGGCGGCCGGTGGCCACCCCGTGCAATTGATCGAGTGCGCGCCGGGGCCCCTGGCCGGGCTGTTGCCGTCGGAGCTGGGTGCCGATCTGCGGCAGGCGCTGGGCAACCACGGCGTGCAGTGGCACACCGAGGCCACCGTCCAACGCATTGAGCCGGTAACGGAGGCGACGCAGCGCCTGGTCCTGGCGGACGGCGAGACCCTGGAGGCCGAGGTGGTGATCAGCGCCCTGGGCCTGGAGCCCCAGCGCGAGCTGGCGGAGCGCGTGGGCCTGGCCTGCGATCGCGGGATCGAGGTGGATGCGCTGCTGCGCACCACCGATCCGGCGATCTTCGCCCTGGGTGATGGCTGCGAGTTCGAGGGCCGGCTGCGTCCGTACGTGGAGACCCTGCGCGGCCAGGCCGCGGCGCTGGCCCGGACCCTGTCGGGCGAAGCGACGGTCTACCGACCGGATGCCGGGGTCGTGCAGGTGAAGACCGGGAGCCTGCCGCTGAACGTCTGTCCGCCGCAGGTCGAGGGCGGCGAGTGGGTGGAGATCACCGCCGATGGAGACGGGCGCCACCTGGAGTTTCACGCCGACGGACGGCTCGCGGGCTTTGCCCTGTCGGGGCGCCACGCAAGGCGGGCCCGCGAACTGGAGACGCACCTGGGCAAGCCGGTGGTCGATCCCCGGGCCCGCCTGGCGTCTTGAGCGCTACCGGGCCGGCGGGGCCGGCCCGGAGCGGGCTCATATGACCCCGTCGAGGCGCAGGTAGCCGATCAGGAACAGCACGGCCAGTACGCCGGCCAGCACGTAGAGCCAGTTGGACAGCGTGGGGTTGTTGGGGCGGCTGAAGAAGGCCGCCCACAGCGCCAGCAGGATAAGGACGAAAAAGAAGAACAGGAAGCGCATGCGTCAGGCTCCTTCCGGGACGGCGTAGGGCAGATCGACCACCTCGGCCGTTGCACCATCCGGGGCACCCCAGCGCAGCTCGCCTTCCGCGGCGGCCACCTGCACGACCGCAAGGGCGGAGTAGAGCCCGTCCGGGTGGAGTTCGGCCGCGACGATCTCGCCATCCGACTGCTCCGGCTTGCCGTCCGCGCGAAAGACCGGCGAGCCGGGTTGCGGCGGGGTCTGGGTATGGATGGCCAGGCGGAACATGCGCCGCTTGAGCTTGCCCAGGTAGTGCATGCGCGCCACCACCTCCTGCCCCGGGTAGCAGCCCTTCTCGAAACTGATCGCGCCGAGGGCGTGCAGGTTCAGCATCTGCGGGACGAACATCTCGGTGGTTTCCTCCACCACCGTCGGGACGCCGGCAAGGATGTCCAGCAGTGCCCAGTCACGCGGGCCCACCGGGGCCGCGTGGACGTTCAGGCTGTCCCAGGCGCGGCGCATGGCGTCGATCTCGCCGAACAGTTCGAAGCGCGGGTGCAGTCCGGGTACCCGGACGACGGTCACGCCATTCTTCTCGACCACCTCTTCCGGTGCGCCGGGACACACGCCCAGAGCGTTGGTCAGCTCCTTCTCGGCATCCGGTCCGGAAAAGCCGAAGTGGATGCGGGAGTCCCCGGCGTGCTCGATGATCACGTTCGCGCGCAGCACGAACATCTGCAGGCGCTTGGCGACCGGCTCGATCCGGTCCGCCGGCATCTCGAGCAGGTAGCCGTCCGCCGTGCGCAGCACGCGGAACACGGCATAGGCCCGCCCCTTGGGGCTGGAGTAGCTGGAGAGCTGGCTGTGCTGCGCGTCCACCGCATGGATGTCATTGCCGAACTGCCCCTGCAGGAAGTCGGTGGCGTCGTCGCCGCGCACCTCCAGCAGACCGCGGTGGGAGAGGTCGCAGATCACTTCGCCGTTGACGGCCATGCGGCGCTCGCGCTCCGGGTTGCCGTAGTGCAGGAGGTCGTCCTCCTCGAACTCGGCGCCGGCGTCGATCAAGTGGTGTTTCCAGTCTTCGCGCATCGGGATTCTCCTGTGGCAGTGCTCGTCGCCGCGCGCCGCCGGACCGATTCGCCATCGGTGGCCGGGACGCCCGGAAAGGCAGCGCTGCACTGGATTGAGGTGGTAAGCTGAACCAAGCGGCTCGATAGTAGACGAACCATTTGCAGGGTGTCAGCCCTGGTTTCCTTATCTTCCCGTTCAAGGGGGTGGCATGACTCGGCAGGGACGTCCCGTCTTTCTGGATTTGCGCAAGATCCGACTGCCGCTGAATGCCGTGGTCTCCATTCTGCACCGGATTACCGGTGTCTTCCTGATTCTGTCGATTCCCGTGCTGCTTTGGTTGCTGGATCGCTCGCTGGCCAGCCCCGCGGGCTTCGCACAGGTGATCGCGATCATCCACCATCCGCTTGGCCTGGCGGCGCTGGCGCTGGGTCTGTGGTGGCTGCTGCATCACCTGTTCGCCGGCATTCGCTACCTGCTGATGGAATTCGGCATCGGCGAGGATCGCGAGGGCTCGCTGCGCACGGCGCGTGATGCCCTGTACGCCGGTCTTCTGGCCACCGCGCTGGTGTGGCTGGGGCTGGTGCTGTGAAGCTGTTGAGCGGACAGCGCGCCTGGCTGCTGCAACGCATCACGGCGGTCTATGTGGGCGTGTACGTGATCCTCGCCCTGGGTTTCTTCGTGCTCGCTGCGCCGGCGGACCATGCGGCGTGGCTGGCGGTGATGGGGCACCCGGTGGTGGGGCTGCTGACAGCGGTGTTCGTGTTGCTGCTCTGGCTGCATGCGTGGATCGGCCTGCGCGACGTGGTGATGGACTACGTGCAAGCCCCCGGCTCGCGGCTCGTGGTGTTCGTGCTCGGTGGTGGCGGGTTGCTCCTGACGGGCCTGTGGGCGTTTTTCATTCTGATTCGAGCGGGGCTTGCATGAAGGGACTGGCATGAACGTGGCACGGCGCAAATTCGACGCCCTGATCATCGGCGCTGGCGGTGCGGGCCTGCGTGCCGCACTGCAGCTGTCCAACGGCGATGCCAAGGTCGCGGTGGTCTCCAAGGTGTTTCCCACGCGCTCGCACACGGTCGCCGCGCAGGGCGGGGTGAATGCCGCGCTGGCCAACGTGCTGCCGGACTCCTGGCACTGGCACATGTTCGACACCGTGAAGGGGTCGGATTACCTGGGCGATCAGGACGCAATCGAATACATGTGCCGCGCCGCGCCCAAGGTGGTCTACGAGCTGGACCACTTCGGCGTGCCGTTCTCGCGCCTGGACAACGGCAATATCTACCAGCGCGCATTCGGCGGGCAGAGCCAGAACTTCGGCCAGGACCAGGCGGCGCGCACCTGTGCGGCAGCTGACCGCACCGGGCACGCCATTCTGCACTCGCTGTACCAGCAGAACCTGCGCGCGCGTACGCACTTTTTCGACGAGTACTTCGCGGTGGACCTGCTGCGCGACGAGCAGGGCTTCGTGCTCGGGGTGCTGGCCTTCGAGATCCTGACCGGCGAGCCGATCGTGATCGAGGCGAAGACCACGCTGATCGCCACCGGCGGGGCGGGGCAGTTGTTCCGCACCACCACCAACGCCCTGATCAATACCGGCGACGGCATGGCGATGGCCCTGCGCGCCGGGGTGCCGCTGGAGGACATGGAGTTCGTGCAGTTCCACCCGACCGGGATCGCCGGGCGCGGCATGCTGATTACCGAGGGCGCGCGCGGCGAGGGCGGGTTCCTGATCAACTCCGAGGGCGAGCGCTTCATGGAGCGCTACGCCCCGCGGGCCAAGGACCTGGCCTCGCGCGACGTGGTCAGCCGCTCCATCGCCACCGAGGTGCGCGAGGGCCGCGGCTGCGGGCGCAACGCGGACCATGTGCTGCTGGATCTGCGCCATCTGGGCGCGGACACGATCATGCAGCGCCTGCCGGGCATCCGCGAGACGAGCATCACCTTCCTCGGGGTGGATCCGATCGAGGCGCCGATCCCGATCTTTCCGACCTGTCACTACAGCATGGGCGGGATCCCGACCAACCGCTTCGGCCAGGTGGTGGCGCCGGTCAAGGACACCCCGGAGGACCCGGTGCCGGGGCTGTACGCGGCCGGGGAGGCCGCCTGTGTCTCGGTGCATGGCGCCAACCGCCTGGGCGGTAACTCGCTGCTGGATATCCTGGTGTTCGGGCGCGCAGCGGCGAACCACATCCTCGAGTACCTGGCCGAGAACCGCTACCACCGCCCGCTGGACGAGACGGCCGTGGAACAGGCGATGGCGCGACTGACGCGCTGGGATCGCAAGGACCCGGGCGACGGCTCCGCCGAGCAGGTCGAACCGCTCAAGCGCGAACTGCGCAAGGTGATGGAGGACCACTGCTCGGTATTCCGCAGCGACCAGGTGATGCGCGAGGGGGTGGAGAAGGTCCGCGCGCTGCGCGAGCGCCTGAACCATGCAGTGATCGCGGACCACTCCGCCACCTTCAACACCGCACGGGTGGAGGCGATGGAGCTGGAGAACCTGATGGACTGCGCGATCGCGACCATCCGCTCCGCGCTGGGGCGCGAGGAGAGCCGCGGTGCGCATTCGCGCATCGACTTCCCCGAGCGCGACGACCAGCACTGGCTCAAGCACAGCCTGTACTCGCTGGCGGACGACAGCCTCGACTACAAGCCGGTGCGCACCCAGCCGAACACCGTGGCCTCGTTCCCGCCGAAGGAGCGCGTGTACTGATGGCCTGTCGGGAATGCAACGCTCTGCGGGATGCGGTTCGCGCCGCGAACCGCATCAGCAGGCGCTGAAGGAAGGTACGGATGGAATTCTCGATCTACCGCTTCAATCTTGAGACGGATACGCTGCCGAAGATGCAGCGCTTCACCCTGCCCGACGACCAGGTCGAGCCGGGGATGATGCTGCTGGATGCGCTGCTGTTGCTGAAGGAGCAGGACGATTCCCTGGGCTTTCGCCGCTCCTGTCAGCACGGGGTCTGCGGCTCGGACGGCATGAACATCAACGGCATGAACGGTCTAGCCTGCATCACGCCGCTGGCGGATCTGGAAGCGCCGGTCACGCTGCGCCCGTTCCCGGGGATGCCGGTGATCCGCGACCTGATCGTGGACATGGGCAACTTCTGGGACCAGTACCGCAAGGCCGAGCCCTGGCTGGTCAACGACAGCCCGGAGCCCGAGGTCGAGCGCAAGCAGAGCCCGGAGGATCGTGACCAGCTGGATGGTCTGTACGAATGCATCCTGTGCGGCTGCTGTTCCGCCGCCTGTCCGTCGTACTGGTGGAATCCGGACAAGTTCCTCGGCCCGGCCGCATTGCTGCAGGCCGCGCGTTTTATCCAGGACAGCCGCGACGAGGCCACCGATCACCGCCTGGCCGAGCTGGACGATGCCTGGAAACTCTACCGCTGCCACACGATCATGAACTGCACCCAGGTCTGCCCGAAGGGCCTGAACCCGAGCCGGGCCATCAGCGACATCCGCCGCACCATGCTGAAAAAGTCGCTGTGAGTGGATGGATGCCCAAAGGTGGTTTAGCCCCCGTGGGAGCCTGCTTGCAGGCGAATGCCCCTGCCAAAGCCAGACGCGGGCAGGGGCTTCGCCTGCAAGCAGGCTCCTACGGGGGGGCTGGACGGGCGTTTTGGTGATGGAACCCGACAGCCGTACTCGCTGGCGCTGCCGCCGCGGGATGCTGGAGAACGACTGGCTGCTCGGGCAGTTTCTCGCGCAGGGATATGCGCAACTGGACCAGGAGGGTCGCGATGCCTTCGAGCGCCTGCTCGACTACCCCGACAATGTGCTGCTGGACGTGGTCATGGGTCGCCAGACCACGGTGGACGACGGGATAGCCCGGCTTGTCCCGGCGATCCGCGCCGCCGCTGCGGCTGCACCTTCGGCCTGACCTGGTTCTTCCCCGGCTCGCGCTCGCGGGCCAGATCCTTCTGCTGCTGGCGGTCGTGGGGTACGTGCTCGCATACAGTCCGTTGTGGACATTGATGCCCGCGTTCGGGCTGGCGGTGGCCGGGTGGGTATGGCAAGGACGGACACGGCCGCCGCCCTGGGACTGGCTGGGCCAGACGCCCGATGGCGCGACGTGGCTGGCCACGGCCGAAGGACTGCGCCAGGAGCGGGTGGACTGGGTGGAGATCCTGCCCGATACCCGGGTGCTGCGCGGGATGGTGATCCTGGTGGTCCGGCTCCCGGAGACCGGTCGGGTCCGGCGTCTCTGGCTGCACGCGGGCCGGTTGCACCCGGAGGACCTGCGCCGCTTGCGCATGCGCCTGCGCTGGCCTCCGGGGCGCGAGGAAGCGGATCCCGGCTGGCGGGTGCGGCTTCGCGCTGGGCTGGAGCGGGGCGTTGCTATACTGGCCAAAAGCCGAGTACCCGGAGGCCCGAGCATGGCTGGACCCGACAATGCGCAGGTGATGGTGGACGTCTCGCATCTGCTGAGCGACGAGCCCGATCACGTCTACAGTGAAGAAGAACTCGACGCGATCGAGGAGCTGGACCCGGAACTCGCGCTGCGTCTGGACCGTGCCCAGACCCATGCGCAGCGCGAGGCGGCGGACGTGCCCGCCGACGGTCCGATCGACGAGGACGCCGTGCGCGCCGCGATCGAGGAGGCGCGGCGAATCCTGATGCAGGACGGGGGCGATATCGAGTTCGTCGAACTCGATGGGCGCACCGTGCGGGTTCGGTTGAAGGGAGCCTGTGTCGGCTGCCCGCGTTCCACGCTGGATCTCAAGAATGTCGTCGAACGCCTGGTCCGCTCGCGGGCACCGGGCGTGGCCAGCGTCGCGAATACCTTCTGACGGCTGCCTTCAGGCCGGGCCGGAGCCCAGACGGCGCAGCAGTTGCCGGAGGCGTCCCGGCCCGAACCCGTGTATCCGCTTGAAGGCCTTGCGAAAGGCCGCCTCCGAGGTATAGCCCACCGCGTCCATCACGCTGGCGACCGACTCGCGGCCATCGCGCAGCAGCCGCTCGGCCAGGACCATGCGCCACTGCGTCAGGTAGTCGATGGGGGTCTGCCCGACCAGGGTGTGGAAGCGCTCGGCGAAGCTGCTGCGCGACATGGCCGCCTCGCTGGCGAGGCCTTCCAGGGTCCAGCTCGCCTCGGGCCGGGCGTGCAGGGCATCCAGCGCGCGACGGATGCGGTCATCCGCCAGGGCCGCGATCAGGGATCCCTCCGAGTGCTCGCGCTGGGTGCAGATGTGATGGCGCACGGCCATCACGAACAGCGTATCCGCCAGACGATCCAGCACCGGCCGGTAGCCCGAGGAACGCTCCGCGAGTTCGATGTTCATGAGATCCGCCAGATGCGCCAGGCGTTCGCCCGATTCGCGACGGCGGATGATGATGTGGTCGGGGAGAGCGGCCAGGATCGGGTTGCGCCGGCCGGAATCGAACTCGAAGTGCCCGCACAGGAGCTGCGTGACCGGGGTGTCCGGCGGATCCGCACCCTCGACCAGCGTCAGGTGGTTGTCCCGATCGGGCACGGTGTCGCGGCTGGCCATCAGGTGCCAGTCGTCGTGGGGCAGCAACAGCAGATCGCCGGCCTCCATCCAGACCGGGGCCATATCCTCCATGTGCAGATAGCAGCCGCCTTCGCCGACCAGGTGAAAGCTGGCATTACCCGAACCCGCGGTGCTGAGCTGCCATTCCCCGCACAGCCGCGGGTTGGTGTCGATGCGCGCGCGCAGGTTGTAGGCCGCCAGTACCGTCGACAGCACGTCTTCGTGGGGGCTGATATCCATTGAACGTCCTTTTCCCTTGTGGTTGGGATTCACCTTAGACCGTTGCGCCCCGGGTTTCCGCCGTTTTGTGGTCATAAGGGGGGGATCTGGACGCTCGAACATAAACGCCGGCGTCTGACCCCGCGTACTGGCGACGCGGTCGGTCTAGGCTTTCATCCAGTAGCAGACGAAATGGAGAACGGCATCATGGGCGCGACGGGAAACTTGATGGTACGGATACAGGGCTGGCTTGACTGGACGCGCGGCGCGGATTTCCTGGCGCCCTTGCTGTTGCGGCTTTACCTCGCCCCCATCTTCTGGATGGCGGGGACCAACAAGCTGGACGGGCTGCTGCCGAAGGAAAGCGTGGTGATGTGGTTCGGCAACGCGGACTGGGGCCTGGGCATGCCGTTCCCGTATCTGATGGTGTTGTTGTCGGCCTATGCCGAGGTGCTGGGCGCGATCGCGCTGCTGCTTGGGCTGGCCACGCGCTGGTTCTCCATCCCGCTGATGATCACGATGGTCGTGGCGGCGGTCACGGTACATCTTGAACACGGCTGGCAGCGCATCTCCGATCCGATGATGTGCCTGTTCAACTGTTCCGGGATCGAGCAGGCGCAGATGCGCCTGGACCGGGCCAAGTCCATCCTGCAGGAACATGGCAACTATAACTGGCTGACCGAGACCGGGAACTTTGCCATCGTCAACAACGGGATCGAGATGGCCGCGACCTTTTTCGTGATGCTGCTGGTCCTGTTCTTCTGGGGGGCGGGGCGCTATGTCAGCATCGACTACTACATCCGTCGGAGGATGATGAGCAGGGGATAACACCAAGAGCTGTGCGAGCAGCCATTACTGAACGGGGCCGGGTTCTATAGCTCAAGGGTCTATAACCCAAGGATCTATAAGCCAAGGGTCCATAATCGCAAGACGAGGAGTGAAATCATGAAGAACGATCTGTTTTCCACCAAGACCCTCGCCGGGGCCGTCGGCAGCGCGGCGATCGGTATGGCCATGGCCACCAGCCCGGTGTTCGCATCGGCCGACCTGAACCACGGCTATCAGCAGGGTGGCCAGTCGCCGCTGATGCTGGCCGAAGGGGCCTGCGGAGAAGGTACCTGCGGCGGTGCCGGAGAACCCAAGGACAGCGAAGGTAGCTGTGGCGAAGGCACCTGCGGCGGATCCGGCGACGACAAGGATTCCGAAGGGGCCTGTGGAGAGGGGACCTGTGGCGGCTAGGAGCGTCAGGCCCGTCAACCCGGCTCGCGTCAGCGGTGCCGGGCTCGGTTTGCGGCGGGCCCTTCTGGGCCCGCTGGCCGAGGCCCCGGAGGCGACGGAACGCCTGGGCTTCTTCGAGGCGGCGCCGGAGAACTGGATGCACCTGGGCGGACGCCTGGGGCGCATCTTTCGCGAATATACCGAGGCCCAGCCCTTTGTCTGCCACGGGCTGTCCCTCGACATCGGCGGGCCGCGCCCGCTGGACCGAACCTTCCTGCAGGACCTGCGGACCTTCCTGGATACTCACGGGATCGAGGATTACAGCGAGCATCTCTCGGCCTGTGGCGATGGCCAGGGGCATCTGTATGACCTGATGCCGATCCCGTTTACCGAGGCGGCGGTGCACTACGTGGCCGACCGCGTACGTCAGGTACAGGACATCCTCGGGCGCCGGATGGCCCTGGAGAACGTCTCGTATTACACCCCGGTGGGGGCCGAACTCGACGAGATCACGTTTGTTCGCGCGGTGCTGGAGGAGGCCGACTGCGACCTGCTGCTGGACGTGAACAACGTGGTCGTCAACAGCATCAACCACGGCTACGCGCCGACCGAGTTTCTCGACGCGATGCCCCTGGAGCGGGTGCGCTATCTGCATATCGCGGGGCACGAGGCCGAGGCGCCGGATCTGCGCGTCGATACCCATGGCCAGCCGATCTGCAGCGATGTCTGGGATCTGCTGGGCGAGACCTACGCGCGCATCGGCCCGGTGCCGACGCTGCTCGAGCGTGATTTCAATTTCCCGCCGCTGGAGGAGCTCCTGGCGGAGACCAACCGCATCCGCGATATGCAGCTCCAGGCGCGGGCAGGGCAGGAAGAGCGTATCCTGCATGCCTGAGACCGACTTCCAGCAGATCCAGGCGGCATTCGCGCGGCATCTGCGCGACCCCGAACGCTACCCGGCGCCGGAAGGCATCGAGAGCCGGCGCCTGGCGATCTACCGGCGGCTGTTCTTCAACAACGTGGCGAACCTGCTGGCCAGGGGGTTTCCGGTCTTGCGCGGGTTGCTGGAAGCCGCCGCATGGGAACAGCTGGTACGCGATTTCTACCGTGATCATGGCAGCGAGACGCCGTACTTCCCGCAACTGGCGGCGGAGTTTGTGCGCTACCTGGCGGACGAGCGTTCGGGGCAGCCCGGTGATCCGCCGTTTCTGGCGGAGCTGGCCCATTACGAGCGGGTCGAGACGGAACTGGTCTACGCCGAGGATACGCGCCCTGCGGACCTCGACCGCACGGGCGACCTGATGACCGGGGTCCCGGTGTTCTCCGCCACCGCGCGTCTGCTCGCCTACGAGTATCCGGTGCATCGCATCGGGGCGGAGTTCCAGCCGGAACAGCCGGGTGAGGTCCCGACCTATCTGCTGGCCTATCGCTCGGGCGAGGAGCGGGTGCGCTTCGCCGAGCTGAATCCGCTCGGTGCCCGCCTGCTGTGGCGTGTGCTCGAGGCGCCGGCGACGGGCGCCGAACAGATCCGTCGGGTGGCTGGCGATTTCGAACTGGAGGTCACCGATGACCTGGTCGCCAGTGGCCGCCAGCTCCTGGAGCACTACCGTGGCCTGGGCGCCATTGTGGGGACGCGGCCGGAAGGCGTTTCCGGCTGAGGGAGAGGGACTGGACGCCGGCACCGCAGACCCGGACGCCCGGGCATGGGAAAGGCCGGTGAAAGACGCTAGTTACTGAAACAGAAAGCCTTTGGGAAACATTGATCAGTGTTTCCCCGGTTTCAGTGAGGCGAGCGTCAATGGGCGGCAAGCTGAGGGGCTGGTTCAGGTATCTGGTAGACGGAGTCGGGCGTCGAGTGCCGAGGGCTGATGTCCTCCGGGTTCCTCGGCGGCACCGGATACGGGCCCAACTGCGCCGGCACAGCGTCGCCATGATCTCGCTGATGGTCGCGATCTCCTCCCTCGGCTACAACACCTGGCGCAACGAGACATCGGAACTGCACCGCAACTGGCGCCAGGCGTCCTTCGAACTGACGCGCGAGATCAACGAACTCCAGCAGGTAGTTCTTTACCGGCGTTATTTCCATCCGGTCGAGAGCGATGTGCCAGCCGGGATTGGCGATGCGGAAACCTGGATACGGGGCTGGGGCCGCGCGGCCAGCGTACGGGATCTGACCTCCGTCCTACCGGATCCACTGCCGGCGCATGGGCTCCATCTGCACACTACCTGGGCGCAGCATGCGCGGCACCTGCACGGGGACGACGAATTGGCCCGCGAGGCGGAGGAGGCGCTGCTGACGGCTCTGGACGACACCCGCGACTCGGTTCTGGAGCTCATCCGGAATCTGCGGTGAGGCCGGGGCCGGTGGTTCAGTAACCCAGCTCGAGCGCGGGCTCGTCGAGGGCGGCGGCCTGCTCGCGCAGGGTGAGGATGTGGTCTTCCCAGTAGCGCGGGGTGTAGAAGACCGGGAAGCCGTCGATGAAGGCCGGGTCGTCGGCGCGGCGGGCCAGCCAGGCGGCATGCCGCAGGATGCGCAGCGTGCGCAGCGGGGCGATCAGCCCAAGCTCGCGCCGATCCAGCGGCACGAAGGTCTCGTAGCCCTCCAGCAGGGCCTGCATCTGCCACGCCATCTCCGGGGGCTCGCCGGACAGGAACATCCACAGATCCTGCATCGCCGGACCGGTGCAGGCATCGTCCAGATCCACGAAGTGCGGCCCGTCGTCGGTCCACAGGATGTTGCCGGGATGGGTGTCGCCATGCAGGCGCAGCTGCTGGACCGGGCCAATGCTGTCGAGTGTGCGCTGGATGCGCTGGAGCAGGTCGGCGCTGAGGTCGCGGTAGACCGATTCCAGTTCCAGTGGCAGATAGCCGGAGGCGAGCACGGCCTGGCGCGCTTCCTCGCCACGTGGCACGGGATCCAGTACCGGACGCTCGCGAAAACGGTCGGCGCGCCCGACCTCGTGGATACGCGTGATGAAGCGGCCAATGCGCACCAGCGTCTCGCGCTGCTCCAGATCCGGCGCGCGGCCACCGCAGCGCGGGTAGACGGCGAACAGGAAGCCCGCGTGTTCCTGCAGCGTTTCGCCCCGGTCGTCCGCCAGCGGGGCAACCACCGGGACCTCGCGCGCGGCGAGTTCCTGGCTGAAGGCATGTTCCTCGCGGATGGCATCCGGCGACCAGCGTCCGGGCCGGTAGAACTTGGCGATTACCGGCGTGGCGTCCTCGATGCCGACCTGGTAGACCCGGTTCTCGTAGCTGTTCAGGGCCAGCAGGCGCCCGTCGCAGCGCAGACCGGTGGTCTCGACCGCGTCGAGGATGACCCCGGGCTTCAGTGCGTCGTACGGATGCGGTTGCGATGTGCTCATCCTTGCAGTGTACGGGTTTGCCGCGCATGGTTTCGCCGAGATGCACGCGAGGAACCGCGCTTGAACCGTTACTACTGGGGGCTGCTGGCCGCACTGACAGCTCTGGTCGGCGTCTGGCTGCTGGCTGGAGTAGGGACGGGGCTGGACGTCGAGAGCCTGAAGGCCGCACGCGGGGAGATCGAGGTGTGGCGGGATGCACGGCCCCTGTCCACGGCCGTGTTGTTCTTTGTGGTGTATGCGGTGGTCGCCGCGTTTTCCGTGCCGGGCATCGTGGTGATGACCCTGGCGGGCGGTGCCCTGTTCGGGGTGGTCTGGGGGACGTTGCTGTCGTCACTGGCCTCCACGCTGGGCGCAACGCTGACCTTCCTGGCAGCCCGCGCGCTGGCGCGCGATGCGGTGCAGCGGCGTTACGGCCGGCAGCTGGGGCGGATCAATGAAGGCTTCGTCCGCGAGGGCGCGTTCTATCTTTTCGCGTTACGGATGATTCCGGTGTTTCCGTTCCTGCTGGTGAATGCCGGGATGGGGCTCCTGCCGATCCGGACCTGGACCTATTTCTGGGTGTCGCTGGTGGGGATGCTGCCGGCCACGGTCGTTTTCGCCAATGCCGGTACGCAGCTGGGGCAGCTGCAGGGGCTGGACGGGCTACTGTCGCCGGTGCTGCTGCTGTCCCTGGCCGCGACGGGTGTGTTTCCGCTCCTGGCGCGCTGGGGCGTGACCGCGGTTCGCTCCCGGCGCCGGCACGCCGGCAGGGGCTGATTCGGGTACCGTATCTGCATGTGCGCATGTAGTGCGGATGCGCGGTAAGCTGTGACTTTGGAACGAGAGGCGCGGGATTGCAGTCTCAAGGCTTTCGGGATCGATTTGCCTGTCCGCCGAGTGCACTGCCAGGCCCAAGGAGAGTTAATTACATGACATTGAATATTCTTCTGCGCCAGGGTCAGGCGGCACTTCTCGCGCTGGGTCTGCTGGGGCTCGCCATGGCGGTGCAGGCGGAAGACGAGCCGCTGGATCGACCGATCGAAAAGGTGCTGGAGCCGATCCAGCTGACCGACCGGGTCTACTACTTCTATGGCTCGCTCGAGAACCGCACGCCGGTCAATCTGGGGTTCACCAACAACACCGGTTTTGTGGTCACGGACGAGGGCGTGGTGCTGATCGATTCGGGCCCGAACTACAAGGTAGCCCAGCGCATGGAAAAGGCGATTGCCGGCGTGACCGACAAGCCGATCACGCACGTGATCTCCGTAGGCTCGCAGGACCATCGCTGGCTGGGGAACGGGTACTTCCACGAGCAGGGCGCGGAACTGGTGGCACTCCAGCGGACCGCGAGTACCCAGGCCGAACGGGGCGAGGGGCAAATCGCCTCGCTGGCCAACTCCGTGGGTGAGGAGGCGATGGAGGGCACCGAGCCGGTTCCGGCACCGAACCCCGTGGATGCCGATGAGTACACCCTGAGCGTGGGCGGCGTGGACTTCGAGCTGATCTATGCCGGGGATGCCCATTTCCCGGGTGACATCATGGTCCATCTGCCGGGCGAGGACGTCGTCTTTACCGGCGATATCGTCTATACCGAGCGCATGCTGGGGATTCATCCGTTCAGCAACCCGGTGGAAAAGCTGGAGGCCTTCCGGCACCTGGAGTCCATTGACCCGGAGATTGTGGTGCCGGGTCATGGCCGCGCGACGGATATGGCCGAGGCGCGCCAGGATACCGGTGATTACCTTGAGTTGCTGGTGCGCGAAGTGCGCGCGGGGATCGAAGACTGGGAATCCCTGAGCGAGGTGGTGGACCGACTCGCGGATCTGGAAGAGTTCAAGCATCTGCGTCATTACGATGACTGGCACCGCCCGAACGTGAACCGGACCTACCTGTTTATCGAAGGCAACATGTAAGCCACCCCTAGGGAGACGCTGATTGAATCGCGCGTCCGCGCTCGATTCGCTTTTGCGTGCGAACAAGGCGCGGTGACCGCCGTGCAGTCATTCTGCACAAGGGAGCCGTAACGCCGTGCGCGCGCAAAAGCGGCCGAGCCCCGGCTTTCAATGGCTTGTGGGGTTGGTGCCCCCTGTTCCCCGATCCTGCGTTGCGCCGCTTGCGGGTAGAACCACTACCCGCTGCACGACGCGCCTTGTCTCGGAAAACAGGGGGCGCCAACGCGGACGTGCGATTCAATCAGCGTCTCCCTTGGGAATCCCGGCAGCTGGCCGGGAAACCTGCCGACGGCGCGGGGCGTGTGATACGCTTCGCGCCGTTGTCGTTTCCGGCAATTCCAATCTTTTACACGCGACGTTCGACCCCGCGTATGGGTCGGCGAAGGAGCCTCGCAATGCCCGCAGTAACCCTCCCCGACGGCAGCCGCCGCGAGTTCGATCATCCGGTCACCGTGCTGGATGTGGCCAAGGACATCGGGCCGGGCCTCGCCAAGGCGACCCTGGCCGGCAAGGTGAATGGCCAGCTGGTCGATGCCCGCCACGAGATCGACGATGACGCCGAACTCGCGATCGTGACCGACCGCGACCCCGAGGGGGTGGAGATCATCCGGCATTCGACCGCGCACCTGATGGCGCAGGCGGTCAAGCAGCTCTTTCCCGAGGCCCAGGTCACCATCGGCCCGACCATCGAGAACGGCTTCTACTACGACTTTGCCTATGACCGCGGCTTCACGCCGGAGGATCTGGAGAAGATCGAGAAGCGCATGAAGGAGCTGGCCAAGCAGGACCTGCCGGTGGAGCGCTCGCTGATGGACCGCGACGAGGCGGTGAAGTACTTCCGCGACATGGGCGAGGAGTACAAGGCCGAGATCATTGCCAGCATCCCGCAGGGCGAGAACATCTCGCTGTACAAGCAGGGCGACTTCGTCGATCTCTGTCGCGGCCCGCATATCCCGTCTACCGGCAAGCTGAAGGCCTTCAAGCTGACCAAGGTGGCCGGTGCCTACTGGCGCGGCGACTCCGACAACGAGATGCTGCAGCGGATCTATGGCACCGCCTGGGCGAACAAGGACCAGCTGAAGGACTACCTGGAACGCCTGAAGGAGGCCGAACGCCGCGATCATCGCAAGATCGGCCAGGAGCTGGACCTGTTCTCGATCCAGGACGAGGCCGGTGGCGGCCTGGTGTTCTGGCACCCGAAGGGCGCGCGAATCCGCCGCGAGATCGAGAAATACTGGTACGACATGCACGAGAAGGCGGGTTACGACTTCGTCGTCTCGCCGCACATCGCGAACCTGGAGCTGTGGAAGACCTCCGGCCACGCGGACTTCTACGCCGAGTCCATGTACGAGCCGATGGAGGATGAGCATCAGGCCTTCCAGCTCAAGCCGATGAACTGCCCGTTCCATGTGCTGATGTACAAGGACCGGTTGCACTCCTACCGCGACCTGCCGCTGCGCTGGGCGGAGATGGGCACGGTGTACCGCCGCGAGATGTCCGGTGCGCTGCACGGGCTGATGCGTGTGCGCGGCTTCACCCAAGATGATGCGCATATCTTTTGCCGCGAGGACCAGATCGAGTCCGAGGTGATGGCGGTGATCGACCTGACGCTGGAGGTCCTGCAGACCTTCGGCTTCGAGAAGTTCGACGTGAACCTCTCGACCAAGCCCGAGGACGCGGTCGGCTCCGACGCGATCTGGGAGCACGCGACCGCTTCGCTGCGCTCGGCGATCGAGAAGAAGGGGCTGAAGTATTCGGTGGACGAGGGCGGCGGTGCGTTCTACGGACCGAAGATCGACATCAAGATCCACGACGCGATCGGCCGCGAATGGCAGTGCTCCACGGTACAGCTGGACTTCAACCTGCCCGAGCGCTTCGACATGGAGTACGTGGCCGAGGACAACGAGCGCCGTCGCCCGATCATGATCCACCGCGCGCTGCTGGGGTCGGTGGAGCGCTTCTTCGGCGTGCTGATTGAGCACTACGCCGGGCACTTCCCGACCTGGCTGGCGCCGGTGCAGGCCGAGGTGCTGACCATTACCGAGCGCCAGGACGACTACGCCCGCGAGGTCACCAAGACGCTGCGGGACAAGGGTTTCCGGGTCGAGTCCGACTTGAGAAACGAGAAGATCGGCTTTAAGATTCGCGAGCACACGCTCAAGCGCGTGCCGTATCTGCTGGTCCTTGGAGACAAGGAAATGGAAAACGGGCAGGTCGCGGTACGCACGCGAAGCGGAGAAGACCTCGGCGTGATGAGTCTCGAGGCCTTCGGCGAGCGCCTCCGGGAGGAGGTCGCGAGTCGCCAACACTGAACCTTGAACTGGAGAGAAGGCTATTAGCGCAGCGAAAACGGTCCGCCTGAACGATCAGATCACCAGCCCGCAAATCCGACTGATCGACGCCGAGGGCGAGAATCGCGGCGTCTGCAGTACTGCAGAGGCCCTGGAAATGGCCGCGGAAAGCGGTCTGGACCTGGTCGAAATCTCGCCGAATGCCGAGCCGCCCGTGGCCCGGATCATGGACTACGGCAAGTACAAGTTCGAGCAGGCGAAGAAGGCGCAGGAAGCCAAGAAGAAGCAGAAGCAGATCCAGATCAAGGAAGTGAAGTTTCGTCCGGGTACGGACGAGGGCGACTACAACGTCAAGCTTCGCAACCTGCGCCGCTTCATCGAGGCCGGCGACAAGGGTAAGGTCACCATCCGCTTTCGCGGGCGCGAGATGCGCCACCAGGAACTCGGTGGCGAGCTGCTCGACAAGATCGAGCAGGACATGGCCGATATTGCGGTCGTGGAACAGCGCCCGAAGATGGAAGGGCGCCAGATGATCATGGTGCTGACCGGCAAGAAGAAGTAGGCCGGTCAGACAACAAGGGCGGTCGGGTCTCCGCATACCCGTATCGCCTTTTCACAAACGGCCGGCCCGAATCGGGTACGGCCCCAAATGCCGGAGAGAGTAATGCCGAAGATCAAGACCAATCGGGGTGCGGCCAAGCGCTTCACCCGTACCGGGTCGGGGAAGTTCAAGCGGTTCCAGTCGCACCGCAGCCACATCCTGACCAAGAAGCCTACCAAGCGTAAGCGTCACCTGCGCAGTCCGGCGATGGTGCACGAGTCGGATGCCCCGGCCGTGCGCAAGCTGCTGCCGTACCGTTGAACTGACCGAGGAATCGAGACATGCCACGAGTCAAGCGCGGTGTAACCGCTCACGCCCGTCACAAGAAGGTCCTGAAGCAGGCCAAGGGCTACTACGGCGCCCGGAAGAACGTCTTCCGCGTTGCCAACCAGGCCGTCATCAAGGCCGGCCAGTACGCCTACCGTGACCGTCGCCAGAAGAAGCGCCAGTTCCGGTCGCTGTGGATCGTCCGCATCAATGCGGCGGCCCGTCAGTTCGATCTCTCCTACAGCCGCCTGATGGCGGGTCTGAAGAAGGCCGAGATCGAGATCGACCGCAAGAGCCTGGCCGATCTGGCCGTGCACGACCTGACCGCCTTCGGCAAGATCGCCGAAAAGGCCAAGGCCGCACTGCCGGCCTGAGCAGGATCCTGCAGGATTACCCGCCGGGCACTGCCTGGCGGGTCCCGGAAAGGGGAGGGTCGACGCCCTCCCTTTTTTGTTTCGGGAACAGGGAACACCGGGACGGCGGGTAAGCCGTCGCCCATCATTTTCGGGGAACGCACGTGGAGCAACTGCAACAGCTCGTCGCCGAGGCGCGCGACCGCATCGAGGCGGCCACCGACCTGAAGGCGCTGGATGAGGTCCGGGTGCAGTACCTGGGCAAGAAGGGGTCGATTACCGCCCAGTTGAAGGAACTCGGCAAGCTGACGGCGGAGGAACGCCCCGCCGCGGGCCAGAAGGTGAACGAAGCCAAGGCCGAGGTCGCCGGTCTGATCGAGGCGCGCAAGGAAGCGCTGGCGCAGGCGGCCCTGGCGGATCAGCTGGCCAGCGAGCGGGTGGACGTGACGCTGCCGGGGCGCCGGCCGGGGCCGGGTGCCCTGCACCCGATCACGCAGACGCTTGAACGAATCGAGACCTTCTTTGCCGGTCTCGGGTTCCGCGTGGCCGAGGGACCGGAGGTGGAGGACGACTTCCACAACTTCGAGGCCCTGAATATCCCCGAGCATCACCCCGCGCGGGCGATGCACGACACGTTCTACTTCGACGCCCACCGGGTGCTGCGTACGCATACCTCGCCGGTGCAGATCCGGACCATGGAGCAGCAGAAGCCGCCGCTGCGGGTCATCGCGCCCGGGAGGGTGTATCGCTGTGATTCCGATCTGACCCACAGCCCGATGTTCCATCAGGTGGAAGGGCTGTGCGTGGATACGGATATCACCTTCGCGGATCTGCGCGGTGTGCTGAGCGCCTTCCTGCAGGCCTTTTTCGACCGTGATGATCTGGCCACCCGGTTTCGGCCCTCCTACTTCCCGTTCACCGAACCCTCGGCGGAGGTCGACATCCAGTGCGTGCACTGCGGCGGTGAGGGGTGTCGGGTGTGCAGCCATACCGGCTGGCTGGAGGTGATGGGCTGCGGGATGGTGCATCCGAACGTGCTGGCGCACGTCGGGATCGACGCCGAGCAGTACACGGGCTTTGCCTTCGGGCTGGGGGTGGAGCGCATGGCGATGTTGCGCCACGGCGTGAATGACCTCCGGCTGTTCTTCGACAACGATATCCGCTTTATCGGGCAATTCGGGCAGACAGGCTAATGCGTATCAGTGTGCAGTGGCTGCAGGAATGGCTGCAGATCGACGAAACCCCGGAGGCGCTGGGGCATCGCCTGACCATGGCAGGGCTGGAGCTGGACGCCCTGGAGCCCGCGGCCCCGGATTTCAGCGGCGTGCGGGTGGGGCATGTCCTTTCGGTGGAGCCGCATCCGGATGCCGATCGCCTGCGCGTGTGCCGGGTCGCGGCCGGCGCGGCGGAGCCGCTGACCATCGTGTGCGGGGCGCCCAATGTGCACGAGGGCATGCGTGCGCCTGTGGCCGTGGTGGGGGCGGTTTTGCCCGGCGATTTCCGGATCAAGCGCTCGAAGCTGCGCGGGGTGGCCTCCGAGGGGATGCTCTGCTCGGCGCGCGAGCTGGGCCTGTCCGAGGATGCGGCGGGACTGATGGCGCTGCCATCGGACCTGGAGGCCGGCCTGGACCTGCGCGAGGCCCTGGGGCTGGACGACATCATCCTCGAGGTGGACCTGACCCCGAATCGGGCGGATTGCCTGGGGATGCGGGGTATTGCCCGCGAATGTTCGGCCTTGCTGGATCGCCCGCTGCACGCCCCGGACATGCCGGGCGTGCAGGTGGCCAGCGAAGCCCGTGTGGCCATCGAGGTCCGCGATGCGGAGGCCTGCCCGCTGTATGCGGCGCGGGTGCTGGAGGGGCTGGACGCGAAGGCTGCCACACCGGTCTGGATGACGGAACGCCTGCGGCGTGCCGGGGTGCGTCCGCTAAGCGCCATCGTGGATGTGACCAACTACGTCATGCTGGAGCTGGGCCAGCCCCTGCATGCCTTCGATGCCGGGCGCGCCGGTGAACGGATCATCGTGCGACGCGGGGAAGAGGGTGAATCCCTGACCCTGCTGGGTGGGGAGCAGACGGTGAAACTGTCGCCCAGGGACGTGGTGATTGCTGGAGAGGATGGGCCGCTGGCGCTCGCCGGCGTGATGGGCGGGGCCGCCAGTGCGGTCGACGAGGCCACCACGCGGGTAATCCTCGAGTGCGCGCATTTCACCCCGCGTGCCCTGGCCGGCCGCGCCCGGGCCCACGGGTTGCACACCGATGCCTCGCACCGCTTCGAGCGCGGGGTCGATCCCACCCTGGTCCCCCGGGCCATGGAGCGCGCCACTGAGCTTCTTCTTGCGATCTGCGGAGGGCAGTGCGGCCCGGTCGAGCAGACCGGCGAGACGCCGGCTCCGCACCGGGAGAACGCGATCACCCTGCGCCCGGAGCGAGTCCAGCGCCTGCTGGGGGTCACACTCGATGCCGCCGAGATCGAACGCATCCTGCGGGCGCTGGACTGCGAGGTGGAGACGGTCGGTAACGGCTGGTCGGTGCGGGCGCCGCGCGCGCGGTTCGATCTGGAACGCGAAGAGGACCTGATCGAGGAGCTGGCGCGGGTGCACGGCTACGATGCCCTGCCGCAGACCCTGCCGACGCCCGTAGCGCCGGTGACCCCGGACAATGCCCTGCGGTCACTGCGCGACGGGCTCGCGCGCCGCGGGTTTCACGAGATCATCAGCTTCAGCTTTGTTGCGGCGGACACGGCCCGGGCGTTCTATCCGGACGTCGAACCCCTGGCCCTGGCCAATCCCATCTCGTCCGACCTGGCGGTGATGCGTCCCGGGCTGTGGCCGGGACTGGTGACTGCCGCAGCGTACAACCAGGCGCGCCAGCAACCGGATCTGCGGCTGTTCGAGCACGGTCTGCGGTTTGTTCCGGACGCCTCGGGTTTGCGCCAGGAGGCACGCCTGGCCGGTCTGCTCGGCGGCCGGGCGGCACCGGAGCACTGGGAAGGGGCCCCGAGGAAGATCGATTTCTTTGACGCGAAGGGGGTGGTGGAGACCCTCTGCGAGCGGGTCTCCGGGGAGCTGGGCTTCCGTATGGAACGGCACCCGGCGTTGCATGATGGTCAGTCAGCGCGCGTCCTGGTGGATGGCCAGGCGATTGGCTGGGTCGGGCGGTTGCACCCCTCCCTGTGCGAGCGATTCGACGTGGAGCCCGTCTACCTGTTCGACCTGGACGCGGTCGCCGTGGCCCGCGCGCCGGTGGCCCAGTTCAGCCCGCTGTCGCCCTATCCGTCGATCCGGCGCGATCTGGCGGTGGTGGTCGGCGAATCGGTTGCCGCCGGCGACGTGCTGGCGGCCATCCGGGAGCTGGACCTGGAGCTGGTGCAGGATGTCCGCCTGTTTGATCTGTACCAGGGCAAGGGCTTGAATCCGGACGAGAAGAGCCTGGCTTTGGGCTTGATTTTACGGGCTTTTGATCGCACCCTAGGCGAACAGGATGTGGCTGGCGTCACCGACGCGGTGATGCAGCATCTCCAGGCCCGGTTCAACGCAACCCTGAGACAATAAGGCGATGGCAGCTGTTACCAAGGCGGATCTTGCCGCCGTGCTAAACGAGGAACTGGGTCTCAACAAGCGCGAGGCCAAGGAATTCGTCGAGATGTTCTTCGAGGAAATGCGCCAGTCGCTGGAAGCAGGCGAGGGCGTAAAACTCTCGGGCTTCGGCAACTTCATCCTGCGCGACAAGAACCAGCGTCCGGGACGCAATCCGAAGACGGGCGAGGAGATCCCGGTATCCGCGCGACGTGTGGTTACCTTCCGCCCGGGGCAAAAACTGCGCGAGCGGGTAGAGAGCTATGCTGGAGGCGAGTAACCACCAGGAACTGCCCGCGATTCCGGGCAAGCGCTACTTCACGATCGGCGAGGTGGCGGAGCTGTGCCAGGTCAAGCCGCACGTGCTGCGCTACTGGGAGCAGGAATTCCCGATGCTGGCGCCGGTGAAGCGCCGCGGGAACCGCCGCTACTATCAGCGCCAGGACGTGATCCTGATCCGCCAGATCCGGGCTCTGCTGTACGAGGAGGGCTACACGATCAATGGGGCCCGCCAGAAGCTCTCCGGTGATGAGGCGAAGGGCGATCGCCAGCAGGCCCAGCAGATCATCCAGGACACCATCTCCGAGCTCGAGTCCGTACTGCGCACGCTCCGCGCCTGACCTTCCCGGCACCCGTGTTCAGAAAGGCCTTTTGAACCACAGTGGGCACAGAGTTCACGGAGAAGATCGTTAGGGCCTGACCGCGGATAACTACCCTGGGTGTCGGTATGTGGTCTGGCCGAACGCCTTAACGGGTGGCGGGTTGCGCCCTATCGGGCCCACTCCGTCCTCCGAATCCGGCATCCATCGATGCCTTCCGTTCCCTCGCGTTTCTCTGTGTCCTCCGTGCACTCTGTGGTGAACTAAACACTCGTGTGCCGTGATGGGCGCTCGGTTCGCTTTGACGGTGTTGGGTGCTTTCGTGACGGCGGGGAATCGGATATAGTTCGCGGCTTCGGGGCGTGGCGCAGTCTGGTAGCGCATCTGCATGGGGTGCAGAGGGTCGCAGGTTCAAATCCTGCCGTCCCGACCAAACGGGAAGCATCAAAAAGGCCGCTTGTAGCGGCCTTTTTTGTGTCTGACGTCCGAGTTTGTCCGGGCGGGTCTATTCCATCGAGCGGCGACGCGCCTCGCGCTGGTAATGCAGCAAGGCGAGGTTGGTCTGGCGCTCCAGCCACTGGGTCATCCCGACAATCTCGAAGCCGGCGTACTCGTAGCCGTCCCGCGTACTGCGCCGCCGGTTGGCCAGGCGCAGGTCGCCCGAGAGCCGCTCACTGACGTCGGGGAGCAGCAGATTGGTGAACGCGAGGGTGGTGCCGGTCTCCAGCGTGTCGAGCGTGGCCGTGGCCAGCTCGATGCACATGCCCTGGCCCGAGAGATCGACGAGCTCGCCGATGACCGGGCCCTTCCAGCCGGGCGCGCGCAGTTCGATCTGCGGGCGCTGGGCCATGGGGATGTGAACGCGGAAGGTTTCGCGGCGCTGGAGATGCTCCAGTGTTTCGGGGTAGGGGCAGGCGTACAGGGCGCCGCCTTCTTCATGTTCGATCCGGGCCACGGTGGTGGAGAAGCGTACGGCCACGCCGCGCAGCGCGGCGAATACCCGCAGGGGCATACCGGAGGTGACATGCTGGTGCGCGCGCGGCGGATTCAGTTCGTCGAGAAAGAGTTCCTTAGCGGCGGGGTCCAGCCGGACCAGGGCCGAGGTGTACAGCGGGCCGTCGGCGTCGAGCCGGACGCTGACCAGGGTGAGCTTGTGGTCCAGGTCCTTGAGAATGCCGGCGATCCGGTCCGGCTTGTCGACCGTGTAGTCGGTTTCGTCCATGCGTCCGTGACGTTAGCTGGGTGTGAGGACGCAAGGTACTGGTCGAGCATCCGAAATGCCAGCATCGGTGCGAATAAGCTGCATCAGGCTTGTGTGATACGGCGTCCGCCACGGGTGTTGGGGCGGGTGCGCCCGTAGGGGTCGTAGGTCGCCGCCGGGCCGGCCTCTTCGCCGCGCAGGATCTGCATGGAGAGCTCCACGCGCTGGCGATCGCGATCGATCAGGCGTGCGTTGCCCTGGTTGAGGGTGTTGCAGCGCTCGATGGACTGGCGCAGGGCCTGCCAGTGATCGTTGAGGACGGCACCGTCGTCCATGCGCGAGAGCAGGCGGGCCATGCCCTCGGGTGTGAATGACTCGCTCGCGGCCTCGGCGATAGCGCGCTGCTGGCGGGTCTCGGTCTCGAGGTCCTGCAGCAGCCCCTGCTTGGTCGCCACCACCTCCTGCAGGGTCTCCGGGGTGCGCGCCTCGACCGCGCGGGTCTCCTGGATCAGGGCCTCTTCCAGTTGGTGGGCCAGCCGGATCGAGGTTTCCAGGGAGCGCAGCAGGCGATGGCGCGTGTCGGTGTTCATCGGTGAGGTCCGTGATTAGCGCAGCAGGCGCTCGAGGTCGATCATGCGGTCGGCCAGCTGTTCGTTGTCCACCGGGTAGTTGCCGCTGGCGATCGCCTCGCGCAGCTCGGCCACACGCGCCGCGTCGAACGGGGCATTCTCGCCGGCGCTGGCGGCCGAACTCATCGCCTGGGCGGCGCCGGTCAGGGTAAGCGAATCGTTACCGGTGGTCGCGGCGCTATCCGACCCTTGCGCCCGGTTGGGCGCGCCGCTGGAGTCCTCGCGGCCCTTGACCGTGGAGCTCTGGCCGTCGGGGCGCAGACTGTTCGTATTGAGGCCCTTGATATCCATTGTGCCGTCCTGTCGTTGTAACTGTGCTGCAAGTGTTTACGGCCGCGTGTGCTGAAACTGTAGCCCTGTGGCGGTGGTTTTTTTAACACCGATCACAGAGTCGGCATCAAAGTGTCACCCGGACGTGCCCGGAGGGCTGGATTTCGCCCTCGACCACGCGCCCGGACGAGGTGTTCTTGACCCGGATGCGGTCCCCGAGGCTGCCGTTTTCCAGGGCCTCGCCCTGCATGCGGATGGCGATCGAGCCGTTTTCGGCAAGGATCGTGACCCGCTGGCCGCGGCTGACGATCTCGCGCTGGGTGACGTGCTGTGTGCCGATGATCTGGCCCGGACGAATGCTGCGCCGGGTCTGCTGACCGATGAGGGCCGACTTGTCTTCATGATAACTGCCCGCGTGGCGTGACGTCTCGATGCGCTGGAAGCGCAGATCGCCGCTGGTCAGCGTGTGCTGGCGAGGGAGGTTGCGACTGGCCACCAGCACCTGAGCGTAACGTTCCACCGTGGCCGGGACATACAGCTGCCAGGTGACCGGGCCCGCACACTGAAGGTGGATCGCGGTATTGCCGTCGCGGCGGCCGCCGGGCGGGAAACGGGCGTTGAGTCCGTCATGGCAGTAGGCCAGCCGGAGCCGGTTGTCGAGCTGGCCGATCTCGATATTGATGTCGTCGCTATGTTCGGCGTCCAGCTCCTGCAACAGAAACTGTTCCGCGGCCGCGCGGATCTCCGCAACGGGGTGGATCTCGGCGTGGGCCGGCACGGAGAGCGCGAACCACGCCACGAGAGCCATGAGCCCCATGGGGATGCAGCGTGATGTACAGGTTGTATGTGGATGCATATGCCGGTCCTCGCCGCCCGAGGGAATACCCCGGGTCTGCCGCGTCCGTTCGCGGACCCGAAGCTATGCAGGTTTGATGCCAGTTGTCCGGGCGGTGCCCGACTCAAGGCCCGGCGTTCAATGCCGTTATCCCTGGGAAGCGGCGCCAGAAGGCGCATACAGGCGATTGCAAATGACAGCCCGGGGGTGCGCGGTGCACACTGAGCTCCCGGGAGCGGCTCGCGGCAGATGGGCGCGGGACAAGGAGAGCAGCACCATGAGTCAATTCATTGACGATGTGAACCAGCGAACGCAGCTGGTGGGTCAGAACCGGATGGAACTGCTGCTGTTCCACCTGGGTGGATCACAGACCTTCGGAATCAACGTGTTCAAGGTGCGCGAGGTGATCCCGTCGCCGCCGCTGCGCCAGATCCCGGGGTCGATGAGTGTGGTGCGCGGTGTGGCTACGCTGCGGGGCGGCACGGTGCCGATTATCGATCTGGCGCGCGCCATGGGCCTGCGCAGCGCGGCCGGTGCCAGCGACAGCGGCGACCAGAAGGTGGTGGTCACCGAGTTCAACCGTTCGGTTCAGGGGTTCTGGGTGTCGGCCGTGGACCGGATCGTGAATGTGAACTGGCAGGACGTGAAGTCCCCTCCGCGTGGTACGGGGCGCGAGTCCTTCCTGGTCGCGGTCACCGAGATCGACAACAAGCTGGTCGAGATCATCGACGTGGAACGGGTGCTTTCGATCGTCAATCCTCTGCCGACCGAGGTCTCCGAGTCCATCCGAGCGGACGCCACGCCAGCGGGGGGGCGCAAGGTCGTGATCGTTGACGACTCGGTCGTGGCGCGCAAGCAGATCGAGGGGGCGATTCGCGGTCTCGGGTTCGAATACGAGGTTTTCAAGGATGGTCAGGAGGCGCTCGACTTCCTGGAGCAGAAGGCCGGGGAGGGCCCGGTTCGCGACCAGATCGAGCTGGTGATCTCGGACATCGAGATGCCACGCATGGACGGCTATACGCTGACGGCGCGGATCCGGGACAATCCCGCCCTGAAAGATCTGAAGGTGCTGCTGCATTCCTCGTTGAGCGGCGAGTTCAATACCGACATGGTCAAGCGCGCCGGGGCCGATGCGTTTCTCTCGAAATTCAACCCCGACGAACTGGCCAACGCGGTGCTCGACCAGACCGGGCGCGAGGATCAACAGGTCGAATGACCGCCGGGGGGAACGGGGTTGCCGCCCGGCAAGGCCGGGGCGGCGTCACATGGCCGACAAGGGCCCAGTGTCGTGTCCCGCCTGCGACACCGTATACTGAAACCCGCTACCGGGGATTCCCCCTGCGTTTCGTGGCGCGGGCGCCGCTGTCAAGGACTCGTCATCAGGATGCTAATCACCATGGACTGTGCTCGGGGATGAACCGGTGATCGATTCCCGCGATTACGAGGAGTTTTCCCGCTTCCTGCAGGACTGCTGCGGCCTGGTGCTGGGTGACAGCCGTCAGTATCTGGTGTCGAGCCGACTGTCCCGGCTGCTCGACGAGTTCGACTTCAAGAGCGTGCCGGAGCTCCTGCACGCGATGCGGCAAGCCCCGAATCCGCGGCTGCGCACCCGTGTGATCGACGCGATGACGACCAACGAAACCTCGTGGTTTCGCGATGGCTTTCCGTTCGAGATCCTCCGGCATGTGTTGTTGCCGGAGCTGGCTGCGAAGGGAAGCAGCATCAAGGTCTGGTCTTCCGGCTGTTCCAGTGGCCAGGAGGCCTACAGCATCTCCATGGTCGTCTCCGAGTGGGAGGAATCCCGCCCCCCGCGCAAGGTGCCGGTATCCATCCTGGGGACGGACCTGTCGGAGAAGATCCTGGATGACGCCCGGCGGGCGGTCTACGACGGCCTGAGTATTGTGCGCGGGTTGAGCGAGAGCCGCCGCGCGCGCTTCTTCGAGACCGTGACGGACGGCCACAAGGTCGTTCCCGAGGTCCAGCGGCGCTGTCGTTTTCAGAAGCTCAACCTGATCGACAGCTACGCGGCACTGGGCAAGTTCGACCTGGTGTTCTGCCGCAACGTGCTGATCTATTTCTCCGGCGAGACCAAGCGACAGGTTCTTGACGGTATTGCCCGGCAGATGAATCCGGGCGGCTATCTGTTTCTTGGCGCTTCGGAGACGGCCGGCCCGTACACCAAGGCCTTCGAGACGGTTCGCACCGACTACGGCTCGGTCCTCCGGCTCAAATCCTGACGCCCCTCCGTCGCAGGGCCGCCAGGTCCGAAACGCCCGCGCAATGCGGCCGCGACTCGAATTGCCCCCTTCCCACGTTTCCCGCTAAGGGCGTCCCCAGCCGAGACGGATTCCCGTCGCTGGCATAGCGATTGCATCGGTCTCCTCGCAAAGGGCCGCAATGGCTGCGTCCCGGTTCTGGTAGCGAGGGTCCGCCACGGGCGGACAGGACGGAAACGATGAGTCTCTCTCTCGACAAGGCGATGGGCATCCTGCCGCAGGCGGTCAACGTGCGCGCCCAGCGCATGGAGCTGCTGGCCTCCAACATCGCCAATGCGGACACCCCGAACTACAAGGCGCGCGATATCGACTTTCGCGCGGTGCTCGAGTCCGCGGCGGGGAGCGGCAATCACTTGCCCATGGCGCGTAGCCAGGCGGCGCATATCGACCCCAATGCCGGGGCGATGAACGGGCAGGCCGAGGCGCTTTATCGCGTCCCGTCGCAGGCGTCCCTGGATGGCAACACGGTGGATCCGCAGATGGAACGTGCCGCCTTTGCCGAGAACGCGATCCAGTACCAGAGCAGTCTGGAATTCCTTAACCGCCGGGTCTCCGGCATCCGCGAAGCCCTGAGGGGCGACCGTTAACGCGGGCCTGATCGGGAGATCGATGTCGTGAGCAACATGTTCAGTCTGTTCAATACCTCGGCTTCGGCGCTGTCGGCGCAGTCGGTGCGCCTGAATACCGTCGCCTCGAATCTGGCCAACGCGAACACCGCCGCCACCAACCCGGACGAAGCGTATCGCGCCAAGCAGGTGCTGTTCCAGAGCGTGATGGATCAGGCCAACCCGAATGGTGCGGCGACGTCCGTGCGGGTGGCCGGCGTGACCGAGTCGCAGGCCCCGCCACAGGCCCACTACGAGCCGCACCATCCGCAGGCGAACGAGGAGGGCTACATCTTCCGCCCGGCGATCAGCGTGGTCGAGGAGATGGCCAACATGATGTCCGCCTCGCGCAACTACGAAGCGAACGTCGAGGTGATGGAGACCTCGCGTCAGCTGCTCCAGCGCACATTGCAGATCGGCCAAGGCTAGAGGAGCCCGCCATGACACAGATTTCCCCCGAATTGCTGGATCGCCTCGGCCTGTCGCGCCCGGAGAAGAAGCCGGAAGGCGAGATGGACCGCCTCGGGCAGTCCGACTTCCTCAAGCTGATGACCACCCAGCTGGAGAACCAGGACCCGATGGAGCCGATGGATAACGGTGATTTCCTCGGCCAGATGGCGCAGTTCTCCACCGTGACCGGCATCGAGCAGCTGTCCAAGTCCTTCGAGAAGCTGGCGCAGTCCCTGGGGCAGAACCAGACGCTGCAGGCGGCTTCGCTGGTTGGCAAGGATGTACTGGTGCCCGTCGAGTTTGGCGAGCTGGGGCCCGACGGGCGGGTGAACGGCGCGGTCGATCTGGAGCGCGCCACCGAAGAGCTGCAGATCGACGTGTACAGCCCTAATGGCGAGCGCATTCGCCGCATGAATATGGGCGCTGCCGGCAGCGGCCTGCAGGAGTTCACCTGGGACGGCATGCGCGACGACGGCACCTTCGCGCCACCGGGGGTCTACGAATTCAAGGCCACGGCCCGCTCCGGGACCCAGTCGGAGGCCGTGGATACCTTTCTGGATGCCCGCGTGGAAAGCGTCGCGGTGGGCAGTGACTCCGGGCTGGCACTGACCGTGCAGGGCCTGGGCGAGATCAGCTTTTCGGATGTACGGCGGATTGGCGGCTGACGCCCCGCAACAAGAACCCTGACGGAGGAAACACCCCATGCCCTTCAATATCGGATTGAGCGGACTCAACGCGGCCCAGGCCGATCTGCAGACCACCGGTAACAATGTGTCCAACTCGGGGACCACGGGGTTTAAACGTTCCCGTGCCGAGTTCGGCGATGTGTTCGCCCAGAGCTTCGGCGGGATCAGCCAGACAGCCATCGGCTCCGGCACACGACTGCAGGCGGTCACCCAGCAGTTCTCGCAGGGACGGACCGAGTTCACCGAGAACGGCCTGGACCTGGCGATCAACGGAGAGGGTTTCTTCGTCCTTAATGACCAGGGCAGCACGGTGTACAGCCGGGCGGGGGCCTTCCAGGTCGACCGCGACGGCTACCTGGTGAACAACCAGGGCCTGCGCCTGCAGGGCTATGACGAGGCGGGTGGTACGAATCTCGGGGATTTGCGTCTGCAAACCGATACGGCCGCCCCTCAGGCCACCGAGAATCTCGAGGCACTGATTAATTTGCGTTCGGATGCGCCGGCTTTGAGTGCCGATCCGGACGATTTTGATCTCGAGGATCCGGAGACCTACAACTTCTCGACCTCGCTCACGATGTATGACTCTCTGGGCATTGCGCGGGACGCCAACCTCTACTTCGTGAAGACGGGGCAGAACGAGTGGAACGCCCATGTCGCGGTGCGTCAAGACGATGGTGAGCTGGTAGAGGTTCAGTATCCAGATGACCCGGCTACTCCTGGTACACCGGCATCTGCGCTAACACTGGACTTTGGCCCAAGCGGTCAGTTGAACGGTGTTAGTCCCGCTGCAGAGGGATTATTCGTCCCGGGCACTAGCTTGGACGGGGCAGATGATCTGGAATTCGATATCAGCTTCGACGGTACGACCCAGTTCGGCGGAGATTTTTCCGTCAATGACCTGAATCAGGACGGCTTTGCCTCTGGACAGCTCACCGGTATCGACATCGATCAAACCGGCGTGGTGTTCGCTCGTTTCACCAATGGGCAGTCCACGGAGCTGGGTCAGCTGGCGCTGGCGAATTTCCCCAATCCGCAGGGCCTGGAACAGCTGGGTGACAACAACTGGGCCGAAACCTTTGCAGCAGGTGATGTGCGCCTGGATCGGCCCGGATCCAGCAACTTGGGGTCGGTGCAGGCCGGGGCGCTGGAGGCCTCGAACGTGGATATCGCCCAGGAGCTGGTGAACCTGATCACCGCGCAGCGCAACTTCCAGGCGAATGCGCAGACGATCTCCACGGCCGACCAGGTCACCCAGACGATCATCAATATCCGCTAAGTATCGGATAAGTTGGTAAAGAGGGCTTGAGCATGGATCGATTTCTGTACATCGCGATGTCCGGTGCGAAGGAGACGATGCACGCACAGGCCATCAACAATCACAACCTCGCCAACGCCAATACCGACGGCTTCCGCCAGGCCCTGGCCACCGCGGATACGGTGCCGGTACGCGGCCCGGGCTATGCCTCGCGGGACTACACCCAGGTGGGTAACGAGGCGGTGGATTTCAGCAAGGGCAAGATGCAGAGCACCGGCCGTGATCTGGACATCGCCATCGAGGGCGAGGGGTTCATCGCGGTGCAGGGACCGGAAGGGGTGGAGGGCTATACCCGGGCCGGTTCGCTGCATGTGGATGCCTTCGGCCTGCTGCGCACCGCGCAGGGCCACCAGGTCCTGGGGGATGGCGGGCCGATTGCCATCCCGCCGGCGGAGCAGATCGAGATCGGCACCGACGGGACGATCAGCGTGCGCCCGCTGGGCGTGGGTCCGGAGGCCCTGGCGGCGGTGGAACGCATCCGCCTGGTCAACCCGGATACGGACGAGCTCCAGCGGGGTGATGACGGTCTGTTCCGCCTGGCGGATGGCGGCGAGGCGCCGGCGGATGCCGAGGTGCGCGTCGTCTCCGGGATGCTGGAGGGCAGCAACGTGAACACGGTGGAGGCCCTGACCCGAATGATCGAGCTGTCCCGTCACTTCGAGATGCAGGTGAAGATGATGGACAGCGCCAACACGCTGGAACAGAGCAGTAACCGCTTGCTGGGCCTAGGGTAATTTCCCGGGACTCGCGCGGCGCTTGAGAGAAAACAGGAGAACACCATGAACCAGGCACTGTGGATCGCCAAGACCGGCCTCGACGCGCAGCACACGCGCATGTCGACGGTCTCGAACAACCTGGCCAACGTGAATACCACGGGCTTCAAGAAGGACCGGGCGGTATTCGAGGACCTGATCTACCAGACGGTGCGCCAGCCGGGCGCCCAGGCCACCCAGGATCAGCAGCTGCCTTCGGGCCTGCAGATCGGCACCGGCGTGCGCGCCGTCTCCACCGAGAAGATGTTCCAGCAGGGCAACCTGCAGCAGACGGACAACTCGCTGGACATCGCCATCGAGGGGCGCGGCTTCTTCCAGATCCTGCTGCCCGACGGCAACGTCGGCTATACCCGCGACGGCAGCTTCCAGCTGAATTCGGACGGCCAGGTCGTGATGTCCAACGGCTACCCGCTGCAGCCGGGTTTGTTCGTACCGGAGGACACGCAGTCCCTGGCCATCGGCAAGGATGGCACGGTGACCGCGCAGATCCCGGGTCAGGCGGCGCCGGTGGAGCTGGGCAACATCCAGCTGGCGGACTTCGTGAACCCGGCGGGCCTGCAGGCGGTGGGCGAGAACCTGTTCCGCGAGACCGCCGCGTCCGGCGTGGCACAGCAGTCCCTGCCGGGCCTGAACGGGACCGGCACCGTGGTGCAGGGCTCGCTGGAGACCTCGAACGTGAACATCGCCGAGGAGCTGGTGAACATGATCGAGACCCAGCGCGCCTACGAGGTGAACTCCAAGGCGATCTCCGCGGCTGACCAATCGCTGCAGTTCGTCAACCAGACCATCGGGTGATGTGATGACGCGCCTCGGAACCGTTCTCCGCCCGGCCCTGGCCGTGACCGCCGCACTGCTGCTGTCCGCCTGCGCCGCCACGCAAACAACCAAGCCGGACGACAACCCGGAATATCGCCCGGTGATGCCTGCCCAGCCGGTCCCGCAGTCGCAGAACAATGGCGGGATCTACCAGGCGGCGCATTCCCAGGGCCTCTTCGAGGACTACAAGGCGCGCAACGTGGGCGACATCCTCACCGTGATCCTGGCGGAGAGCACCAACGCGCAGAAGTCGGCGTCGACCTCCACGGGCAAGGATTCCAATCTCGACCTGGGGAACCTGTCGGCCTTCGGCCGCGATGCCACCTTCAACGGGCGCCCCCTTTTTGGCGCGAGCAATTCGAGCTCGCGTGACTTCGACGGCTCCGGGGATTCCTCGCAGAGCAACCAGCTCGACGGCGAGATTACCGTGACCGTGGCCGAGGTCCTGCCCAACGGCAACCTGGTCGTGCAGGGCGAGAAGTGGCTGGGGATCAACCAGGGCGAAGAATACGTGCGCTTTCGCGGCATCGTGCGCCCGGTGGACGTGACCACCAACAACACCGTGCTCTCCACGCAGGTCGCCAACGCTCGTGTCTATTACGGCGGTTCCGGCGTGCTGGCGGACAGCAACACCCCCGGCTGGATCACGCGCTTCTTTAACAGCCCGATCTGGCCCTTCTGACGCAGCGTGCGCGCGGCGAGGTACGACATGGACTCGATATCCCTCAAACAACCCGCGAACGACCGCCGGATCGTGGCGCTCGGCGACTGGCGGCGCTTGGCCCTGCTGGTTCTGGTAGCGCTGCTGGTGGCCGGTCCGGGGAGCGCTTCGGTGGCGGCGCAGACCGCCATCCAGCAGCAGGCGGCGATGCAGGAGCGCAGCTACATGGAGCGAGTCAAGGACGTGGCCAGTGTCTCCGGCGTGCGCGAGAACCAGCTGGTCGGGTACGGCCTGGTGGTGGGCCTGGACGGCACGGGGGACCAGACCACCCAGACGCCGTTCACCGTGCAGAGCCTGAACAATATGCTCGGCCAGCTCGGGCTGACGCCGGATGCCGGCAACCCGCAGCTGCGCAACGTCGCCGCCGTGATGGTGACGGCCGAACTGCCGCCATTCGCCAAGTCCGGCCAGCGCATCGACGTGACCGTCTCGTCGATGGGCAACGCGACCAGCCTGCGCGGTGGCACGCTGCTGATGACGCCGCTCAAGGGGGCGGACGGGCAGACCTACAGCATCGCCCAGGGCAATCTGGTGGTCGGGGGCTTCGGGGCCGAGGGGACCGATGGTTCGCGCATCACCGTGAACGTGCCGAGTGTCGGCCGGATCCCCAATGGTGCCACAGTGGAACGCGAGGTCCCGACCGCGTTTGCCCAGGGGGATCATGTCACCCTGAATCTGCACCGCCCGGACTTCACTACGGCCAACCGCCTGGTACAGACGGTGAACGATACCTTCGGCCAGGGGGTCGCCCATGCCCTGGATGGATCGTCGGTGCGCGTGCGCGCGCCGTCCAACCCGGATCACCGGGTCGGCTTTGTCGCGGAGCTGGAGCGCCTGCCGATTGAACGTGGTGCGCCACCGGCGCGGGTGATCGTCAACTCGCGCACCGGGACGGTGGTGATCGGCTCCAGCGTGCAGGTGACCCCGGCCGCCGTCTCGCACGGCAGCCTGACGGTGACGATCAGTGAGGCCCCTCAGGTCGTCCAGCCGGCGCCCTTCGGCGCGGGCGAAACGGCGATCCAGCCGGATACCGACATCGCGATCGAGGAGGGCGACAACACCATGTTCCTGTTCGATCCGGGCACCTCGCTGGACGAGATCGTGCGCGCGGTGAATAACGTGGGGGCCGCCCCCGGTGATCTGGTCGCGATCCTGGAGGCCCTTCGCGAGGCCGGCGCGTTACGCGCGGAGCTGGTGGTCATCTGATGATTACCCCGGGCGTCGATACCCAGATGCAGGCCCGCGCGGCCCTGGCCTCGGACCCCAGCGGCCTGCAGGATCTGGCCCGGGGAGCGCGTTCGGGCGATCAGAAGGGCCTGGAGGCCGTCGCCCGCGAGTTCGAGGCGATGCTGATCGGCCAGATGCTCAAGCAGATGCGCGAGGCCTCGTTGGGCGATGGCCTGTTCGACAACGACCAGAGCAAGATGTACCTGGAGATGCAGGACCAGGAATTCGCCAAGGCCATGAGCCAGGGTGATGGCATCGGTCTGCGCGATGCCCTGATGCGCCAGCTCTCCGCGCAGCAGCCCGCGGATCCCGAGGTCCTGAACGACCCCGATCGCCAGGCCGCGCTCGAGCTGCCGCGACGTCGGTCGGAGCTCGACACCCTGCGGGCCCTACAGGGGGATGCGCGCCCCGAACTGCAGCCCGTGGGGCCGCAGCGGCCCGAGGCCGTGACCCCGCATGCGGGCGAGGCGCCGACGCCGCCCCCCATCGCCTGGCCACCACGGGATGCCGCCGACTTTGTGCAGAGCCTGGAGCCCCTGGCGCGGGATGCGGCCGCGGAGCTCGGGGTCGAACCCGGCATCCTGCTGGCGCAGAGTGCCCTGGAGACCGGCTGGGGGCAGCACGTGCCGTCGCGTGCCGACGGCCAGCCGAGCTTCAACCTGTTCGGGATCAAGGCGGACAGCCGATGGAACGGGGATCAGGTCTCCGTGGGCACCCTCGAATTCCGCGAGGGGGTTGCGCAACGGGAGCAGGCGCGCTTCCGTGCCTACGCCGATCCGTCGGAGTCGTTCTCCGATTACGTCGACTTCATTCGCAACAATCCGCGTTACCACCGGGCTCTGCAGGCTGGAGATGACGCGCAGTACATCCGCGAACTGCAGGATGCCGGTTACGCGACCGATCCGGCCTATGCGGACAAGGTCTTGCGCCTGCGCGATCAGTTAGCCGCGCACCAGGGCAGTGGATCGACTCAAGTCGCGGCCGATGCGGCCGTTACCCGTACCGAGGGGTAGAGCATGAAGCAGAAATGGCCCAATCCGGTGGTTGAACGAGCGGTTTCGCGGGAGGCGCGGGCATGAGCGCGTCCGGGATCGGCACCTCGGCCCTGCTGGCCTTCCAGCGCGCGATCGGGACGACCAGCAACAACATCGCGAACTCCGCGACCGAGGGCTACAGCCGGCAACGCACCGAGTTGTCCAACCTGACGCCGCAGTTCCTGGGGGGCAGCTTCCAGGGACAGGGCGTGCAGGTGGACACGATCCGGCGGATCTCCGACGACTTCGTGAACACCCAGTTGCGCAACTCGATCTCCGATCAGTCGAATGCCGAGCTCAAGGCCTCGCTGGCCGGACGCATCGACGACCTGCTGGGCAGCTCCAGTTCCGGTCTGACGCCGGTACTGCAGGACTTTTTCGATGCCGGCCAGGATCTGGCCAACGACCCGACGTCCAGTGCCGCGCGCACGGTCTTCCTGACCGAGGCGGAATCCCTGGCTGAGCGTTTTGCCTCCATCGACCGGCGCATCGAGGAACAGCGGGACATCATCAACGGCCAGATCCGCACCAACGTCGAGGAGATCAACTCCCTGACCGATGCGATCGCCGGGCTTAACCGCGAGATCGTGTCGAAGTCCACCCAGGGCACTCCGAACGACCTGCTGGACCAGCGCGACCGCGTGTTGAACCAGCTGGCGGAGAAGGTCAACGTCCGCATCACCGAGCAGGATGACGGCGCGGTCAACGTATTTGTGGGCAACGGCCAGGCGCTGGTGCTCGGGGGCAATAACCGCGAACTGGTGGCGGAGTCACTGACTGGTGATCCGCGTTCTCCTGACATCGGGCTGGCCACCAGCGGCGATCCGGTGAACATCTCCCGCTTCATCCAGGGCGGCGAGCTGGGTGCACTGCTGGAGACCCGGACCGGGATCATCGACGAGGCCCAGAACACCCTGGGCCGGCTCGCGATCAGCATCGGGGCGGAATACAACCAGCAGAACCGGCTCGGCCTGGACCTGAACGGCCAGCAGGGCGCGGATATCTTCGGGATCGGCGATCCGGCGGTCCGTGGATTCCCCGGCAATGAGTCTGATGATGTTCCGTCTGTCGAATTCGGCGACGTGCGCGACCTGACCACGTCCGATTACCGCCTGAATTATAACGGTACGGACTATGAACTACGGAAGCTGTCGGATGGTGGGGTCGTAGCGAGTGGCAATGGAGTTCTTGAGGCGGACGGGATCATTGTGGATACCGCAACGATTGGCGGACAGGAGGAAGGGGATGGCTGGTTGATCCAGCCGACTCGCAATGGCGCACGGGATCTCTCGGTGGAGATGACGGACCCTTCGGGTATCGCCGCAGCCAGCGCCGTTAGGGCGGACCTTGGCGAGGACAATGTTGGAGACGCATCGATCGCGTCTGTTCGGGCTGTGGATCGGGATAACCTGGATTTGGCTGAGGTCACCGTTGAATTTGACGGTAATACGGATCAGTTTGAGATCAATGGAAGCGCTTTCCCACTAGATCCCGATGGTGACGGGATAACAACCATCGAGTTTAACGGTTGGGAAATGGAGATCAGGGGCACCCCCGAGGACGGGGACACCTTTGTGGTGAGCAGCAATGTTGATCACCCGGGCGATAACCGCAACATGCTGGCGATGAATGACCTGTCGGACGAACGCCTGGTCGGCGGCGATCGGACATTCGGGGATGGTTATAACAGCCTGCTGGCCAATGTTGGTACACGCACCCGCCAGGCCCAGGTCGCACAGGAATCGGCCGATGCGCAGCTGGCACAGGCGCGCGCCCAGCGTGAGGCTGTCTCCGGCGTCAACCTGGACGAAGAGGCGGCCGATCTGATCCGTTACCAGCAGGCCTATCAGGCGGCGGCCCAGGTCATCTCGGTCAGCAATTCGCTGTTCGATTCACTGCTCGGCGCGGTCCGCCGCTAGCGCCCACCGGGAGACACGGACATGCGCATCTCGACCACCCAGATCTTCCAGACCGGGATCGACCAGATCCAGCGCGGGCAGACCGAACTGAACCGGACCTCGCTGCAGATGGGTCGGGGGGAGCGCATCCTGAGCCCCTCCGATGATCCGAGCGGAGCAACCCAGGTCAATCAGTTCGAACGCATCATCCAGGCCACCAAGCAGTATCAGCGCAATATCGACAACACCCAGCCGCGCCTGCAGCAGGAGGAATCGGCCCTGCAGGGCGGGACCGACCTGCTGCAGCGTGCGCGCGAGCTGGTGGTAGCCGGCAACAACGACAGCCAGACCAACGAGACCCGCAGCTATATCGCCGGTGAGCTGCGTCAGCTGCGTGACGGGATGTTCGATATCGCGAACACCAAGGACCCGAACGGCGAATACCTCTTCGCCGGTACAAAGTCGTTGCAGCAGCCCTTCCAGCAGGATGGGACGGGTGCGGTGCGCTACGAGGGGGCCGAAGGCACGGGCAGCATCCGCGAGGTTGCCATCTCGGCCAACCGGAAGGTACCGGTGGGCGACACCGGTGCGCGGGTGTTCATGGACATTCCGGAGAATGACGGGCGTGTCGGGGCCGAGGTGCTCAATCGAGAACCCGGCAGTACCCTTGTGGTGGAGCAAACCGGCGTCAATGACTCGGCCGCCCTGACGGGTCAGACCTACACCATCACGTTCCAGGATCTCGGTGGCGGCGAGATCGGATACCAGGTCGTGGATGAAGGTGGTGGTACGGTCGACAGTGGGCCCTACGTTTCCGGCGAGGCGATCACCTTTGATGGGCGGGCGATTACCCTGAGCGGTGCCCCCGAAATCGGGGACGAAGTGGAATCCCGCCCGGCGGAGAACAAGAGCGTGTTCGAGACCCTGGACGCGATCATTGCCGCCCTGGAAGAGGGTGGCGCCAGCGGCAATAGCCGGGCCAACCTGGCGACGGCCAGCAACACCGCGCTGGCCGATCTGGATGCCGTGCTGGGCAATTTCAGCGATATCCGCGCCGAGGTGGGCTCGCGCCTGAAGACCTTCGACCAGCAACAGGACCTGAACGAAGACCGCCTGGTGGACCTGAACAGCGCGGTCTCCGAGATCCGCGATCTGGACTACGCCGAGGCGATCAGCCGTTTCAACCAGCAGCAGGTGGCGCTGCAGGCCGCGCAGCAGACCTATACCCAGGTCAATCGCCTGTCCCTGTTCGACTTCCTCTGATCAAACCTCCGGTTGGGCGGATCATGGTCGTAGCTTTGTGCGACCATGACGCCCTTGTGATCTGCGAGAGTCCGGCATGGCGAAGAACAACGAACCCTCCGCACCCATCCAGTACCGTTCCACGGGGCGGCCCCCGCGTTACCTGATCGTCCTGCTGATCCTGGCTGCGTTGTGGGCCGGTTTCTGGGGCGTAATCCACCTGCAGTCGGGCGAACCCGAGCCGGTGACCCTGAATGTCCAGGAGCAGGCGGAGCTGGAAGCCAAGCTGCGGGCGTTGGGTCCGCGCGATGCGGAGCCCCGCCCCGATAGCGCACCAGGCGATCCGATCATCGATCTCGACGCCGAAGCCGAGCCGCTGGTCCCCGAACTCTACGAGGAACGCGCCGAGGCCCGGGTGGTGCAATTCAGCGAACGCGAGCTGAATGCGCTGATCGCGCAGGATCCGGACCTGGCCGGGCGGGTGGCGATCCGCCTGACGCCGGGACAGGTGAGCACGCGGGTGCGCATCGATGTGCCGCCGGATATCCCCCTGCTGGGCGGACGCGTCCTGAATGTGCGCTCGGGCGTTCGCTTTGGTACCGAAGAGGGCCAGGTGCACGCGCGCCTGGTGGGCGTCAGCGTTGCCGGGATCCCACTGCCGGATGCCTGGCTGGGCGGGCTCAAGGACGAGGATCTGCTGGGGCTGGAGCCCTTCCAGCAATTGCGCGCCGGCATCGAGTCCATCGAGGTGCGCGACGGCGAGCTGGCCCTGGAGCTCGCCCGCTGAGGGAGTGCCTTGCGGAGTCATGCATCCGTCCCCGGGCCGACCGCCTGTTCGGGACGGTGCGCGGGACCTCCCAAGGTCACACGCGATGCCGCCGCGCTGTGTCATCCCGGAAACCGCGAAGCGGTTATCCGGGATCTGCATCGCTGGAGGGGAAGGCTTGGGGGCTGGAGACCCCGGCTCTTCGCTGCGCCACGGCCGGGATGCTGTGTGCGGATCGGGACGCCTATTGTGAGCCTGCAGATCGGCTGTGTGGCCGCACGGCGCTCGCTGGCAGGCGCCGTGGGTTACCGGGCGGGGCCGACGCGCAGGGTTTCGGCACCAAGGGCCTGCAGGCGGCCGCGTACGCTGAGGCTCAGGGTGGAGTGCCCGGCCTCCAGCGCCGGCTGGCTGGCGGATTCGTCCATCGCCCGCATGGCCATCATCGGCTGCGGGCCACTGTAGGAGTCATCCGGCAGGTCCACTTCCAGAACACGCAGGTGCGTGGCGCCCAGTGAGCGGGCGATGACGCGCGCCTGATCCTTCAGGTCGTCCATGGCCTCTTCGATCATGGCCTCGCGGTGTTCCTCGCGGGCCTCGGGGCTCAGGGAGAAACGGATCTGACTCACCGTGAGGTCGTGCCGCTGGAGGGTTCCCACCAGTTCGCCCAGGCGGTCGAAGTCGCCGCTGGTCAGTTCCAGGTTCTGCTGGACCTGCCAGGCGTTGATGCGGCTGCGGTCGTCGGCGTCGTAGATGGGGCGGGTCGAATAGCCAATGGTGCGGGCCTCGACGGCATCGTGTTCGCCCGCGCGTTCCAGGGCCGTCTCCATGTTCCGGTTGACGGTAGCCGCGGCTGTGGCAGCCTCCGGGGCGCGCGCCTCGGTCTGTATCTGCACGGTCATGTGATCGTTCGCGACCTGGCGTTCGGTCTTGCCGGTCAGGGAAAGCGTCGTGGCGCCATCGCTGCCAACAGCGGCCCCGGGGATCGCCAGTGCAAGTACGGCGAGGCCGGCGACGAGCCAGGATGTCCGGTGGGCAAGCGGGATGTGGTTCGGTCGCATGGGTGTTTCCTTAGAGGTCGCGGGCCAGGCGGATGCCGGCGAATACGTGGCGTTTATCGGGAGTGAAGAAATTGCGCAGGGTCGTCCGGGTGAGCAGCGGGTCGCTCCAGGCACTGCCGCCGCGCAGGACGTAGTGCTTCCCGTCGAACCAGGGCAGGGAGTATTCATCATAGGGGTAGGGCCGGAAACCCGGGTAGGGTTGAAAGGGGTTCGCACACCATTCCCAGACCTGCCCTGTACCGGATAGGCAGCGGGCCTGCGCGGCATGCTCCCACTCGTGTTCGTGGGGCAGGCGGGCGCCGACCCAGCGCGCGTAGGCCGTGGCCTCGAACCAGGAGAGGCCGACGGCGGGTGCCCGGGGCTCGAGCCGCTGGGTGCCGCCCGGCAGGGTCTGGACTCGTGTGCCGTCGGGCCGGCGCCCCCAGCCCAGCGGGGCAGTGACCCCCGTCTGTTCCAGCCACGCCCGGCCGGATTCGTCCCAGTGAGGGCCGGGGTGATACCCGTCGGCCTCGATGAAGGCCGCGACCTCGGCGTTGGTGACGGGGTGTGCACGGATGGCGTGGGGCGCGAGCCGCACGGTGTGTCGGCCGCGCTCGTTGTCGAAGGCGGTGATGGAATCGCTGCCGGCGATGTGTTCGCCCCCCGGGCACTCGATCCAGTCGTTGCAAGGCCGGTGCGCGGTCTCGGAGGTTTGTACAGGGCCGGCTTCGGGGTGTTGCAGGCGGGCAAACCAGCGCACCTGTTCGAGACTCTCCAGATGCATCGCGTGGTGCTGCGCGAGGAAACCGGTCAGGTAGTCGTTTTCAAGCAGGGGATGGCGGCGCACCTCCGGGTGGGCGCGCAAAAGCTCCAGGTGGTGCTGCTGACACGCCCGGCCCCACTCGAGCAGCGAGTGGCGGGGTGGGAGGCGCCCGCCGCGGCGCCATTTCGGGCTTTGCTCCGGGAAATACAGGTCGTGCCAATCCCGCCGTGCGAGCGGCGGCTCACCCAAAATCCGTTCGTGCAGCCAGACTGCCTCGATGAAATGGCAATGGGCGTAATGCCAACCTATGGGGCTGAGGTCCGGGTGGTACTGATTGCGCCACTCGTGTTCCGGGGTGGCGAGAAGCGCCGCGTTCAGGCGGTCGTGCTGGACGGACAGGCACTCCACGAGGTCCGGTTCGGACGCGTTCGATAGCGGATGGACGGCGTTCATATCCGGTGGAGCGCGTTACAAGGCCAGGAGTTCCGGCGGTTCGTCGGGATCCAGGATCAGCAGGTGGCCGGATGGCACCGGGCGCCAGCGCTCGCGATCCGTCAGCGGTTCCGATGCCACGACCACGCTGTCTTCGGGGAACGTCTCGTCATCGGTGGTGTAGTAGAGGCTGGGGCAGGGCGCGTTGATCGCGTGGCGGCTGGCGATGATGCGGCGTCCGTCGGACAGGATCACGTTCAGCAGGGCGGTATCCGTGCCCAGCCAGGCCTCGATGGTCGAGAACGCCTCGCCGAGGGCGCCTTCCAGCGTGGCGTTCTCGTCATCGGCCAGGTACTGCCGCACCAGCGCGAACAGGTGTTCCGAGTCGGTTGTGCCCTCGATGCTGGCTTCGATCTCGTGGCTGAGGATGTTCTGGATCTGGCGCCGCACATCCGGCCGGAAGCGGCTGATCAGGCCGTTGTGGCTGTACAGCAGGCCGTCCCGAGCGAACGGCTGGGCATTAACCGAGTCGCCCCCGAAGCCGGGGGTTGCGCTGCGGATGGCCGCAATCCAGAGGGGCTGGGTCATGTCGCTGGCCAGATCTTCCAGATTGGGATCCTGCCAGAGCGGGTCGGCTCGGCGGTAATGGCGCGCCATGCCCCCGGCCCCGAACCAGCCGAAGCCGAAGCCATCGGCATTGACCCGCGCGTACACCAGTTCCTGGGGCGCCATGGCCTGTTCGATCAGGTTGTGGGGGGGATCCAGGATCAGGCTGCGCAGCGTGATCGGAGGACCCAGATAAGCGAGGTGTCGGCACATTGATCCGGGCTTCCCTGGGGGCAGTTGGGACGTCGGTGGTTTCATGCTAGCGTGCCGCAAACCCTCTTGATACGGAAGCCCGCATGTCCGCCGACGCCTGCGCTGTACCCGTTTCCTCCCGTTACAGCCGCCGGGTGGTGGAAGAACGCGATGCCCACGCCGAGTTACTGGCCGATTTCCGCGCGGGGATGCTCGAGCCACCGCGATCCCTGCCGCCGAAGTACTTCTACGATGCACGGGGTTCGCAGCTGTTCGATGCGATTTGCGACACGCCGGAATACTACCCGACCAGCCTGGAGGCCGAGCTCCTGGAGCGTCATGCCGATGCGATCGTGGACGCATCCGGCGCCCGGACGCTGTTCGAGCTGGGCAGCGGGACCTCGCGCAAGACCGAATACCTGCTGGCCGCCCTGGAGCGGCGCCTGGCGGCGCCCCATTACGTCGCCAATGACGTGTGTAGCGAGATCCTGGACGAGGCGGGCGAGCGGCTCTTGCAGCGCTTCGATCAACTGCGGGTGGACAGTCTGTGCGGCGACTATGCGGCGGCCCTGGGCCACCTGGGCGAGGTCTCCGGCGCGCGCGGCGACGGTCCCCGACTGTTCGCCTTTCTCGGCAGCAGTCTGGGGAATTTCGAGGACCCAGAGGCCGCCGCCCTGCTGACCCGGATCCGCGCGACCATGAATGCGGAGGATCGCCTGTTGCTGGGGCTGGACCGGGTCAAGCCGCGTCCGGTGCTGGAGGCGGCCTACAACGATGCGGCGGGGGTCACCGCGGCGTTCAATCTGAATCTGCTGTCGGTGCTGAATACCGAGCTGGGGGCGGATTTCGACCCCGAGGGGTTCGATCACCGCGCGCCCTTCGTGGAAGAGCATTCGCGGATCGAGATGCACCTGGTGGCGCGTCGCGACCAGGTCGTGCAGGTCTCGGAGCCCGAGGCTCGCCTGGAGATCGCGGCAGGCGAGATTATCCGCACCGAGATATCGCGCAAGTTCAGCCGCGAGGCGGTCGATGGTCTGGTGGCGGCGGCGGGGATGGAACACGAGGCCGAGTGGTCGGCGCCCGAGGCGTGGTACTCCCTGTTTCTGCTGCGGCCCGGGGCGGCCTGATCGGCATGCGGGAACCGCGGCTGGTGCTGGTGCGGCATGCCCAGGCCGGTAATCCCGGCGACTGGGACGGGGCCGATCGTGACCGGCCGCTGACCGCAAAGGGGCAGGTCAGCGCGGTGCGCATGGCCCAGGCGCTGGGCGATCTGCTACCGGCTTCCGTGGAGCTCCTGTGCAGCCCCTATCTGCGCGCCCGACAGACGGCGATCCCCCTTTCCCAGGCGCTGGATGTACCGGTGCGACAGAAGAAATGGCTGGCTCCGGGACAACCCGCCGGGCTGGAGGTCGAAGCCCTGGCCCGGAACCTGCCGACGAATGGCGGGTTGGTGCTGGTGGGCCACGAGCCCGACCTGTCGCTCCTGGCCAGCTGCTTGCTGGGCGCGCCCGGAGGGCGGAGTCTGGTGCATATGGGCAAGGGCGATGCCTGCGGGCTGGCGGGTTCGCTGCCGGGACCGATGCGCCTTGTCTGGCACCTCCCGCGGCGGGTCCTCGAACGGCTGGCCGATGGGGAGGCGCATTAGGCATGCAGGAGGCTCACCATACGGAGACGGTTGCGGCCGTCGATCTGGGATCCAACAGCTTTCACATGATTGTGGCTCGGCGCCAGGATGGCGAGGTCCTGAAGGTGGACCGGCTCAAGGAGATGGTGCGGCTTGCCAGCGGCCTCGACGATCAGGGACAGCTGGATCCGGAGGTCGCCCAGCGGGCTTTGGACTGCCTGGATCGTTTCGGCCAGCGGCTGCGTCAGCTGCCGCGCGGTCATGTGCGGGTCGTTGGGACCAACACGCTGCGCCAGATGCATGACAGCCGGGCCTTTCTGCGGTCGGCGGAGCACGCCCTCGGACATCCGGTGGAGATCATCGCCGGGCGCGAGGAGGCACGGCTGATCTACCTCGGCGTGGCCCACACGCTGGCGGATGACAGTGGCCGGCGCCTGGTGATGGATATCGGCGGCGGCAGCACCGAGTTCATTATCGGGGAACGCTTCGAGCCGGTCCTGGCCGAGAGCCTCGAGATGGGGTGTGTGACCTTTACCCGGCGCTTCTTCGCCGACGGCAAGCTGAGTCGCAAGGCCTTCGATGCCGCCCGACTGCGAGCGGAGCAGGAACTGCAGCCGATTGCCAGCGCCTACCGGGCCGAGGGATGGAATCAGGCACTCGGGGCCTCGGGCACGATCCTCGCGCTGGATCGCATGGTGCAGGAGTCGGGCCTGGACCCGGCGCCGGGCATGGACCGGCAGGCCCTCGAGCGTCTGCGGGACGCACTGATCGAGCAGGGCTCGATCGACGGGCTGGAGTTCCCCGGCCTGGCGGCAGAGCGGGCGCCGGTCATCGCCGGCGGACTGGCGGTCCTGCTGGGCGCGTTCGAGGCGCTGGGCATCGAACGCCTGCATCCCTCCGACGGGGCGCTGCGCGAGGGAGTGGTGCATGACCTGCTGGGTCGCTTCCGGCACGAGGACGTGCGCGGGCGCACCATTCATCATCTGCGCCGGCGCTTTGCGGTGGACCCGGCCCAGGCCGAGCGCGTCCAGGCCACGGTGGCACGCCTGGTCACCGCGGTGCGCGCGGCCTGGGGGCTGGACGGGGACGACGCCGAGCGTCTGGACTGGGCTGCCGAGCTGCACGAGATCGGCCTCGCCCTGGCCCACAGCAAGTACCACAAGCACGGTGAATACATCCTCACATGGGCCGACCTGCCCGGGTTCTCGCAGCCGGAGCAGGCGGAGCTTGCACTGCTGGTGCGCCTGCACCGGCGGAGCCTGAAACCCAAGCTTCTGGGCGATGTGCGTGAGGATCGTGCGGGCGCCTTCCGGTATATGGCGGTGCTGTTGCGCCTGGCCGTGCTGCTGCATCGCTCGCGGGCACCCGATCCGGTGCCGCTGGAGCGTATCGAGGCGACGACGGACGGCCTCGCACTGAGCTTTGCGACGGGATGGCTGGATGCCCATCCCCTGACACGGGCCGACCTCGACGCCGAGCGCGAGGAATGGGCCCGCCACGCACTGCAACTCGAGTACGCCTGACGGCGGATTCGGAAAGGATGGATGCAATGCTGACGCTGGTGGTCTGGATCTAGGGCAACACTGATTAATGTGCACGCTCGCGCTCGAGTCGCTTTTGCGTGCGAACAAGGCGCGGTGACTGCCGTGCAGTCATTCTGCACAAGGGAGCCGCAACGCCGTTCCCGCGCAAAAGCGGCCGAGCCCCTTCGGGGTTGGCACCCCAGGTTCCCCGATCCTGCGTTGCGCCACTTGCGGGTAGAACCACTACCCGCTGCGCGACGCGCCTGGTCTCGGAGAACCTGGGATGCCAACGCGAGCGTGCACATTAATCAGTGTTGCCCTAGGTGCTGTCGGTGCCGTTGTGGATCGGCATCTGGTGGTCGGCTACGGGGTTCCGGTTGATGCGGCACAACCGGTTGCTGGCACTGCCCTTCCTGCTCAGTCTGGTGTATGTGGTCGGAAACGCCCTGCTGGTGGCCATGTTCGGCGGGCTCAGCGAAGCCACCTACGAGGAGGGCCGGTACGTGTTCATCACCGACCGGGCCATGATCGCGGTTCAGGCGCCGGCGAGTGTGCTGATCGTGGCCACCATCGTGTACGGCCTGAGCATACGGCGGGTACCGGTGCACTTTATCCGTTTCATGGTGTATGCATTCGTGGCGTTGCTGGGGGTGATGGCGCCGATCCTGTGGATTCCGGCGCAGGAGGCGGAGTTCTTCTTTGTGCTCCGCCATGTGCAGTCGATCGGACTGAACTTCGGGCTGTTCCTCTGCGTGGCCGGGATCGTGGTGCTGTTGCAGGACCTGCTGCGTCATGGCGACGCCGAGGTCACCCTGCTGGGCGGACTGCATGATGTGCCGCGCTCCGAGCGTCAAAGTGAAGCGGATACAAAAAACCACGGGAGCTGAGGCGCTTACCAGGTGTGTTGTGAACGGGTAGGGAACCCAGCGACCCTCTGCATCGGGAACAAGAGGATTGGGTTCAGGAGCGCCTCGGTTCCGGGAGGGTGCCGCACGCGTGTGCGGCCCGATGGTGTGCGGCGCATGTGCCCCTGTATTCACTCACGTTTGGGGCTTGTACTCCAGGTTCCCCGACCCTGCATTGCGCCCCGAGGGTTTATAGAACGGGGGTGGAGGCGCTAACGGCTGTGTGACCCCTGCCTCGGGGGCTCGGGGTGCCCACGCGAGCGTGTTCACCCATCAGCATTTCTCTGGAGCGAGACCTGCTGAGCGGGTATGCCGCCTGTTGTGTCCTGGTCCGACAGACCAAGGCGCCCCAGTAGCTTCTGGCATTCGGCGGAGTCCGCCGCCCCATTGGTCAGCAAGAAGGCGGTGCGCATGATGGGGAGATGAATGTGGCCGCTGCCCAGACCGAAGCCGTGGGCGGCCCCAATCATCTGCTTTAACGGGAGAGAAAGGCGCAGACGCGATTTCAGCGCTACGGCCATTCGAGCGGGCCAGTCCCCCGCAAGCGCCGTATCCAGGGCGGCTGGGTCGAGGGTGCAGCCCTGAAGGACGCAGCGCTGTGCCGTGGCGATGACCGCGAGCTCGCCCAGGCGATGCATCAGTCCGGCGGTAAAGCAAAGGCTGGCGTCCGCCCGCAGGCTGCGACCCAGGGCCGCGGCCTGGTGGGCCATGCGCTCGCTCTGTTCCTGGTAATGCCGGGCGCGGGTCTGGAGGTTGGGGTCCTGAAGTGTGGTGGTGAGATCGAGGGCCATGGCCATTGCCAGATTCAGGGCGGTGGGGATGCCCAGAACCTGCAGGGCGTCGCGTAGCGAGGTATTGGGGGTGTCGGTGCGCCTCAGAGCACTGCCGTTGGATGCATCGATCAGGCGCGTGACCAGGGATGGAATGTCCTGCCAGGCCTTCTCCAGTTCGGACAGCGAGAGTGTGTCGGCCCGCGCCCTCAATTCCCGCAGTGCGTCAAGATCGATCGGTGTAGGCAGTCTCAGCTCACCGGATTCGGCCTGTTGCAGGGCGTTTTCCAGGGCGGGCGCCTCCGGCTCGCCCTCGGCTTCTTCGCGGGACTCGGCGGTAGTCGCTCCCGTAGCCAGTATCGCTTGCAGACGGTCATGCACCAGTTCCGCCTCGAAGGGCTTGGAGATAAAACCCCGGACGCCGTAGCGAGCGGCGCGCTGGACACTCTTACGGTCCGGGTTCGCGGTGATGATGACGATGGGCGTGACGCGGCCATCGATGGCCGCCCGTCGCAGGAAGTCCAGCCCGTTCCCGTCGGGCAGCGACAGGTCCGACAGCACGAGGTCGTGGTGTTTCTCGCGCCAACGTCGCAGGGCCTCGGTAATGGAGCGCGCGTGGAAGATGTCGGAATCGGGATAAAGGCCGCGAACGAGCGTCTTCAGGAGATCCGCCATGAGATCTTCGTCTTCCAGTATCAGGATCTTCATAGGGGGTCCGGATGCTCGCGCCCACAGGGAGGTTGTGACCTTCAGGTTCGGTTGTCCGAAGGATGGGGTCAAGCGGGGACCGGCGAAGTCCCACGACCGGGTGCCCCGCGCCGGCCATGGGTGTCGCGTCAGCCGGCGGTAGACCCCGCCAGCCGGGCCGCCAGGACCTCCTGTGCGGAGTAGGGGGCCTGGTCGTTTGCGGGCCGAATGCGGGTGTAGCTGCCGTCCGGTTGCAGGGACCAGGCGGTGGCGGTGTCGCGCAGGTAGTTGAACAGGGATTCCTCGGCCACGCGGTCGCGCAGCTCCGGGTCGCGCACCGGGAAAGCCACCTCGACGCGGCGGAAGAAGTTGCGCGGCATCCAGTCGGCGCTGGAAAGGAACACCTCGGGGTTGCCGGCGTTCTCGAAGTAGAACACCCGCGAGTGTTCGAGGAAGCGGCCAAGTACCGAGCGCACCTCGATGGTTTCCGATATGCCGGGGACCCCGGGGCGCAGGCTGCAGATGCCGCGCACGATCAGCTGGATGAGCACACCGGCCTGCGAGGCCTGGTACAGGGCCTGGATGATGGTGGCCTCGTTCAGGGAGTTCATGCGCGCGACGATGCGCGCCGGTTTGCCGGCCCGGTGGTTCTCGATCTCGCGCTCGATCTTCTCCTGCATCGCGTCGTGCAGGCGGAAGGGGGCCTGGATGAGCTGGCGCAGCCGGGTCACCTTGCCGAGCCCGGTCAGCTGGAGAAACACGCGGTGGACGTCCTCGGTCAGCACGGGGTCGGCCGTCAGCAGGCCGAAATCGGTGTAGGCCTTGGCAGTGCCCGAGTGATAGTTGCCGGTGCCGAGGTGGGCGTAGCGGGTAATCTGGTCGCCATCCCGGCGCACCACAAGGGCCAGCTTGGCGTGGGTCTTGTAGCCGACCACGCCGTAGGTCACATGCACCCCGGCATCCTGCATGCGGTTGGCCAGCTCGATGTTGTCGGCCTCGTCGAAGCGCGCCCGCAGCTCGATCACGACGGTGACCTCCTTGCCGGCCTGCGCCGCCTCGATCAGGGTCTCGACCAGGGGCGAGCGGGTGCCCGTGCGGTACAGGGTCTGCTTGATGGCCAGTACCCGCGGGTCGGCCGCGGCCTGGCGCAGGAAATCCACCACCGGCATGAACGACTGGTACGGATGATGCAGCAATAGCTCCTGCTCGCGGATGCAGGCGAAGATGCCGCTGCCGCTGGCGTCCACGCGAGGCAGGGCCGGGACCAGGGGCGGGAACTTGAGGTCCGGGCGGTCGACCAGTTCGTGCACCGCCATCAGCCGGTTCAGGTTCACAAGGCCGGTGACCTGATACAGGTCGTCGGGGTCCAGATGGAACTGCTGCAGGAGGAAATCGGCGACCTCCTGCGGGCAGTTGTCCGCGACCTCCAGCCGCACGCCGGCGCCGTAGTTGCGCTGGGGCAGTTCGCCCTCCAGGGCGTTCAGGAGGTCGTCGATCTCCTCTTCCTGCACGAACAGGTCGGAGTTGCGGGTCAGCCGGAACTGGTAGCAGCCGGTCACCTTCATCCCGCGGAACAGTTCGTCGACATGGGCGTGCAGGATGGACGACAGCAGGACGAAGTCGTTGTCGCCGCTGGCGACCTCCCGCGGGAGGCGCACCAGACGCGGGAGAGAACGCGGTGCCTGCACCACGGCGCGGCCGGACTCGCGGCCGAAGGCGTCCTTGCCCTTCAGCGTGACGATGAAGTTCAGGCTCTTGTTCAGGATGCGCGGAAAGGGATGCGCCGGGTCCAGGCCGATCGGGGTCAGGACCGGCTGCAGCTGTTCGCGGAAATACTGCAGCACCCATTCCTGCTGCGCGGAGCTCCAGTGGGTGCGACGCACGAAGTGGATGCCCTCGGCTGCCAGCGCCGGGATCAGTTCATCGTTCAGGGTGCGGTACTGCTCCTCCACCAGGTCGTGCGCACGCGGGGCGATCTGGCGCAGCTGCTCGGCAGCGGACAGACCATCCGGACCGGGGGCCTGCACGTTCAGTTCGACCTGCTGGCGCAGCGAGCCCACGCGGACCTCGAAGAACTCGTCCAGGTTGGTGGAGGAGATGCTCAGATAGCGCAGGCGTTCGAGCAGCGGGAAGGCGGGGTCCTGGGCGATCGCGAGGACCCGGCGGTTGAATTCCAGCAGGGACAGCTCGCGATTGAGGAACAGATCGGTCTGGGTCACGTCGGCATCCGGCATGCACGACTCGCGGCAGGAATGGACCCGCGAGTCTAGGGGAACACTGGTTAATCTACACGTTCGCGCTCGAGTCGATTTTGCGTGCGAACAAGGCGCGGTGACTGCCGTGCAGTCATTCTGCACAAGGGAACCGCAACGCCGTGCGCGCGCAAAATCGGCCGAGCCCCTGCGTTCAATAGTTTGTGGGGTTGGTGCCCCATGTTCCCCGATGCAGCGTTGCGGCGCTTACCGGTAGCCCCACTACCGGCTGCGCACCGCGCCTTGTCTCGGGAAACATGAGGCACCAACGCGAATGTGTAGATTAACCAGTGTTCCCCTCCGACATTATGTCAGTTCCGTGAATGGGGGGCAGGCGTGGCCGAAGTCCCCGGGCGACGTGCCTGAACTGCGGCGGGTGGGTACAGGCGACTATAATCCGGGCCTTGATCATGCAGCGCGAGTGGCGCTGCCGTAAGGAGAAGTCCGTTGGCCGAATTTACCCTGACACTGCATGCGCGCGACGAATCGCAGCCCGAGCTGCGCAAGGTCTCGCTGGCCGTCGAGGGCGAGCTGCCCGAATACGGCCAGGTCTGGGTGTGGGATATCGTTTACGCCCAGCAGTTGTTCGCCCTGGGCGAGGTGCAGGCGGCCCAGGACCTCAAGGAGACCATGGAACTTTGGGCGGTCAACATGTCCAGCAAGGTGTTCCAGCCGCATGGGCATATCCTGTCCAAGGGGTACCTGGACCTGTCGGAGAACCTGCAGCTGGTGAACGGAGATTCCGTGCCGGCCGCGGCCGACGGGGATCGCCAGGTGGTCGTATCGGTCGACGGCCAGGCCGGGCAGCTCCCGGATGTCCGGGTGTCCCCCGAGAGCCTGACGGCCGACGAGCGCCAGGATCTGGTGCTGGGGCTGGGCCAGTACTTCAACTTCGAAAACCCGATGTTCGCGCGCGAGCTGCCGATTCATGTCCTGGCCATGCGCAAGTACCACGCGGACATCAACCTGCCGCACACCCGTACCGCGCTCGAGGAAGCCCCGTTCTTCGCAATCCAGAAGGCGATGGAATACTTCCAGGCGGCCAATCAGGGCACTGTGCAGTAGGGGTAGGCCCGCTGCGTCGGATTTGCCGCGCGTGCTACGGTCGCGGCCATGAGGACTGTCTATTCCGCCGCCGACCCCGTGATGGCCGGGTTCATCGAGGACCTGCTGAAAGAGGCCGGCATCCCGGCGTACGTGAACCAGGCCGGGCTCATGGGCGCGGCGGGGGAGGTCCCGCCAACCGAGACCTGGGCGCGCATCATGGTGGTGCACGAGGAGCAGGCCGAGGAGGCGCGAGCCCTGATCCTGGAGTACCTGGAGGGCGAGCCGGAACACGACGGCCGGGACTGGAAGTGCCCGCGCTGCGGCGAGGTGATCGAGCCGCAGTTCACCCAGTGCTGGAACTGCGGGCGCGACAAGCCCAAAGACTGATTCAGTTCGGTCGTCCGTTGCCGGTGTACTGCGAGCGGATGCGCTGGATGTAGGTCTGTGTCTCGCGGAATGGCGGGACGCCGCCGTGGCGCTCCACCGCGCCGGGGCCGGCGTTGTAGGCGGCCAGGGCGAGATCCAGATTCCCCTCGAAGCGCTCGAGCATCGCGGCCAGATAGCGTGTGCCGCCGTTGATGTTCTGGGCCGGATCGAAACGGTCGGTGACCCCGAGATCGGCCGCGGTCGCGGGCATCAGCTGCATCAGGCCGTGGGCGCCCACCCGCGAGACCGCCTGCGGATCGAAGCAGGATTCCACGTGAATGACCGACTGGACCAGCGCAGGGTCGAGGCCCTTGCGGGTGGCGGCCGTACGAATCAGGTCCGCGAACTCGCCACCGCCGGTGGCCAGCGCCTGGCGGGCGCGCTCGCCGCAGCGGGCGCGCGCGGTGGGGCGGCCGTAGGTGGCGACCAGTTCCATGCCGCTGTCCTGGCGATGCTGGTTGGTGACCAGGCGTTCACCGCCCGGGCCCTCGAACACGAAGATCTGGCTGGGAGACCAGTCGCCGCCCGTGGACGGGGTCCCCGTGCCCGTGCTCGCGGGCGAGCGGATAGTTTCGTACGGGATACCCTGGGGCCGTTCGTCGGTCAGGACGCGGGCACCGGAGGCATCGCGGTAGCTGTACAGCTCGGCCGCGCTGGTTCCGCCCGCGACCAGCCCTGCCACCAGTACCAGCAGTAGCAGCGCCGTCCGGGCGGAATGCTTACCATGGTGCCTGGCTTTGCTCTGCGTATCCCTGGTATCCAACCCTGTCCCCTGGCCGAGTACCGATCCCGATGACCGAGACTTCGTTCACAGTCTGCATTATGGCGCCGGAAAGTGCATGGCTGAAAGAGCGCGTCGATGGCCTGCTGGCGGGCAGCGACGTCGCCGCACCTTGGGTCGAGGTCCTGGAATCGGTCGATTCGACCAACCGCTATCTCCTGGAGGCGGCTGCCACGGACGATGAGCGACCGCTTGTCTGCGTGGCACGCAGCCAGACCGCGGGTCGCGGCCGGCGGGGTCGGGCCTGGCAGTCGCGGCCCGGCGCCAGCCTCGCCCTGTCGCTGGCGTGGCCCATCGCGCGGGGACCGGTGCCGCCCGCCTATCCGGTGGGGGCGGGGATCGGGGTAATCCAGGCCCTGGAGGGGCTGGGTCTGGAGTCCGTGCGGCTCAAGTGGCCCAATGACCTGATGATCCAGGGCGCCAAGCTCGGCGGAATCCTGATGGAGCAGCGGGCACCCCGTCGGGAGCGGCCGGGCCGGCTGGTGGTCGGGATCGGGATGAATCGCGAGGCCGCGGATACACTGGAACTGGACCGCACGGTTACCGATCTTGCCAGTCATTGTCCGGGTGGGGCGCCGGACGGCCTGGAACTGGCCGCGCGGGTGGTCGACCGGCTTTGCCGCCTGCATCCCGTTATGGTGCGCGAGGGCGTGGCCCCGCTGGAGTCCGAGCTGGAGCGGCTCGATCTGTTGCGGGGGCAGGCCATCGAGCTGCTGGACGATGGAGCGCAGGCCCGGGCGCAGGGGATCGATCCGGCCAGCGGCTGCCTGGTGGCGGCGTTCGCGGACGGATCGGTGCGGTATCTGCACTCGGGCGAGGTTTCGGTACGGAGTCGTGAACATGTCTGACGTTGCGCTGGTGGATATCGGCAGTAGCCGGGTGAAATGGCAGGTGCGCAGCCGGGATGGCGACGTGCTGGGCTCCGGCGCGGCCCGGGAGCCCGCGGGCTGCGCCCGCGCCCTTGCATCCATGACGCAGGACTCGACCATCGACGCCGTATGGGTCTCGCGGGTGGCGGGTGATCGCGGGGCGGCGTTCGCCGAGGAATTGGACAGCGCCGGGCTGGCGGCCTCGGTCCACGCGGTCCGGGTTGCGGCTGCCGGGCCGAACGGCCTGCGGACCGACTACGCAGCCGGCCAGCTGGGGGTGGACCGGTACTGCGCGCTGGTCGCGGCGCGGGCCGTTGGCGATATGCCGGTCATCCTGGTGGATGCCGGAACCGCGGTCACCGTCGACGTGTTGCAGGCGGGCGGGTGTCATGCAGGCGGCTACATACTGCCGGGGCGCCAGCTCGGCTGGGAGGCGCTGCAGCCCCGTCTGGCCGATCGTATCGCGCCGCGCGAGGCGACGCAGTGGCCCGAGGACCTTGACCCGTCGCCCGGGCTGAACAGTGCGGATGCGCTGGAGCGTGGCTGGGGTCTGGGGCTGGCCGGGGCACTGGACGGGCTGATCGCGCGCTCCCGCGACGTGCTGGGCGAGGAGGCCCCCTGCTGGCTGACCGGCGGGGATGCCTACTGGCTGGCGCCGCTGTTGCGCGAGGAATCTCGGATCGTGCCCAACCTGGTTCTGGACGGGCTATGGGCCCTGTCGCTCGCGGAGGATGCCGGATGCGCTGGCTAATCCTGGCGCTCGCGCTGCTGAACCTGGGGTACTTCGTGTGGGTGTGGCACGACGGCCGGCTGGATCCGGACCCCTACGCCGACGTACCGCCCCTGGAGCGCGACCGGGGCACGGTGGAGTTGCTGGATGTCCGGCTGGAATGGCCGGAACCCAGTGGCGCGCCGGCAGGGGAAGGGGTCGCCGAGGAGGCGACCGAGTGACGAGGCTTAGGGGCCGCGGCGCCGGGCCCGCTCGGCGCGCCGCCGGTCCCGGTGGCGCTGCCAGGCGGCGGACAGTTGATGGGAGATCCAGTAGCCGGACATAGCGGTGGGCGTGGCGATCAGCAGACTGCCCAGTAACGTGAAGGTAATCTCGTCGCCGATCCCCTGCAGGTACCAGGCGTCCGGGTCGTGGGTGAGCAGGGGCGTGTAGCGAAAGACTGCCTCGCCCAGCGAGTGGTAGCCCCAGTACAGGGGGGCCGTGGTCAGGGGGTTGCTGACGAACGAGGCCACGAAGGCCGTCGGGAAATTCCCGGCCAGCGCGATGCAGAGGACGATCATCAGCACGGTCTGGAAGCCGACCGTCGGGGTGAGGCCAATGAACAGCCCGATGGCAACCCCGCGGGCCATGGCCTCCGGGCCGCTCTTCATGCTCCCGGCGGCATGCAGGCCGGTGTGCAGTCGGGGATGACGGGCCAGCCAGTGGTGGGCGCGCCAGCGCAACGCCCGCCAGCGAATACCGGCCCGCCTCAGCATGCCGCCGAGGGCCTCAGGCAGCCCCCCAGCGGGCCGCGATGTCGGGGGTCCAGCCAACCGTGATCGCGTCCCCCTGTTCGATCACCGGCCGCTTGATCAGGGCTGGGTGTTCGAGCATCAGGGCGATCGCGCGTTCGCGGTCCAGCCCGTCGCGCTGTTCGGCGGGAAGCTGGCGCCAGGTCGTGCCGCGCCGGTTGACCAGGGCCTCCCAGCCAAGCGCCTCGACCCAGGCGCGCACCCGGGCTTCCTCCAGTCCGTCCTTGCGAACGTCCACGAAGCGAACGCTCACGCCGGCCGCGTCCAGCGCCCGGCGAGCCTTGCGGACGGTATCGCAGTTGGCGATCCCGAAGAGCGCGATCTCAGACATCGCGCAGCAGGGCGTTCAGACCCACCTTGGCCTTGGTCTTCTCGTCCACGCGCTTCACGATCACCGCGCAGTACAGCGAGTACTTGCCGTCCTTGGAGGGCAGGGTGCCGGAGACCACCACGGAGCCGGCCGGTACGCGGCCATAGAGGATCTCGTCGTTCTCGCGATCGTAGATCCGGGTGGACTGGCCGAGATACACGCCCATGGAGATGACCGCGCCTTCCTCGACGATCACGCCCTCGACCACCTCGGATCGGGCACCGATGAAGCAGTTGTCTTCGATGATGGTCGGGGCCGCCTGCAGCGGCTCCAGCACGCCGCCGATCCCGACGCCGCCGGAGAGATGCACATTCTTGCCGATCTGGGCGCAGGAGCCGACCGTGGCCCAGGTATCGACCATCGTGCCTTCATCCACATAGGCACCGATGTTCACGTAGGACGGCATCAGCACCGTGTTGGGGGCGATGAAGCTCCCGCGGCGCGCGGTGGCCGGCGGCACGACGCGCACGCCGGCCTCGCGGAAGTCACGGCTGGAGGTGTCGGCGTACTTGGACGGGACCTTGTCGTAGTAGTTGGTGAAGCCGCCCTTGATGAACTCGTTCTCCGAGATGCGGAACGACAGCAGTACGGCCTTCTTCAGCCATTCGTTCACCACCCATTCGCCGCCCTTCTTCTCGGCGACTCGGGCACGGCCGGTGTCCAGCATCTCCAGCGCCTCGTTCACCGCATCGCGGACATTGGTCTCCACGTTGCGCGGGTTGATCTCGGCGCGGCGTTCAAAGGCGGTTTCGATGGTGCTCTGGATATCGGACATGAGGTTTTCCTTGCAACGTATTAATAGGTAATGGATTCATACAGGCTGGCAATGCGCTCGGCGGCCTCGACACAGGCGGCCGGCTCGGCGACCAGGGCCATGCGGACATGCCCGGCACCGGGGTTGTGCCCGGAGGTCGGGTCGCTGCGCGAGAGGTAGCGCCCGGGCAGCACGGTCACCCCGGCCTCGGCGTACAGGCGGCGGGCAAAGGCCTCGTCGTCGCCATCGGGAACCCGTGGCCAGAGGTAGAAGCCGGCGGCCGGCGTGGTGACCTCGAGAATCGGCTGCAGACGCGGGACGACCGCCGCGAACTTCTGCGCGTACAGGGCGCGATTGTGCTCCACATGGGCCTCGTCCGCCCAGGCCGCGCGACTGACCGCTTGGGTGGGCGGCGGCAGTGTGCAGCCATGATAGGTGCGGTACAGCGCAAAGCGGTCCAGCAGCCCGGCATCGCCGGCCACGAACCCGGAGCGCAGCCCCGGGAGGTTGGAGCGCTTGGACAGGCTGTGGAACACGATGCAGCGCTCGAACCCGGTATTACCCATACGCGCCGCGGCACCCAGCAGGCCGGCGGGTGGGGTGGCCTCCGGGTGATAGATCTCGGAGTAGCACTCGTCGGCCGCAATTACGAAGTCATGGCGTTCGGCCAGACGGATCAGGTCCTGCATCGCCGCCTCGGACATGCAGGCGCCGGCCGGGTTGCCCGGGTTGCAGATGTAGACGAGCTGCACCGCATCCCAGGTGGCGACGTCGATCGTGGAGAAGTCGGGTAGATAGCCGTTCTCCGGCGCCAGGTCGTAGAAGGCCGGTTCTGCCCCGGCCAGCAGGGCCGCACCCTCGTAGATCTGGTAGAAGGGATTCGGCATCAGCACGCGCGCCCCGGGCTTCTCCGCGACGACGGCCTGGCCGATCGCGAACAGGGCCTCGCGGGTACCGCTGACCGGCAGCACCTGGCGCTCGGGCTTAACGGTATCCAAGTTGAACCGGCGTTGCAGCCAGGCGGCGATCGTCTCGCGCAGGGCCGGTTCGCCGCGAGTGGTGGGGTAGTGGTTGTAACCCTGTACGGCGTCGCGCAGGGCGGGTTCGACGAAACTCGGCAGCGCATGGCGCGGTTCGCCGATCGACAGCGCGATGGGCTCCAGCCCTTCCGGCTGGCGCAGGTCCGCGAACAGGGCCCGCAGGCGTTCGAACGGGTAAGGCTGGAGCCGGTCGAGGCGGGGATTCATGGCGTCCGGGGGTTCCTCTGCAGGGCGCGAACCGAAAGACCGCGCAGTATACCGAACCCGACGGGGCGACGGCACCGCGATCGTTCAGTCGCGACTGCCCGGACGGGTATACCAGAACCAGCTGAGGCGGCGGGAGCGCAGGCTCCAGGGGAACAGCAGGACCTGCAACACGACCAGGAGGTGGCGCGCGGGGTTGAACCAGTCCGCCTTGCGCCCGGAGGTCAGGACCGGCGTGTCCAGGATTTCCACGCGCTGGCCGTGTGCCCGGCCCCAGCGGCGCAGGGCGCGGGACAGGAACACCTCTTCCCCGGCGTACACGCGCTCGCTGAACCCGCCCACCGCCGTGAACGCCTCGCGGGTGGAGAAGACGTAGCAGCCCGCGGCCAGCCCCAGGCGCGCGGAGAGCGTATTCCATGTACGCGCGCCCCAGCGGTAGATGCGGTGATTCAGGTGGTCGAACGCCACCCGGGCACCGCCGCCGCAGACGCGGCCGCTGTCCAGTGCTTTCAGGGTAGCCTGCAGCAGGGCGCCATCCGGCCAGGTGTCGGCGTCCACGAACAGCAGGTAGTCCCCGCTGGCGGCCTCCGCGCCGGCATTGCGGGCGCGGCTGATCCTGCGTTCCGGCTCGAAGACGACGCGACAGCCGGCGCGCTGCGCGATCTGCGGGGTCGCGTCCGTGGAGGCGTTGTCCACCACGATGATCTCGCTGGGGCGATCAAGGCCCGACAGGGCCTCCTGGACGGCCGTCAGGGTTCGTGGCAGCCACTCGGCCTCGTTCCAGGCCGGGATGATGAACGACAGGGTGGGTGCGCGTCTCACGCAGCGGCCAGGGGAGCTCTGATCAATAGGTCGCCATGTGGGGATCGACCTCGCGTGCCCAGGCATCAATGCCGCCGGACAGGTTGATCACGTTGTTGAACCCGACCCGCTGCAGAAAGCCGCAGACTTGCTGGCTGCGGACGCCGTGGTGACAGATCACCACGATCTCGTCCTCCGGATTCAGGTCCTGGTACGCCGTCGGGATCTGGCCCATCGGGAGCAGTTGCGAGCCCTCGATGTGGCAGTGCCGGAATTCCCAGGGCTCGCGCACATCCAGCAGCTTCGGCGGGCTCTTTGCCTGCGAGAGATAGTCGTGCAATTCCCGGGGGGACATCTGGCGCATGGTGGTGAACCGTGACTGGGGAGTGACTCAGGCTGGCCTCGGGAGTGGCGCATTGCAAGAGGCGGGATGCACGCCAGGGATTGGCATGTTGCCTGTGAACCGGCCACCCCCGGCCGTCGAACAGCAGGTGTTCCCGGGAGCGCCGCAGCCGCCCGGGGGTGGATTTCAGCCCTTGAATTTCACCAGACGACTGACCTGGATGTCGGAGATGAAGATCACGCCACTGTGCTGGTTGAAGAAGGGGGTGAAGCCCTCGAGGATCGGCTCGACCAGTTCCTCGGGTACGGCGGCGATGATCATGATCAGCACGTCGTCCTCGTTGAACATCAGATGGCCTTCGTGGAAGCCCTGGCTGCCCTTTCCCGAGAGGTTGCCCATGATGGTGTAGCCCTTGACGCCGGCTCGGTCGAGCAGATCGGTGGCAAAGGCCTGGTGTTCGCCCTCGAGAATGATCTCCAGCTTCTTGAGGGGATTCAGGTTCACGTCGTTCATGCGCGGGTCTCCTCCGCAGCCGTTGGATCGGTTTGCCCATGAGCGGCCCCGGGCAGCGGCTCTTCCAGCCACTGGCCGTCCGCGAAGCGATGGATCCGGTGGGTCTCGGGGTCGAGGATCACTACCAGGATCCATCCGTTGGTGACCAGGCTCCGGACCTTGGCGACGCCGTCGATCGCCGCCTGGGCGTGTTCAAAGGGCGCCTCGATGACCGCCAACAGGCGGATCGGGTCATGGTAGGGCCGGCCGTCGCGCAGTACGGTCTGGGCGGGGAGGCCGGTTCGCAGGTCACTGAGGTTGCCGGTGATGACACCGAGGCGGCACGCCACGTTGTGGTAGACCTTGCTGCCGCTGCCATAGTGTTCGTTGTCGACCGTGGAGAAGTAGTGCTCCATGTTGATCCACTGGGCGACCACCAGTGGGCCGGTCAGGATATTCGCGAGCAGACGCCCGCGCGGGTCGAGGCGATAGTCGTAGGAGTGCAGGAAGGTACGGCCCTCGAGGTCGCTGCCCTCGGTCAGGTGGCGGCGCCCGATGATGAAGCCCGCGTTGCGCGCCAGGCCCCATTCGGGCCGCACCTGGGTCCAGTCCACCGTGTTGCGCTGGGCCATCCGCGCGGCCTGGATGGGCTCGAGTTCCGGCCCGCCCTCCGGCGGCAGGGTCTGCAGCCGCTCCGCGGCGGTGCGGCGCCGCGCTGCCTGCAACCCGTTGCGCAGGCGCTCGAGGTAGACGAGATGACTGGCCGGGAGCAGATCCAGGTCGTGCAACTCGATCGCGTCGCTGGTCGTGTTGTGGAATGCCGGCAGGAACCAGGCATCGTCCGGGATGTGGATGCCCTCGTGCCGCAGGCGCCGGCGAACCTCCGGCTTGTTGCCCATATGCGCCAGGACGCGGGCACTGACGAGGCCGTGACTCCCGCCGCAGGCACCGCAGTCGAGGGCGGACTCGTAGGGATTGTTGTGCGACTGGCTGCCGTGCCCCGTCAGGATGACGAAGCGGGAGAACTGTTCCGTGAGCCCGATGGAGCGCAGCGCCTGGGCGACGAAGTAGGTCTGCTCGTCGAGGGAGAAGCCGATGCGCCCAAGGCGTTCGAGTTGCATCTGCGCATACGAGCGATTGATGCGGTAGCGCTGTTGCAGGGTCTGGATAAAATCCGCCTCGGCGCGTTTGCCAAGGGCGAACGCCTGCGCGAAGTGGGTCTGCCCCGTGTGGCGCCCCAGGGCCGCCTCGCGCAGTTCGCGGATGATCGCGTCGGTGATCGATTCGCGCTCGATGCCGAACTCCTTGTGAATCGCCTCCACGATGATGACCCGCTGCAGCGCGCGAACGACCGAGTCCGCCTGTTCGCGGGTGAGCTTGTCGACCAGCAAACGGGTGGACGGCTTGTCCGATTCGATGCGGTGGCGCCAACGATTGTAGAGCCGCGGCGCGAGGGTCTTGCCGACCATGTCGAAACCGAAGAGCAGGCCAATGGCCTCGACCGTGAAGTAGGGCGACAGGACCGAATGCTTCAGGTCGTGCAGCAGGTGTTCCGCCGAGGAATACAGATCCGTCTCCAGTTTCTCGGCGCCGGTCGTCACCTCGAGGACCAGGTTCTTCGGGGTCAGCAGCACGGGACACAGGTGATCCTCGCTGCCCTTGCCCAGCGCGATAAAGCTGACCGGGACACCGAAGAATCCGGCGATCCCGTAGGTCTGGTAGTCGCCAAGCGTCTCGAGCTGGCGGCGAATGCGCTCCGAGCGTACATCGATACAAAACAGCATCTGCGCAAAGGGGCGCTTTTCGCGGGGTGGCGCGGGAGTCGGGTGAAGGCGTGACAGCAGCGCGCGGCGGTAGGTTGTCTCCATGGCCTCCAGCCAGATCATGCCCTCGCGCCGTTCGAATGCCTCCAGTTCCGTCAGCACCTTGGCCAGGCGTTCCGGCGAGAGCTCGCGGAAGGCATTCGGTGTTCCGGCGCGCTCTGCCAGCTCCTTGAGGGCTCGAGCCTGGGTCCCGGCTTCAGCCTGGCGCTTCTCGGGGATGTAAGCCCCGATGAGCCGGGCGATTTCGGCCGGCCGACCGCGCGCCACTGCGTCCTCGACGGACTCGGCCCGAGTGGGCAGCACGGCGCCGGTGAACAGTTCGTGGCGCAGGAAGGATTCCGCCGGGCGCTCGGTAATCCGGGCCTCGAGTTCGAACCGGTTGCGTGGCATCCGACGGCGCCGCGCGTGTTCGCGGACCAGGGACAGTGCCAGCACCAGGCGAATCGCCAGGAAGTCGACCAGGTCCGCTGGATATTCGCGGGCCCAGTGATAGCGAGGCGCCCGTTCGCGCCAGCGGATAAAGCCGGCCCAGCCGTGCAGATGGGTGAGTTCGCGCACGATCAGCCCGGGCCAGGACGACTCGGGGATGCCGAGTTCGTCGAGGACGAAGGCGATGATGCCCTCCGGGGTGTCGCTCTGATCCAGGATGTTCTTGATGTGCAGGCCGCGCAGGAACAGCCGCAGGTTGCGCTGTGCAAGCTGGCTCCAGGCGGCGAACAGGCCCTGTTCGCGCCCGGGCATGGGCCAGGCGGACTGGCCCTCGTCGAAGAAGTCGAGGCAGGTCTTGATCAGGAGCTCGTCCAGGGTCTCGCCGATGCGGGTGTCGTAGAGGTGGTCCAGCGCCTCGTAGAGTGGTCGCTCCGGCGGGAACGCTCGGCGCAGGATGTCCTCGATGCGTTCCACATCCACGCCGTCCCCCGCGGATGGAACACCGCCGGCGAGGATGGCCGCCACGTCCTCCGCCGCGGCCAGCACGCACGGTCGACGGGCCGGTTCGCGACACCGCGTGAGCAGGGTATGGATCAGCGCGTGGCCACCGGTGGCCTGCAGGGCTGGATAGCCACCAAGCGCCCGGTCGATCGCTGTGTCCAGCGCATCCGGGTCGATGCGGCCATCGGCGAGCAGCCACTGGTAGTCGGCGCGGGCCAGGAAGCCGCGCCCGTGGAACAGGGCCCGGCCACGCTCGATCGCCTCGGGGAAGGGGTGGTCCTCCAGCCCGTGCAACGGGTTGTGGTGGATGAAGGTGCGCATGGGCCAGAAGTTGGGGATCGGCTCGGCGGCCATGTGCACCATCGAGCGGATCTTCAGCTGGCGGCCGAGGGAAAGGGTCACAGCGCACCTCCGGTCCAGATGAGCCCGGCGCCTGTCAGGGCCACGACGAGACCGGCGAAGCCCCATGCGCGGGGGGCGGTCAGATCGGCAGCCACGGGTCCGCTGCGCGGACCGAATACCGTGCCCTGCAGCAGACGGGCCCCCGCCCAGCTCCATAGCAGCCAGATCAGCAGGATGCCAATGGCGAAGCCGACGGGCGCACTGCCCAGCAGGGTCAGCAGGGCGAAGAAGCCGGGGAACAAGGGCAGGGCCATTGCCGCGAGCGTTGCCACCACAATGATCCCCGAGAGGCGCGGCAGATCGCGTGCCAGACCGCCGTGGAGCCCCGTGTAGGCGGCTCCCAGGCGTCCGACGAGGGCTTCGTGCACCACCAGCATCAGGACCGGGGCGGTGGTCAGTGCCAGCGTCACGGCGACGAGATCAACCGGCGCGGGTGTTTGCAGGGCGTAGAGCCAGACCAGGGGCCAGGCGGATACGGCCAGCATGGCGTTCCAGCGCCCGACCTCGCGCACGGTCAGCATCCGGAAGGCGTAGAACAGCGCACTCATCACGGCCCAGGTCGCGAGAATCGGACCTGGCTCCAGTTCGCCCCAGAGGATCAGGACGACCCCGATCTGGGGCCAGAAGACGACGAGTGCGAGCCGTACCGGCAGAGGCTGGGTGCTGACGGCGAGCCGCGTGAACAGCATCGTGGCCGGGAAGAGCGGCAGGAAGAACGCGGCGAGTATCAATAGAAACACTGACATGTCAGCGCCACCTCAGCCAGATATTGAGGCGTCTGGACAGGGCCAGCAGCCGGTCCGTGACACGTTCGTGGACGTCGGCTACATAAAGCTCGCGCGACAGAAGCGAGTACAGCATCAGCCGTGCGCCGGCCGGCAGCTTGTCCATCGGGCGCTGGCGCGTCCGGCTCAGGTAGGCCCCGATCCAGCCGAGGACGAACACCACGGCCAGCAGGACGACCAGGACATCGAAGGTGAGCTTGTCGATACCCGCCGACGAGTAGAGTGCGTCACGGAATGCGGCATCCGGGTAGAGGAAGGCCTCGAAGCTGTGGCCCACGAGCACGTAGCCGATCACGATCACGGCGAAGGACAGGATGATCAGGGCCATCATGCGCAGCGGATTCTCGGTATCGAGCCGCTGGGCGGTGAAGAGCACCTGGACCCCGGTGATCCAGCCGAAGAACAGCAGCACGATCGCGCCCTGTTGCTGGAAGAAGCGCTCCGCAACCCAGGCATGTGCGCCGACCAGGATCACCAGCGGCACGATCAGCGTGACCGCCCCGATGATGAACCAGGGCACGCGTGCGGGGGCCGATTTGCGCTCCACGAGGAAGTCGTAGAGGGGCTCATTGGGAACCCCGTCATGGCGACGCGCGGCCCCGATCACGTTGCCGGCTCCGAGGAACAGGGTGCCCTTGAACAGGCCGTGGGCGATCAGATGAAAGATCGACAGCGCGAAGGCGCCGGCACCGGTTTCCATCACCATGAAGCCCATCTGCCCCATGGTGGAGTAGCCCAGCGACTTCTTGATGTCGTTCTGCGAAAGCATCATCAGCGAGCCGATCACGGCGGTCAGCAGGCCCACGATGAAGAGCAGATGGAGGACCTCGCTACTGTGGACGAACACCGGGGCGAAGCGGTTGATGATGATGCCGCCGGCGTTGACGATCCCCGCATGCATCAGGGCCGACACGGGCGTGGGCCCCTCCATGGTGTAGGGCAGCCAGGTGTGCAGCGGGAACTGGGCCGACTTCGCGAAGGCGGCCAGCGCTACCAGGAAGGCCACCGTCCCGGTGACGGGCAGTCCCATGACGGTGCGGGCGTCAGGGCTTTCAGCGATGCGGTCGAAGAGGGTGGGGAGATCGAGTACGCCGTAGGTCTGGAACAGCATCACCGCGGCCAGAACCAGTGGCAGGTCCCCCAGGCGGTAGGTGATGAACGTCCAGAAGGCATAGCGCTGCACGCGGGGCGGTTCGGTGTTGTGCGTGAGCAGGAAGTAGAGGACCACCCCGATCAGGTGCCAGGCGATCAGGAGGGTGATCAGGTCGCCGGCCATCACCATCAGCAGGATGGACCCGGTCATCAGGTCCAGCAGCATGAAAAAGCGGGCGTAACCGGGCTCCTCGAACATGTAGCGGATCGAGTAGACGTGCACCACCAGGCTGATGGCGGCGACGACCAGCGCCATGATGGCGCTGAGCGGGTCCAGTTGCAGGCTGCCCCAGCCGCTGGCCAGGCCCATCCAATGCGGTCCGGTGTCGCCGGCGATGTAGTGCGCCAGCTGGAACCCGGCGATCCCCACGACGATGACGTTGATCCCCACGCTCAGGCGCGCGACCCGATGGCCCAGCCGGCCCGCCAGGAAGTGCACCAGCAGTGCTGCCAGAAAGGGCAGCAGGGCGATCAGCCACTGCAGTTCCATCATCGTCCCACCCCGCTCTTTCGGGTAACGCCCCGCGTGTGGCGGGTCGTCCACCTCCGATCGCGTACTGCCCGAGGCCTGCACGGCGCCCAGCTTGGAAAAACGCCGGGAGCACTACCGAGGCGTCATCGAAACCCGGTTGCTACGCCAAAAGTACGGGGCGAGGGCATGATTGCGCAAACGGCGCATTCCCGGGAGCTGGCCCGTGGAAAATATAGAAGGAGATGCGTTGCGCCGCACCTGAGGGCTGGCTGTAGGGGCGCGACCGAAAGGGTTCCCACGAGCACGAGGTACGGAGTGACTCACGAAGCCAGGTAGTCAAAGGGCACGAGTAGGCCAAACGGCGTGATTCAGGTTTGCCACAGAAGTGGCACGAGCCCTGACCCAGAACAAAAATGGGATCAGCGACTGTAAGTCACGGATCTCTTTCTTTGGAATATGGCGCGCCCGGAAGGATGGTCGCTACGCGGTGTGTCTTGCCCTTCCGGGTGTCGGCCCGGTGGCCGACACGTACCTCGCTGCGCTCGGGATCGAACCGGATTGTCTGACGGAGGTTCGAATCCTTTGGGGACTGGGAACGAAAAAGGGCACCCGAATGCGGGTGCCCTCTCTCAGGAATATGGCGCGCCCGGAAGGATTCGAACCTCCGACCACCTGGTTCGTAGCCAGGTACTCTATCCAGCTGAGCTACGGGCGCATCGTCTGAAGGCGCGCATTATCGCGATTGGTCCCGGGGGATGCAAGCCATCGGGACGGATTCTTTGTTATTACGCCCGTCTCAGCCCCGGGGGATGGGGTGGTAGGGCGTGCTGCGCACCCGGTCGTGCTCGACCATGCGGTAGTGGACGAAGTCGTCCTTGTCGTGGAAATGCAGGAACGGGTTCCCGGCGTCCTGTTCTTCCAGCGTGGATTCGGCCTTGTCGGCGTAGTTGTGGCCCGGGTGGATGCAGGTATGGGCCGGCAGGCCTTCGCGCAGCCCGTTCAGGGTGTGGAACATCTGTTCCGGGTCGCCGCCGGCCAGGTCGCAGCGACCGCAGCCGAAGACGAACAGGGTGTCCCCGGTGATGAGGTCGTCGCCCGCGGGCATGTGAAAGCAGGCAGAGCCGGGCGTGTGGCCGGGCGTATGCAGGAAGCGGATCTCGGTATCGCCCAGGCGCATCGCATCGCCGCCGTGGTGCAGCTCCGGGCGTTCCAGTTGCTTGCCCCAAAATTCGGCCTCCGGCTTGAGCAGGTGCAGCCGGGCATTCGGGTATTGCTCCAGGATGGCCTCGACGCCGTTGATGTGATCGTGATGGCTGTGAGTCAGCAGGATGTCGGAGATCTCGACGTCGTTCTCCCGTGCCTGACGGATGATCGCCTCGGGCTCCCAGGCGGGGTCGACCACGGCGCCGCGGTGACTGGCGCGATCCTCGATCAGGTAGACGAAGTTCTCCATGGGGCCGAGTTCCTGGCGGTGGATGCGGTAGGGCAGTTGGTTCCGGTCCATCGGGCTCTCCGTGAGTCGTTGGCGCTTTGGTATGGTCTATCGGGTTCCTATCCTGTGCCGAGAAGGAGTCCGATGCCAAATTCCGAAAGTTCCCCTGCCGATTCCGCTTCCGTCGATGCGGAGGCGGACTGGGAGGCCCGCTATCAGGCGGGCTCGACCCGCTGGGATCGCGGTGGGCCCAGCCCCTCGCTGGAGCAATGGTTGCAACGCACCGCCCTGAAGCCGGGGGCCCGTATCGTGGTGCCCGGCTGCGGGTTTGGCCACGAAGTCCCGACCCTGGCGGCACGGGGCTTTCGCGTGATTGGACTGGACGTGGCGCCAACGCCCGTCGAACAGCTGCGGAGCGATCTGGACCATGCCGGCCTGGAAGCCGATGTGGTTCAGGCCGATATGCTGTCCTGGCGGCCGGAGGCACCGGTAGACGGGGTTTACGAGCAAACCTCCCTGTGTGCCCTGCCGCCCGCTCAGTGGCCGGCCTATGAACGCCAGCTGCACGCCTGGTTGCGCCCGGGCGGTGAGCTGTTTGCGTGCTTCATGCAGACCGGCCGGGAGGGTGGGCCGCCCTTCCATTGCGCGCTGCCGGCCATGCGGGAACTGTTTCCGGCGGATCGCTGGGACTGGCGTGACGAGGCGGGTCGCACCGATCACACCAACGGCAAGTACGAGCTTCTGCACCGCCTGATCCGGCGTTAGTGCAGTCGGGGCAGATTGCTTTGATCGCGGGGTATCTCCCGTCGTCCAGTGCGGGAGAGCGGGTGAAGCGCGCCAGCATGATCTAGATTTCGGTAAGGAAGGATTCACATGCCGCCCCGGCCGGCGGACCCTTCCGTCCACCCGAATCAGGAGAGCGCGATGAAAGTCTGGATGCTGGTGTTGCTGTTGATGCTGCTGCCGTTGCCTCTGGCTGCGTCGGATTCCACCGATGTGGAGGAGCTGGATCGCGAGACCCTGCAGCAGATGGTTCGACACAGCGTGGAGCTGGTGCGCATCGAGGATGGCGTAAGCATTGATGACGCTATCGAGTCGATGAAGCTGCGGGCCAACCTGCGCAATTTCCAGGAGGTCGCGGATCTGCCGCTGTCCGAGCAGGTGCGGGCAATGGGGGGCGAGGGCAACTACATGCGCATCCTGGCCTTCTGTGATGCGCTGATTGCCAACCAGATGGTGCAGCACGACATCATCTTCGCCAGCTTTCTGCCTTGCCGCATCGCGGTGGTGGAGGACGACGAGGGGCAGGGCTGGATCGTGACCACCAACATGGACATGATGCTGCACGCGACGGACTTGCCCGAGGACCTCGAGGCGACCGCGCGCGAGGTCCGCGACACGATCTACAGCATCGTCGAGGCGGGCCGTACCGGCGATTTCTGACGCTGTAAACGAAAAAGCCCGCGACACCCAGAGGTGTCGCGGGCTTCTGGCTTGATCCAGCGGGCGTCTTCGCGGGTTGGGGCGGGTTAGCCGTTCGCAACCTTGCGCTTGATCATCAGCGTGCCGTCCGCGCGCGGACCGGAGGCCTTCGGGGACCCCGTGCCCTTGCCGGCGGGGCGTTTGCCCGGCGCCGCATAGGCCGGGCGCTTGCGGTTGGCCGGGGCCGGGCCGCGCTTGGCGGGTGCCGGCTTGCCCATGGGCCGCGACTTCCGGGCCGCCGGCTCGGACCGCTCATCGCGGGATTTGCCGGGCTTGCGCGCGGGGGCGGGCCGTGCGTCGTCCTGGTGGGCCGACTGGCCGGGGCGGGGCGCCTGGCGGGTCAGCTCCAGCTTGCGATTCGCGACGTGGATGTTGCCCAGGCGGCGAATGGCAGCCTCGTCCAGCGAGGCCGGCAGATCGACATGGCTGTGGTCGTCGCGCAGCCCGATGCGGCCGATGTCGCGGCCGTTCAGCCCGCCCTCATTGGCGAGTGCGCCGACGATGGCGCCCGGTGCCACACCGTTGTTGCGGCCCACGGGCATGTAGTAGCGCACCATATCCGCTTCCGGCTCGCGATCCTTGCCGCGTGAGGGGCGCTCGCCCCGGGGCTTCGCGTCGCGACGACTGTTGCCGCGGTCGGTATGGGGCGCGCGGGCGGCGGCCAGCAGCGGGTCGGTACCCTGACGGGCGTTGGCATCCAGCGGGCTGTCGGCGGTGGCGAGGGCGACCAGGGCCAGGGCCAGGTCGCGTTCGGATACCGTGCCGTCGGCCAGCAGGCGCTCGACCAGGGCGTCGTGCGCGCTGGCCTGTTCACTGCCCAGCAGGGCCTGGACTTGTTCCGCGAAACGCGCCTCGCGACGGGCCTGGACGGCCTGGCGATCGGGAAGCGGCTGCTCGCGGACCGGCTTGCCGGTCAGGCGTTCGATGTCCTTGAGCATGCGGCGCTTGCGCGGCTCCAGGAACAGGATCGCGCGGCCCTTGCGCCCGGCACGGCCGGTACGGCCAATGCGGTGCACATAGACCTCGGCATCGCCGGGGGCATCGAAGTTGAAGACGTGGCTGATGCGCGGCACATCGATGCCGCGGGCGGCGACATCGGTCGCAACGATCACGTCCAGGCGGCCGTCGCGCAGGTCGCTGACGACGCGCTCCCGTTCGCCCTGTTCCATGTCGCCGTTCAGGGCCGAGGCCTTGATGCCGGCGAGGCCGAGGGCGTCGGCGATCTCCACCGTGGAGGCCTTGGTGCGGGCGAATACCACGGCGCCGTCGAGGTCGTCCTCGGTTTCCATCAACCGAGTCAGGGCCTCCAGCTTGTGGCGGGCGTCGACCAGGCAGTAGCTCTGGTCGATGTCGGTGCCGGCCTCGTTGCCGGCACCAATCTTGATCTCTTCCGGCTCGCGCATATGGCGATGTGCGATACGACGAATCGGGCCCGGCATGGTGGCCGAGAACAGGGTCGTCTGACGCGCTTCCGGGGTCTGCTCCAGGATCCACTCGATCTCTTCGACAAAGCCCATGCGCAGCATTTCGTCGGCCTCGTCCAGTACCACGACCCGCAGGGCCTCCAGGCTCAGCGTGCCCCGCTTGATGTGGTCCACCACGCGGCCAGGGGTGCCGACCACGATCTGCGGGCCCTTGCGCAGGGCGCGCAGCTGCTCGCCCATCGGCTGACCGCCGTAGACGGGCAGCACGTCGATGCCATCGAACCCGGCGGCGAATTCGGTCAGTGCGCCCGCGACCTGATTGGCCAGTTCGCGGGTCGGGGCCAGCACCAGTGCCTGGGGCACGCGCTCGCCGGCATCGATCAGGTCGATCAGCGGCAGGCCGAAGGCGCCGGTCTTGCCGGTGCCGGTCTGGGCTTCGCCCAGGACGTCGCGGCCTTCCAGCAATGCAGGGATACAGGCGGCCTGAACCGGGGTCGGGGTGGTGAAGCCCATATTCGACAGGGCACGAACCAGCGACTCGGAAAGCCCGAGCTGGGAGAAGGAGGGGGAATCGGACATTGGGGGTACTCACACAGGCCGGAAACAAAGGCCCGGCGAAAATCGGATGGCAACTGCCAACCCGGCATCATACACGAATCGGAGCCCTAACAAGCGAAAACTTCGGGGTTTTTTGTGCCAGACCAGCGAAGAATTAGAGGCATTCAATATAAATATTCGGTAATAACCTTGTTGTAAAACCGGAGTTTTTCTCTATCTTCGCCCGCTGTTTGGCCAATAGTTCCTGAACAAATACAGGAACGCCAGACGTAGACGCAGAAGGGGGCGGGGAGGTTCCCGTGCCATGTCGGTTCGGTAGCCGCCACACCGAGGTTGGTACATGCGGCCCGGTGACTGCCTTTCGTGATCGGCGGGAGTCGCGACGTCACGGGAACGCGATCACGGAAGACTTCTGCGCACTCCCTTGTTCAACACGGAGGTAGCACGCGCATGCATCGAAGAAATTTCTTGAAGGGCGGGATGGCGCTGTCCGCCGGGTTCGCGATTCCGGGCACGATGGGCCTGCTGGCCTGGGCGCCCCGGGCGCACGCCGAGGAGCTCAGCATTGATCTGACGGCACGGCGAGGCGACGTGACCATGATCGATGGTACGTCGGCGCGGATTTTCGGCTTTTCTGCCACGGGGGCGATGTCCTGGCCGGGTCCGACCCTGGTGTGCCAGGAGGGCGACACCATCACGGTCAATCTGCAGAACACGCTGCATACGCCGGTGGTGTTCCATGTCGGGGCCACCAATATTCGTTATCAGGCCAGTGCGCAGAACAACATCTCGTTCTCGTTCTCGGCGCCGCCGGCGGGTACGTACCTGTACTACGACGATCAGAACAATGGCGTCAACCGGATCATGGGCCTGCACGGGGCACTGGTGGTGATGCCCGCGGGGATCAAGGATCGGCCGTTCATTGGCGGACCGCAGTTCGTGCGCCAGTACAAGTGGCTGTTCAGCAATGTGGATCCGGCGTGGGGCGAACAGGTCCGCAACCTGGGGGATTACCAGGTCAGCTCCATCGACCCGGACAGCTTCGATCCGCGCTATTTCACGATCAACGGGCATGCGTACGAGAACACGCACGAGTACAACACCGAGTTGATGGGCCACTACGACGAGGCGGCCTATGTGCGAATGCTGAACGCTGGCGGGATCGTCCATGCCCCGCACTTCCACGGGAACCACGTGGAAATGGTGACGATCAACTACGAGCGCTTCAGTGCCCCGTTCAAGAACAAGGATGCTGTTTCCATGTTCCCGCTGGACGTGCGCGACGTGATCTATCCGTTCAAGGCTCCGCCGGATGCCTATCCGCCGGTCTCCGCCAATCAGATCCAGCACTTCCCGATGCACTGCCATTCCGAGATGTCGCAGACCGCGGGCGGGGGCTCTTATCCCCACGGCGCACATGCGCCGATCGTGATGGGGGCGGCGCCGTCGATGGAATCGGATCTGACCCAGAAAGTGGATGACCTGTCCTGATACAAGTTCGGCGCAACCAACGGATTGAAACGGAGCACAAGATCATGAGCAGAAATCGAGACGGCGGTGGCATGGGTGGCGGCGGTATGGGCGGTGGCTGCGATGCCGGTATCACCGGCAATTGCGGCCTGCATATCGACGCCCCGAATACCCCGAACCGCGTCACGCCCGATGTGGAATTCTTCCTGAACACCTTCATGCAGGGCAGCCAGATCATCAATGGTGTCGAGGTCCCTATCTGGGGCTTCAACATGGATGGTGGTATGGGTGGTGGCGGCATGGGCGGTGGTGGTGGCGGCATGGGCGGTGCCATGCCGTCCCCGCCGATGCGCGTGCGCCAGGGGCAGATCGTGCACACCCACCTCAATGCGATGGCGATGATGGCGCCGCACACGGTCCACCACCATGGCATCGAGCCCGATACCTTCAACGACGGGGTCGGTCACTACTCGTTCGATGTACTCGGGGAGTACACCTACCAGTGGCGGGCGTCGCAGGCGGGTACCTACTTCTACCACTGTCATACCAACACCGTTCTGCATGCCGAGATGGGGATGTACGGTGCCCTGATCATCGACCCCCCGAGCGGTCCCGGCACCGTGTACGAGGGTGGACCAAGCTACACGGTGGAGGCGATCTGGGCCGTGGACGACATCGACATGAACTGGCACTGCCTGCCCTGGGATTCCGCTCTCTGCGGGGGCGACGCGGGGTTGAATGACTTCAACCCGGAGATCTTCTGCATCAACGGGATTGGTGCGGATCTCAGCGAGACCGATCCCTCTGTGGTGGTCAACGCAAGTCGCGTGGACCGGGTCCTGCTGCGCTACATCATGGCGGGCTATGTCCCGCAGCGAGTGCGTTTTCCGGCCGAACTGGGCCCGATCCAGGTGGTCGCGGAGGATGGCCGGCCGCTGCCGCAGATCGAGACCATCCCGGCGGGCGGGGAGATCCTCATGACCTCCGCGGAACGTTACGACCTGATCTTCGAGCCGCAACAGGCGGGCTCGTTCCCGGTCGATATCGATTTCTTCGACTATCGGGCCGCGAACGGCATGCTGAAGCCGATCGGGTCGATCCGCACGCGGTTCAATATTTCCTGATGGAGGGGCCCACGAAACGTGGGCCTCGGGTTGGTAATACCGCCCCCGGCGATCGAGGGATCGCCGGGGCATTTTCTGGAGAAGCCATGCGACAGTTTTACAAATGCCTGGTCATGGCGGTCTGCCTTTCGGGTATGGCGGGCCCCGGCCTTGCCGATGACAGCGACAAGCGAGCGGAAGCCCTGTACCAGGCGGTGGCCAGCGGTGACACGGAACGGGTGCGTGATCTGATTGACGGCGGCGCCGATGTGAATCGCGCCCAGCGGCCCTGGGAACTGACCCCATTGCTCGTGGCGGTCGGCCTCGATGCGGAGCTGACGGACCTGCTGATCCGTGCGGGGGCGGACGTGAACGCGCGCGAGCGCGAGGGGGTAACAGTCCTGATGAAGGCCGTGCACGGCGGTGATGCAGCCGTGGTCCGGCGGCTCCTGAAGGAGCCGGCTCTGGACGTGGATGCAAGGGGCCCGAGGGGTAATACCGCGCTGACTTACGCCGTCCTGTATGGATATGCGGACATGGTGGCGGCACTGGTGGAGCAAGGGGCGGATGTGGATGTCGTGCGCGCCGATGGCACTACGCCGAAAGGGATTGCGCGGCACATGTACGCGCTGGCCGAGGCCATGCCCGGAGAAGAGGGGGAGGATGCGTCTCCAGGCGGTGCCCACGCCCATCATGGGCGCGGGACGCATGAGGTCCGCCATGATCCGCCGCATGAGGGTCCCCATGATCATCACCGGAGCCGCGCCGAGGCGGTGTCTTCCCATGGGCGCGTGCTCGGGATTCTGGTCGAGGCGGGGGCCTCGGTCGAGGGGGAGAAGGACACGCCGGCCGAGAGCCGAGGCGCTGGGGGGCATGGCCATCACCATCATTGAATGCGGCAGGGCTTTCGTTCCGTGCGGGAATGATGCCAAGCGAAGGGACGTCTGCTCTGAACCCCCGCCCGCGTGGCGTTGCCCCTAGCCTGCGTCTTTGAGTTGCTGGAAACGAGGGCTTCTTGTCGCGATCGCGGGCCCGGTATACGGTTCGCAAAAGGAATTTAGCTGGATTCGATATGTCGCTTAAACCAACGGATTTGTTCAACCTGCTGGCGGACGAGACACGGCTGCGTTCGCTGTTGCTGATGCAGGCGGAAGGGGAGCTTTGTGTGTGCGAGCTGACGCATTCTCTGGAGATGTCCCAGCCGAAGGTGTCGCGTCACCTGGCGGCCTTGCGTCAGCACAAGGTGGTGCGGACGCGGCGGGAGAGCAACTGGATCTATTACCGGATTGCGTCCGATTTGCCGGAGTGGGCGGGCGCGACCCTGCAGGCTGCCGAACGCGCGGCGGCGGGAGCGGAGCCCTATGCGGGGGACCGGGCGCGGCTGGCTACCGCGCCCAGCCGTGCCGAGTTCCTCGACTCGGCTTGATCAGCGCACCACCGGGATACGCGGCATGACAAAACGGCCGGCGCCCCTTGCAGGACGCCGGCGTTTTCGTTTGCACCTCCGGTGGAGCGGAGGTGATCAGTGCGGTTCGCGGTGGACGCAGGCCAGGATCGCGGTGGCGATGTCGCCGGGTTCGATACCCGGGGCATCCAGGCCGATCTCCTGCATGCAGGCGGTCGCGGCGGTTTGCAGGGCCTCCTGGTCCAGCGGCTGGCCGTGCAGGGCGTCGGCGATGCGGTCCATGCCGTCTTCCGGGAAGACCGTGAAATCGCCGGACAGCAGGAGATCCGCGATGTGATCGTCCTTCTCCATGAGCTGGGCCCGGATCAGGCCGCCGGCGGCCTTGTGGGCCCCCTCGGTCAGGTGGGTGCCCGCGGCGATCTTGACGCCCATCTCCACGAATTTGCGGCCCTTGCGGTAGGTCCATTCAGGGTCCGTGAGCTCGGCCATCTGTTCCTCGATGGCGGCGGTTTCCTCGGCGGTGGGCTCGCTCATCTCGACCTCGACGTCGAGATCGCTGGCCACCCGTTTCAGGAAGGCGTCGCGCACGGTCTCGCGGTCCGGCATCTCCCCGAGTTCGCGGGACAGCGTGGTGATGTAGTCCTCCATGCCGGCGCGCAGCTTGTCGCGGAACTTCTCCGACGGCACCTTGAGGCAGCGCGCCATGGTGGCGGTGTCGAAGTCGAACATGAAGCTGCCGACCATCACGGTGGCATTGCCAATGCTGGCGGCACCCGTGCCACCGATCTTGCGGCCGTCCACGTGGATGTCGTTCACCGGACGGAAGGTCGCGTTCACGCCCAGGTCCTGATAGGTGTTGATCACCGGGTCAATGAACTTCTTGTAGATGTCCGAGACGATCCGCGGCGCCTTTGACGATGGATAGATGAAGTGGAAGAACATCTGGTTGTGGTCCAGATAGACCGCACCACCGCCAACGTGACGGCGGATGATGGGCAGGTTCTGTTTCTTGCAGAAGTCCTCGTCCGCCTCCAGGGCGATCTCCTGGTGCAGGCCCACGCAGACGTAGGGATCGTCCGGGTTGACCAGGGTGAGCACCGGGTCGTCGTCCTTGCCCATGGCCTCGGCGATGCCGTGGTAGACGGCCTGGGAGCGCACGGCCGGCTGCTGGCCGAAGTCGATTACGCGTAAACGCATAGCGGTTTCCTTGTCTTGTTCGTGAGGCAGTCGCTCAGAATTCTGCATTCCAGGTGAGGCCGAAGCTGCGGCCCGGGGCCCAGATGTCCTGGACACCGTTGGCCGGGTCCAGGCGGGCTTCGGTCATTTCGTTGACATGCTCGCGGTAGGTCTTGTTCGCGATGTTGGTCACGCTGAAAGTGATCTCGTTGGAACGAAAGCCCGCGCTCGGCCCGAAGCGGTAGCCTACGGCGAGGTCGGCGGTGGCGAACCCGGAGGTGCTGCGCTCGGTTCCGTCGGTGAACGTGTCCGCCGTGCGGCTCTGAGGCGCTACGGCGCGCACACGCGCATCCCACTGCCAGCCCTGGGCCACGGTGTGGCTCAGGCCGATGCTGGCCTCCGGCGGCGGCATCTGGGTCAGCGGTTCGTCGAAGCGGCTGTCGCGGTTCTCGCCGCGGATCCAGGTGCCGCTTGCGTAGCCGGTGATCGCGTCGCTGAAGGCATGCTCCACCAGCGCCTCGACGCCATGGATGCGGGCCTCGTCGAGGTTGATGGTTTGCTTGATCGGAAATGGATCAAGAGCAACCACGCTTCCACCAATGTAGTCGCGGATCCGGCTCTCGTAGGCCGCGACAGTGTACGAGGTCGCGCCAATGTGGCCGCGGGCGCCCACCTCGAAGGTGCGGTTGCGTTCTGGGTCCAGCTGCGGGTCGCTCTGCCAGGTAAAGCCGTCGCTGTAGGGGTAGGTCAGGTAGCGCTCGAGCAGGCTGGCGGAGCGGTAGCCCTCGGATAGGCTGAAGTAGGGGTTGAAGGCCTCGTCCAGGTGCCAGGTGAGCCCGGCCGACCAGCTGAAGTTGCGATCGGTCTTGTCCAGAGGCCCAGGCACGTTCGCTGCGGCGTCGGCACTGCCGCGTACCTCGTCATAGCGGGCGCCAAGGTTGACGGTCGCCCAGTCAAGGTAGGTCTCGTGCTGGACGAAGACCCCTGCGGATTCAATTCTTCCATTCTCGACCAACGGGGTGGGCGCGGCATTTTCCGGTCGGAACCCGTTGGCCTCGGTGCCGATGAACGAAACGGGGCTTGCACGAAGGCGCCAGGCCTCGGCACCGACCAGGAGGATCTGGTCGTCGGTGGGGACGAGTTCGGTCTGGACGCGCAGGCCATCGGTGGTGAAGTCGGTATCCGAGGTTCGGTAGTCGCGGCCCAGTTGCGCGTTCCAGTCGTAGTTGCCCCGCGTGAGTTCGTGTCGATAGACAGAGGCCTCGACGCGCGGGGCCCAGGCGCCGGACAGTTCGCCCTCGTAGCGGAGTTCGAAGAGATCGCGTGTCTGGCGCGGGGTGTAGTGGGTGTTGGGTCCCAGAGGGGGCGCGCCAGCGGGTAGTCCGCTGGGATCGTTCTCGTTGAAGTTGCGCGAGGCGAGGTACCAGACGTCCTTGCGTTCGTCGCGCTGGGCGCGGAACTGGACCTCGTGGCCCGGCGCCAGCTTGCCGCGATAGCGCAGGTGGTAGGCGTTCTGTTCGGTGCCGGAATCGCGCAGGCGGTCGCCGTCGCCGTTCTTGTAGTCGTCGGTGTTCAGATACGCGGTGGACAGGTCCAGCACGTTGCGGTCGTTGGAGACGGTTACGCCGACCGCGCCGCGGATGCCGTCATCCACCGAGGTGACACCCAGGCGCGAGAAACCACGGGTCTCGGGCTCCTCGGTGAAGTCGCCGCCGCGGGTGATGATGTTGATCACGCCGCCCATGGCGCCGGCGCCATAGAGTACGGAGCCCGGACCGCGCACGATCTCGATGCGTTCGATCAGGTCCACGTTCACGTAGGACGCCAGTGAGCCACGCGCCGGCGGCTGCATGGCGTTGATGCGTACGCCGTCCACCAGCACCAGGACCTGGTCGCGCTTGAGGCCGCGGATGATCGGATCGGAGCCCACCGATCCGTCCACCGCGGTGGCGATGCCCGGCTGGCCCCGCAGCAGATCGCCCAGGGTGCGCGCCTCGCGGTTGCGGATCTCGCTGGACTCGATCACGGTGACCGAGGCGGGGGTCTCGTCGATCAGCGTCTCGTAGCCCGTCGCCGTGACCGACACGGTGCCCAGAGTGTGCGCGGCGTCCTGGGCGTGGGCAAGGGCGGGTGACGCAAGCAGACTGGCCAGCGTCAGCTGACCGACAACACGACGTTTCATGGCTGGATGGCTCCCCAATCGGTATTTCAGAGCGCGCTAAAGTAGGTTCGTGAAACACGAAGGGCAACTTACACCTCGAAGTGTCGGGCTCATTCAGGTTTGTGCCATGCCCCCCGGAAGGGGCCGCGAGAGGAGGGATCCGCCATGCTGGAACTGGGAATCGTCGCACTGACCACGTTCTTCGTGACCATCGGGCCGGTGGATGTGGCGGTGGTGTTCGCCGTGCTCAGTCAGGGCATGAGCCCGGCCCAGCGGCGAGCTATGGCGATTCGCGGGGCGCTGGTGGCCGGCGGTATTCTCCTGCTGTTCGCGCTGGTCGGAGAGGCGCTGCTTTCGATTCTGGGCATTTCGCTGGCGGCGCTGTATACCGCAGGCGGCATCCTGCTGCTGCTGATCGGGATCGATATGGTGTTCGCCCGCAGTTCCGGCGGCGTATCGGCGACGGCGGCGGAGACGCAGGAGGCCCGGACGCGCAAGGACCTGTCGATCTTCCCGCTGGCGACGCCGTTGCTGGCCGGCCCCGGCGCGATGGGAGCCGCCATTCTGATGATGAGCCGGGCCGAGGGCGATCCCGCCGCTCAGGCGGTGGTGCTGGGCGCGCTGGTCGCCGTGATGGTCCTCGCGTTGGTGTGCCTTCTGGTGGCCTCGCGGCTGCAGCACTGGCTGGGCGTGACCGGGGCGCATGTGCTGACGCGCATCCTGGGGGTCCTGCTGAGCGCGCTGGCCATGCAGTTTATCTTTGACGGGCTGCAGCGCAGCGGTTTGCTGGGGGCATGAAGGGACCGAGGGGATCCCGAGCGGGGGCCTGTCGCCTGTGGCGGCAAGGCCCCCGCGTCGCGTAGATCAGAGCAGGTCGTCGGCGATCGCGTCCATGCCGGCGGCCGCGCATTCATCGTCGATCTGACCGCTGGGCGCGCCGGAGATGCCGATGCCGCCGATAATGCGGCCCCCGGCCATGATCTGCTTGCCCCCGCCCAGGATGCTGACCCGGGGCAGATGCTGGATCCCGTAACCGGCCGCGCCGGGATCGGTCATTTCGCGCAGTTCCAGGGTGTCGGTGCGGAAGCTGACGGCCGTCCAGGCCTTGCTGATAGCGGTGTCCACGGTATGTGGCCCGGCGAAGCGATCACGCTTGAGCGCCTGGGGCGTCCCGTGGCGGTCGACCACCGCCGCGGTCACCTGGGTGTCGCGATCACGGCAGGCCTGTACCGCCGCCTCGGCGGCCTTGACCGCGAGTTCGGGGATCAGGGTGGGGGTATCGAACGTCCCCTCGCTGGCATGCAGTGGCGCGGCAGCCAGTACGAGGGCGATGGGGGCGGCAAGAGCGTAGCGCAGAGTCTTCATTACGGGCCTCCAGGGAGCCGGGGTTTCGCACCCTGATCACTAGATCGCCCGGTCGTGCCCTTCAAGCGGTCCACGATGCGCGCGGACCGGCTGCTCAGCCTGCTTGAAGAAACGATCCGTTTCGCCGGTAAGTTACTGTGTTTTCTTTATAAAACGCATCAAATAACGCTGGCGCGAGTGGTCGTCGAGCTGGCTCAGGCCGCGCCGCTGGCGACTTCGCGATCACGGCGGGCGAGGTCGCGCAGGGCATGGCGCAGGGCGGGCCGAAGCGGGGTATTCAGATGGGCGCGGGCGCGTCCCGGCGGTATCCCCTGAGCGCGGCAGAACAGACCCAGGGCATAGGCAAGATCATCGCGGGACAGCGCGGCTTCACGTTCGGCAGACGGGCCCTTGCAGGCACCGCACTGATTCACGCGGACCTGAAAGGCGGTATTGGCCAGCATTACGCCGAAGCCCATGCGGGTGGCCAGAAGCTCCGCGATGTGCGCCTCGTTGCCTTCCAGGGCCGGTGGGGTCTGGCGCGCCGTGGCGAGCAGACGCAGGGCGATCTCGCGTGCGAAGTGGGCGATCAGGGCCTGGGAATGGGGGACCAGTTCCGGATCGTAGGGGATACCCACTCCCGCGCTCTGGGCTGTCGTTCCGTTCGGGGCGGCGCGGGCTGTGCCCATGGCGTCCCACGGGACCGGGGCGTCCATCAGGTTGCCGGGATGCGAGAGCCGAAACGGGCCGTCGGCGAGCCCGGCATGCTCCAGAACGCGATCAAATACCAGCTGTGCCATCGCCTGCCGGTTGTCCGCCTGGCCGGGGAAGTGCTCGGCCGTGGGCAATACCAGATGCGCTTTGCGCAGAAGCGGGCCCAGGTGGGGTTCGTTCCCGGCCCAGTCGGAGATCGCGTGGATCCAGGCACGGCTTTCCGGGTCGAGGGCCGGCGCGCGTTGAAACAGGCGGGGGATGAGCGAGATCACATGAGATCCTGAACGGCGGATGTAGCCTTATTGTACGGCAGGCGATCGTCGGGTCGCGATCGCAAGGCGTGGCCCAAGTGACCAGGCGGACGGCCTGCTATGTTCGATAAACAGGTTGCGCATGAAACCGGATGCAGCAACCGGCCACAACCCGTGGAGGCGAGCATGAGTACGATGAAGGCGGCGGTTTTCGTCGAGCCGGGTCGGATCGAGATTCAGGATCGGCCCATCCCGGAGATCGGGCCGACGGATGCCCTGCTGCGGGTGACGACCACCACGATCTGCGGGACCGATATCCATATCCTCAAGGGCGAGTATCCCGTGGAGGCCGGGCGCATCGTCGGGCACGAACCCGTCGGGGTGATCGAACAGCTGGGCAGCGCGGTGACCGGCTACGAGGTGGGCCAGCGTGTGATCGCGGGGGCCATTACGCCCTGCGGGCAGTGCCATTCCTGTCAGGAAGGCATCTCCAGTCAGTGCGGTGGCAAGGCCATGGGGGGCTGGCAGCTTGGGAACACGATCGATGGCTGCCAGGCGGAGTACGTGCGTATTCCCAACGCCCAGGCCAACCTGACCCCGGTGCCGGACGGGCTCAGTGACGAGCAGGTCCTGATGTGCCCCGACATCATGAGCACGGGTTTCGGCGGTGCGGAGAGCGGGCACATCCATATCGGCGACACGGTGGCGGTGTTCGCGCAGGGCCCGATCGGCCTGTGTGCCACGGCGGGCGCCAAGCTGATGGGCGCGACCCGGATCATCGTGGTCGATGGCGTTCCGGAACGCCTGGAGACCGCCCGCAAGCTGGGCGCGGATGTGGCGATCAACTTCCACGAACAGGACCCGGTCGAAGCGATCATGGACCTGACCGGGGGCCGCGGGGTGGATGTATCCATCGAGGCCCTGGGGCAGCAGGAAACCTTCGAGGCCTGCCTGCGCATACTGAAACCGGGCGGGACGCTATCCAGTCTCGGGGTTTACTCGGGCAAGCTATCGATGCCGCTGGACGCAATCGCGGCCGGACTGGGCGACCACACCATCGTGATGACGCTGTGCCCCGGCGGGAAGGAGCGCATGCGGCGGCTGATGGAGGTGGTCGCTTCGGGGCGCGTGGACCTGACGCCGATGGTGACGCACCGCTACAAGCTGGCCGATATCGAGGCCGCCTACGACCTGTTTTCGCATCAGCGCGACGGCGTGCTGAAAGTGGCGATCACGCCGTAGGGAGCCACTGACGGAACCAGGCCGCCGCGAGGTCTGCCGCCTGCTCCAGCGTGTCGGGTTCCTCGAACAGATGGGTGGCGCTGGGGATGATCTCCAGATCGCAACGGGCGTGCATCAGCGCCTGCGCCTGGCGATTGAGCTGGATGACGGTGGTGTCGAGGCCGCCCACGATCAGCAGCGTGGGGCTTTCCACCCGTTCCAGGGCGTTACCCGCCAGGTCCGGACGGCCGCCGCGCGAGACGACCGCCCGGATCGCTTGTGGCGCGGCCGCGGCGGCCCGCAAGGCAGCGGCCGCGCCGGTGCTCGCGCCGAACAGTCCCAGCGGCAGGGCCGCCAGGGTGGGCTGTGCCGTCGCCCATTGGCAGGCCTGCACCAGCCGCCGGCCGAGCAGCTCGATGTCGAAGCGATTGGCGTAGGTCCGGTCCTCCTCCTCGGTCAGGAGGTCGAACATCAGGGTGGCCAGGCCGCTGTCCTGCAGGGTGCCGGCGACCTGGTGATTGCGGGGGCTCAGGCGGCTGCTGCCGCTGCCATGCGCGAAAATGACCAGCCCAATGGGCGACCCGGGCAGGTCGAGGATGCCCTGGTGGGGATCGCCATCCAAGACGAGGCTTACGTTACGGTCCTCAGCGGGAGACATCGGGGCGTTGCGACTGGTGGACCGAGGCGAGCAAGGCGATCACTTCGTCATCCGAGGTCTGCTCGAAGTCTTCGTAATAAGCTCCGACCGACCCGCGGAAATACTCTGGGATATCCAGGGTGACCAGTTCGTCTGCCTCGGTTTCTAGCAGCGCGGCGGTCTCCGCCGGCGCGACGGGGATGGCCACGACGAGCTGGCGGGGCCGGCGCTGGCGGGCGTCGCGGATCGCGGCCCGCATGGTCAGGCCAGTCGCGATCCCGTCATCGACGATGATGGCCATTTTGCCGGTCACCTCCGGCGCGGGTGCCGTGCAGTACAACTCGCGCCGGCGCCGGGCCTCCGAGCGCTCGCGCGCCTCGGCCTGCTCCAGCCAGTCGGGATCCACGCGCTCCGCCTCGCGCGGATTGCAGACCCGTTCGCCGTGTTCCGGTACGGCACAGATGGCGTACTCGGGGTGGAACGGGTGACCGATCTTGCGCGGGATCAAAAGGTCCAGGGGCATGCCCAGATGCCTCGCGACCGCAGCGCCCAGCGGCACCCCGCCTCGTGGCAACGCATAGACGACCCCGGGCTGACCTCGATAACGGTCCAGGGCGCGGGCGAGCCGCTCACCGGCTTCATTGCGGTCTCGGAAGCGCATGCGGGCACCTCGCGCAGGGGGTTACTCCCGTGAGTGTAGGCCACCGTATCGCGCACCGGGGAACGCCAAAAGGAAAGGCCCGGGGCCAATGGCGCCCGGGCCTCGCGAGGAGATGGTCTGGTCGAGGGGCTTAGTTGAAGGCTTCCCCGGGCTTCACGCCCATGGCCTTCAGGATCATCGCCAGCGGGCAGAAGCCGGTGAAGGCGGACTGCAGCAGGTTGAAGCCAACGAACAGGGTCAGGATCAGCCACATCGGGGTGAAGAGCCAGGCGAGGATGGCGCTGATGATCACGACGGTGCCGGCAAAGGCGAGGACGATGCGGTCAATGCTCATGGATGATGCCTCCGGGTTTCGTATTAGTAATCGCTAATATGTAGTCTGTCGCCCGTGATTACAAGGGGTGCGGGGCGGTCGCACCCTACGGGGAACGTTGAGCCCAAAGTGGCCTGTAGGGACTCAGCGGAAGATCTCGCCAGGCTTCAGCCCCATCGACTTCAGGATCATGATCAGGGGGCAGAAGCCGGTAAACGCGGCCTGAATCAGGTGGACGCCGATAAAGGCCGCGAGCAGCAGCCACCAGGGGCTGACCAGCCAGGCGAGCAGGGCACTGACCAGGACCACGATCCCGGCGAACAACATGAAGAAACGGTCTGTGGACATGATGACTCCTCCTTGTGTGTGGAGCCTTGGGGTTCTGTCCATGGGCCTTCCGGAGACTGTTCCGCCAAGTAGAGTTCGCGATCATTCCGCGAGAGGGCGCTGGACAACAACCGATAGTTCGAGATTACACCCAGCAGGCGGTCCGTCAAGGCAGCCCGACATCGGTGGCGGTTGTGTATTCAGCGAGAACCGGGGAGTCCGAAAAATGGAGCCGGCGACAGGAGTCGAACCTGCGACCCTCTGATTACAAATCAGATGCTCTACCAACTGAGCTACACCGGCCTGGTGTCGGGGAGTCGTGCGCCCCGGGCGGGCCCTGGCGGAGGGCCCGAGAAAATGATGGTGCCGGGAGCGAGAATCGAACTCGCACTCTGTTGCCAGAACCGGATTTTGAGTCCGGCGCGTCTACCAGTTCCGCCATCCCGGCTTGTGGGGTGCCGGAGAGATGCCGATGGGTCGGCGTCTCCCCGCGGCACACGGATGTGCCGTCGGAATCGCCCTCAACGGGGGTGGATTCCAAAGCAGGCTGCAAAACGCGTTTGCAGCGCTGCGCGCGCTGAAAAAGCCAGGTCGACTTTGTTCAGCGCGACCGTAGTGTAGCGCAGGTTTCCCGTGGCAGAAACGGGCTTCGCGGGCCGGGGCATGCCGCGCCGCGCTGGCGTGGCGCGTGGTAGCATCGCGCGCCATGCGTGTTGCCGACTTTGATTACGAGCTCCCGCCGGAGCTGATTGCCCAGTATCCGCTGCCGGACCGTGTGGGGTCGCGCCTGCTGGTGCTGGAGGACGAGCGCCCGCGGGATGCCGGGTTTGCGGAGATCGAGAACCTGCTGCGCCCGGGCGATCTGCTCGTGCTGAACGACACCCGAGTGATACCGGCGCGGGTATTCGGGCAGAAGGAGAGCGGGGGCCAGGTCGAGGTGCTGGTCGAACGCATCGAATCGACCGGGCAGGTGCTGGCCATGGTTCGGGCCAGCCGGGCGCCAAAGGTGGGAACCCGCCTGCGGCTCGCGGATGCCTTCACCGTTGAAGTGACCGGGCGCGAGGGGCCGTTCTTCCGGCTGGTTCTGGTTGAGGCCGGGGACGTGCTGGCTCTGTTGCGCACGCACGGCCATGTGCCACTGCCGCCGTATATCGAGCGGGCTGACGAGGCCCATGACGCGGATCGCTACCAGACGGTGTTCGCCCGCCGCGAGGGTGCGGTCGCCGCCCCCACCGCGGGGCTGCATTTTGACGACGCGCTGCTCGCGCGGCTGCGGGAGGCGGGGGTGGAGACGGCGACGGTGACCCTGCATGTGGGGGCCGGGACCTTCCAGCCAGTCAAGGTGGAGGACACCGCCGCGCACGAGATGCATGCGGAGTGGCTGGAGGTCTCGCCCGAGGCCTGCGCCGCCGTGGCGGCGTGCAAGGCCCGCGGCGGGCGTGTGGTGGCAGTGGGCACGACATGCGTGCGCTCGCTGGAGACCGCAGCGGCCGGGGGCGCGCTTGAGCCGTTCCAGGGCGAGACGCGGCTGTTCATCCAGCCGGGCTACACGTTCCGCGTGGTGGACCGGATGGTGACCAATTTTCATCTGCCACAGAGCACGCTGCTGATGCTGGTGGCTGCGTTCGCGGGCTATCACCGGATCCTGGATGCCTACGCCCATGCGGTCGCGCAGCGGTACCGGTTCTTCAGTTACGGCGATGCGCTGTGGCTGGCGCCGGGGCGGGCCGATGACCTCCCGCCCAGCCTGAGCGCTGATACCGGAGGCTCCGATGGAGTTTGAAAACCTGGCCGCCGATGGCCCGGCGCGGCGCGGCCGCCTGCATTTTCCGCGCGGGACGGTCGAGACGCCCGCATTCATGCCGGTGGGGACCTACGGCACGGTCAAGGCGATGACCCCCGAGGAGCTGCGCGAGCTCGGGGCGGAGATCATCCTGGGCAACACCTTCCACCTGATGCTGCGGCCGGGCACGGAGGTGATCCGGGCGCATGGCGATCTGCACGACTTCATGCACTGGGAGGGACCGATCCTGACCGATTCCGGCGGCTTCCAGGTGTTTTCCCTCGCCGAGATGCGCAAGATCAGCGAGGAGGGCGTGCGCTTCCAGTCGCCGGTGGATGGCTCGAAGGTGCTGATGACGCCGGAGTCGTCGATGCAGGTGCAGCGCGAGCTGGGCTCGGACATCGTGATGATCTTCGACGAGTGCACGCCGTACCCCGCCACGGAGGTCGAGGCGCGCCAGTCCATGGAATTGTCCCTGCGTTGGGCGGCACGTTCGCGCGCGGCGCATGGCGACAACCCGGCGGCCCTGTTCGGGATTGTGCAGGGCGGGATGTATCCGGAGCTGCGCCGGGAATCGGCGGAAGGCCTGCAGGCGATCGGCTTTGACGGCTATGCGATCGGGGGATTGTCGGTGGGCGAGCCGGAGGACGAGCGGCTGCAGACCCTGGACGTGACCCTGCCGCTGTTGCCGCCGGATCGCCCACGCTACCTGATGGGCGTGGGACGCCCGGAGGATATCGTCGAGGCAGTGCGTCGCGGCGTGGACATGTTTGACTGCGTGATGCCCACCCGCAACGCGCGCAACGGTTTTCTGTACACCCGCGAGGGCGTGCTGCGCATACGCAATGCCCGTTTTCGCGAGGATACCGGGCCGATTGACCCGGAATGTGGCTGCTACACCTGTCGTCACTATTCGCGGGCCTATCTCAAGCATCTCGACAAGTGCAACGAGATCCTCGGCTCGCGCCTGGCGACCACCCATAATCTGCATTACTACCAGGACCTGATGCGCGGAATGCGCGAGGCAATCGCGGCGGGGACGCTCGATGCGTTCGTCGCCGATTTCTATGCGCGGCGCGGCATGGCCGTCCCGCCTGTGCCATAATCCGCGCGTTATTTTTCGTGCCGTCCGGCTGCGGTTTTCGCGGCGGGGCGGGGCTCGACCCGAACCGACAGACGGAGTGTTTCGATGGACTTTCTGATTTCTGCAGCGCATGCCCAGGAAGGCGGAGCCGCCGGCGGCGGCATGATCGAGTTCCTGATCATGATCGTTATTTTCTTCGCGATCATGTACTTCCTGATCATCCGTCCGCAGAGCAAGCGCGCCAAGGAGCATCGCAACATGGTCGAGGCGCTGTCCAAGGGTGACGAGATCGTCACCAACGGCGGTGTGGCCGGCAAGATCACCGAGGTCAGCGACGACTTCATCAAGGTTGATATCGCCGATGGCGTAAACGTGGCCGTGCAGAAGCAGTCGGTCGCCTCCGTGATGCCCAAGGGCACGCTCAAAGACCTTTAAACCCCGCCCTTCAGGGTCTCCGAATATGCGCAATTCCTATCCGGCGTGGCTGTACGCCCTGATCGTCGTGGTCGTTCTGGGTGCGGGGCTGTACGCCGCGCCCAACCTGTTTCCGGAGGACCCGTCGGTCCAGATCGGGAATCCGATGACCGGCGAGATCGACGAGAACATCCGGGACCTCATGGGCACCATCCTGGGTGCCCAGGGCGTGACGCCAAAGCAGGTCGAGGAGCAGGACGACGGTCAGATACTGCTGCGCTTCGAGACCACCGACGAGCAGTCGGCCGCCGCCGAGATCCTGCGCAACGCCCTCGACGACAACCATACGGTGGCCCTGAACCTGGCCCCGGCCACGCCGAACTGGCTGCGGGCGATCAATGGCCAGCCGATGGCCCTGGGCCTCGACCTGCGCGGCGGGGTGCACTTCCTGATGGAGGTGGATCTGGAGGCGGTGATCGGCACGGCGATGGAGCGCTACGCGAACGAGTTGCGCGGGCGCATGCGCGACGAACGGCTGTCCTTTGACACGATCGAACGCAGCTCCAGCGACCTCACCGTGATGTTCGGCAACGAGGCGAACTATGAAGCGGCCGAAAGCTGGCTGACCCGCGAGTACCGCGGCGAACTGGAGTGGGACGTCCGCGGCTCCGGCGACTCCATCCGGATGGTGGCGACTCTGGACGACGACCACCTGACCGAACTGCGGCGGCAGGCCCTGCAGCAGAACATCTCGACCCTGCGTTCGCGCGTGGACGAACTGGGCGTGGCCGAGCCGATCATTGCCCAGCAGGGCGAGAACCGCATCGTCGTGCAGCTTCCGGGGGTGCAGGACACCGCCCGGGCCAAGGAGGTGCTGGGTGCGACGGCGACGCTGGAGTTCCGCCTGGTTTCGGAATCCGGGGACCCGATGGAGGCGGCGGAGTCCGGCCGTGCGCCGTCGGGCACGCGTCTGTATCGCGAGCGTGACGGGACGCCGGTGCTGCTGCAGCGCCAGGTCATGCTGACCGGTGACTACATCACCGACGCCTCTTCCGGTATTGCGCAAGACACCGGCGGGCCGGCCGTGTTCATCAATCTGGATGGCCAGGGGGCGCGGATCTTCTCGCGGGTGACCTCGGACAACGTGGGGCGCCTGATGGCCTCGGTGTTCATCGAGACGACCACCGAGACGGTGGAGGAAGACGGTGAGCAGGTCCTGCGGACCTCGCGCAGCGAAGAGGTGATCAACGTTGCGCGCATCAACGAACCGCTGGGTCGGCGCTTCCAGATCTCGGGGCTGGACAGCACCCGCGAGGCACGCAACCTCGCGCTGCTGCTGCGTGCCGGGGCGCTGGCCGCGCCGATGTCCATCGTGGAAGAACGCACGGTCGGGCCAAGCCTGGGGCAGGAAAACATCGACCGCGGCATGCAGTCGGTGGTGATCGGCTTTATCGTCGTGATGATCTTCATGATCCTCTACTACCGCGTGTTCGGCCTGATCGCGAACGTGGCACTGGCGCTGAACCTGATCTTCATCGTGTCGGTGCTCTCGATGCTGCAGGCGACACTGACCCTGCCGGGGATCGCGGGGATCGTGCTGACGGTCGGTATGGCGGTGGACGCCAACGTGCTGATCTTCGAGCGCATACGCGAGGAGATCCGCAACGGATTGTCACCGCAGGCGGCGATCTCGTCCGGCTATGACCGGGCCTTCACGACTATCGCGGACGCCAACGTGACGACGCTGATTGCGGCCCTGGTGCTGTTCCTGTTCGGTACCGGTCCGATCAAGGGCTTCGCGATCACGCTGTCGATCGGGATCATCGCTTCGATGTTTACCGCGATCATCGTGACCCGCGCCATCGTCAATCTGACCTACGGGCGCCAGCGCCGGCTGACGCGCCTGGCCATCTGAGCGCCGGGAGACCCGCATGCTTCCGCATCTGAATTTCGCCGAATCGAATATCGATTTCCTGGGCAAGCGCAAGATCACGATCGCCATCTCGCTGATCCTGATCCTGGCTTCCATCGCCATGCTGGCAACCCGCGGCCTGAACTTCGGGATCGACTTTACCGGGGGCACCCTGGTGGAAGTCGGCTACCCCGAGGCGGTCGAGCTGGATCCGATCCGCGAGACCCTCGCGGCTGGTGGCTTTGCCGGGGCCCAGGTGCAGACCTTCGGGACCTCGCGCGATGTGCTGATCCGTCTGCCGCCAAGCGAAGACGACGACGATCCGGCCATGCTGTCCAACCGGGTGCTGAACACGCTGCAGGATGGTGGACCGCAGGACCCGGACCTGCGGCGGGTGGAATTTGTCGGCCCGGCGGTCGGGGAGGAGCTGCGCGAGCAGGGCGGCCTGGCGATGATCTATGCCCTGGCGGGCATCCTGATCTACGTGGCGGTTCGCTTCGAGTGGCGGTTCTCCATCGGTTCGGTGCTGGCGCTGGTGCACGACGTCCTGATCACCCTGGGGATCTTTTCGTTGCTGCAGCTGGAGTTCGACCTGGGCGTGCTGGCAGCGGTACTGGCGGTGATTGGCTACTCGCTGAACGACACCATCGTCGTGTACGACCGAATACGGGAAAACTTCCGGGTCCTGCGCAAGCAGGGGACGGAGCAGGTAATGAACAACGCCGTCAACAAGACCCTGGCGCGTACCATCGTCACCAGTATGACAACCCTGCTGGTGCTGTTCTCGCTCGCGTTCCTCGGTGGGGCTGCACTGCAGAACTTCTCGATCGCCCTGATTATCGGGGTCATTGTCGGGACCTACTCGTCCATCTTCATTGCGGCGACGGCGGCCTTGATGCTGGGCGTTGACCGTCAGGTCCTGCTGCCGGTGAAGAAGGAAGGGGCCGAGGAAGATCAGACGCCCTGAGGGGGGCGTCACACCGGGTTGCACGTTGCGGCCCGGAAAGAAAAAGCCCGGAGCCGCAAGGCCCCGGGCTTTTTTCGTGTCGGACAGGCCGCCTGGTTCAGAAGGACAGGGCGTTCTGCACGATGCGGTCGACCAGTTTGTTGACGTCGCGCAGGGCCTCCGCGGAGGCCTCGTCGCCGATCTCCGGGACGCGCTGGTAGCCCACGTAGATGGTGCCGGGCTCGTCGGAGAGTTCGTAGATTGCGATCACGTAGGGGCAAAAGGTGATGTTGTGAGGGTCCGCATCCATGGTCGCGCGCGAGTAGGTGGCGCTGCAGAAATCGACGGACATGCCGTTCAGGTACAGGCCTTCGCCACTTTCCTGGTCGGCGGTGCGGTCCAGCATGTCGGCAATGTAGCCGCGATTGTTGATCACCAGTCCCTCGGCGGCGATGGCGTCCTCGATCATCTCGTAGTAGAAGTCGAACTCGCCCTCGATGCTGTACACCACGCGTTCCTCGGTCTCGATCACGGTCTCGGGGCCGAATGCGTGCGCGGTGCTGGTGGCGAAGCCGACGCCAAGCCCGAGGGTGATGGCGAGGGCCGAGGTCCGCAATGCGCGTGTTACGGGGTTGGTCGTTTTCATGGTTCCTTCCTCAGGTAGCGGGTTCGAAGGCTGGATGAGCGAGGGCGGGTGTCGCCGCCAACGCCCCTCGGGGCGGCCGGCACCGCGTTTTCCGGGATGCCGGGTTCAGTCGAAGAAATGACCGGCAAACCGGGTTCGAGGGGCCCAGTAGGGGTTGTCCAGTTGCTCGATACGCACCTGGCCCCGGGAGCTGGGTGCATGTACGAAACGTCCGTCTCCCACGTAGACCCCGACGTGATCGATTTGACTCCCGTTGATCGCGAAGAACACGACGTCACCCGGCGTCGGGGCGCCTTCTCGCCGCGTGGCGGCCCGGGCCTGGTCGCGAGTGGTGCGCGGCACGCTGCGACCGGCCTCGCGGTAGGCGCGCTGCACCAGGGCGGAACAGTCGAGTCCGGAGGCGTCGGTTCCCCCGTAGCGATAGGGCGTGTCCAGGTGCCCCAGGGCCGTGAGGACGACCTCCGAACGCTCCAGACCGGCCTCGGGCGCGGGACTCATCGGCCCCTGCGGGAGCGGCTGGGGGGTGGCGATGGTGGTGGCGGTCTCCGTGCCGCGCGGCTCAGGGCCGGCGCTGCAGGCCGCGAGGAACAGCAGGCCGCTGCCCACCAGAGCGAGGGGCAGGAAGCGCGGGACGGTGTCAGAAAAGATCGCGTTCGGCATAGCGGTCGGGGACAGTGAAGAGCTCGGGACTCAGGTCGTCGGTGGAGATGCCCGCGAGGCGAGTGGTCACGCCGTCGTGTTCGCTGACCTCCAGGGGGATGCCATCCACGCGCGGCAGCAGGGACGCGCCCATCTGCGAGGCCATCGGGCCACCGGCCTCGAGGGCGCTGAGGGACAGCTCATACAGGCGATCCATCAGGGCGCCCAGGGTGGCGAAGTCGTGTTCCTCCAATCCCAGACGGGCCGGGTCCGACACGCAGACCGTACTCTGCACCTGACCGTCGATCAGGACCTCGTGCTCGTCACAGACGAAATCGCCGATCTCGCGCTGCTCGCCGGTGGTCCGGGTGCTGATTTCGGCATCGAAGCCTTCCGCGCCGATGCCCAGTTGCTCTTCCAGTTGCTGGCGCACCTCCGGCGGAAGCTGCTCCATCTGGCGACGCAGATCGCTGACCATATCGGTCATCGCGCGCATTTGCTGGTCCATAACCTCGCGGGTCAGCGGGGTGTAGGTCTGTTCGGTATCGTCCACGACGGTCAGCTGGTCGTTGGTGGCGTCGAACAACATATAGCCGGAGGTGCCGCTGATCGCCTCGTTCAGCTCCATGCGAACGATGTCACCGCGCACCAGGATCTGGCTCTCCAGCCCCTCGTCGTCCACATAGTGGAGCAGGGCATCGGCCTGGGCCGCAGAGCCCAGCGCCAGCAGCCCGCAGGCGGCGAGCGGTGTAAGGGCCTGGCGGAGGCGGTCGAACGGGCCAGTACGGCAACGATGCATGGGGGTGTCTCCGGTTTCCGGGCGGACTGTGGTGCTCGTGGGCCTCATTGTAGCGCGTTGCTCAGGTTGCGACGGGCTGGAGCAGGCGGTGCGCGAGGGCATCGGGGTCGAGCGGTGCATCCGGGGCGACCTCGATGCAGCCTTCGGCATCGGTCGGCCATTCCTGTTGGGGCTGCTGCTGTTGCATGACCTCGATACCGGCATCCGAGGCGTCGGTGCCCGCGCGGGCGCGGCGCTCCAGGCGCTCCCGCAGAACGTCGTCGCGCGCCTGGCAGGCGACCACGGCGAACCCGGCCGCATGGCGCCGGGCCAGGGCCTGGAACGGAGCACGTTGCTCGCGGGTGAGGAAGGTGGCATCCACGACGACGGTCAGTCCGAGCGACAGCAGGCGTTCCGCGCGCTGTAACAGGTGTTCGTAGATCCGGGCGCGCCCGGCAGCGCTGTAGTCCACCGGCTCCTCCATCCGCTTGCGCTCGATGTCGGAGCGCAGCCGGATCGCCCCCAGGGCCTCCAGCACCTGGGTACTGACGACGGTCTTGCCACTGCCGGAGACGCCGTGCATCAGGACGAGGCGCGGCGAGCCAGCCTCGGTCAACCGGTCCGCGAGGGCGAGGTAGCGACTCATCTCCGCCCGGTGGGCCGCTTGTTCATCGGACGGCAGCTGGGGCTCGGCTCCGTGTATGCCCTGGACCTTGGCCCGGATCAGGGCACGGTAGACCTGGTACAGCGGCAGCAGGGCAAGACCATCGAAGTCTTCGCGCCCCTCGAGATAGGCATTCAGCAGCCGCCAGGCATGGGCGCGGGAGCGGCGGGCCAGGAGATCCATGGTGGTGAAGGCGATCTCCGACATCACGTCGATCCAGCGCAGGGCGGGGTCGAATTCGATGGCGTCGAAGGCGACCGGGACCTCGTCGCCATCCTCGTTCGTGACGTAGACCAGGTTCCCGAGGTGCAGGTCACCATGGCCGTGGCGCACGAACCCGGCATCATGTCGTTCCTGAAGAAGGGGCCACAGCCGATTGATTTCCGTCCGGGTCCATTGTTCCAGGCGCTCGAGGCGCGCCCGATCCGAGGCGCCGTTGACCGATTCGGAGAGGGCCGGGAAGTTGTCCAGCATGGGCTGGGTCGCGGCCTCGGCGGTCCCGTACTCGGATTGAGCATCGGTCCGCTCGGTGCGCTCATGGAAGGCCGCGATGTAGTGACCGAGCGCATCCATGGCCGCCGTGGGGAGCCGGTCCCGCTCCAGTAGTCGGTCGAACTGGCGCTCGCGGTCGAAGCGGCGCATGCGCACGGCATAGTCGAGCACGGGGCCGGCGCCATTGATGACCGGATGCGCGTCGTCACCATTGAGGGTCACGACCTCCCGATAGAGCTGGGGCGCCAGGCGGCGGTTAATCTCCAGCTCGGTCTCGCAGTAATGGCGGCGGGCGTCCAGCGTGGTGAAGTCGAGAAAGCCGAGATCCAGCGGTTTCTTGAACTTGTAGGCCTCGTCGCCGGCGAGGATTACGGTGGAGATATGGGTCTCGATGGTCCGAACCGCTCCGGTGTCCGGCAGGGGCGTCGGGAAGCCGTTGCCCTGGACCAGTTGGCGCAGGCGTTTCTGGTGCTGTTCCAGTTCGGTCATGGGGGCTCCGCTTGGAGGTTCAGGCGGGCGAGCGTCGGCGCCGGATGTTTTTCCCGGAATCGCCGGGCATGCACCCGTTTTTGCTTGTCGGTCAGGTTACCATTGCAGCCGTTCCGGTCACGTCGCCCCCCAGCCAGTCCATGCCACGAAAGAGCCGCCAGCGTCCCCGTCATCGAAACGCGCCCCGCAGGGGGCGGGTCCGGCGCCTGCTGGGCGCGGGGGGCTGGACCCTGGCCGGCCTGCTGCTGGCCGCCGTGGGGATCGGGGGGCTCTATGTCCATCATCTGGACCGCGAGATCCGCGAACGGTTCGAGGGCCAGCGCTGGGCATTGCCCGCCCGGGTGTATGCGCGGCCGCTGGAGCTGTTTGCCGGCCGCCCGCTGACGGCGGATGCGCTGGAGATGGAGCTGCGCGCGCTGAATTATCGCGAGACGCCGGAGGGTTCGGGCCCGGGCGAGTTTCACGTCAGAGGCGGTACCGTGCGGCTGACCACCCGGCCGTTCACGTTCGGCGACGGACGGGAGCCGGCCCATTCGGTACGCGTGCGCCTGGCCAACGGCCGGGTGCAGTCGGTGGCGGAGCAGTCCGGGGGCCGCAATGTGGACCTGATGCGGGTGGAGCCGTTGCTGATTGGCAGCATCTATCCGACCCATGGTGAGGATCGCATCCTGGTCGATATCGACGAGGTACCGCGCGAGCTGATCGGGGCGCTGCTGGCGATCGAGGACCGGCGGTTCATGTCGCATCGCGGGATTGATCCGGTGGGCATCGGGCGGGCGGCGGTCGCCAACCTGCGTGCCGGGCGCACGGTCCAGGGGGGCAGCACGCTGACCCAGCAGCTGGTCAAGAACTTCTATCTGACCCGCGAGCAGACGCTGAGCCGCAAGCTGAATGAAGCGGTGATGGCCCTGTTGCTGGAACACCGCTACGACAAGCGGGAGATCCTCGAGGCGTATCTGAACGAGGTGTTCCTCGGGCAGACCGGCGAGCGGGCGATCCATGGCTTTGGCCAGGCGGCCCAGTTCTACTATCAGCGTCCATTGAACGAACTGCGCCTGGATCAGCTGGCGCTGCTGGTCGGTCTGGCGCGGGGAGCGAGTTATTACGATCCGCGCCGCTTCCCGGAGCGGGCCACGCAGCGCCGCGACCGGGTCCTGGAGGCGATGGCGGAGACCGGTCTGGCGAGTCGCGAGCGCGTGGATCGGGCCCTGGCAACCGCACTTGATGTCTCCCCGGTAATGCCGGAGGGGCGCAGCCGTTTCCCGGCCTTTCTCGACCTGGTGCGGCGTGAGCTGCGGGCCGACTACGCGGACGAGGACCTGCGCAGCGAGGGCCTGCGGATCTTCACGACCATGGATCCGGTGGTGCAGATGCGGCTGGAGGATCGCCTGGTGCGGGGTGTGGACGAGCTGGTCCGGAGCCGCGGGGGCGGTTCCGACCTCGACAACCTGCAGGCCGCGGCGGTCGTGACCGATCCGCAGGCGGGCGAAGTGCTGGGGGTGGTGGGGGATCGCAACCCGCGCTATCCCGGGTACAACCGGGCCGTGGAGGCCCAGCGCCAGGTGGGGTCGGTGATCAAGCCGTTCGTCTATCTCGCGGCCCTGACCAACCCGGATCGTTACACCCTGGCGACCCTCCTGGATGACAGCCCGCTGACCCTGCAGCTGCCGCACGGGGAGCCCTGGACGCCGCGCAATTTCGATCGCGAGAACCGGGGGACGGTCACGGCCTGGGAGGCCCTGGTGCAGTCCTACAACGTGGCGACCGTCCGCCTGGCGGAGGAGATCGGTATTTCCCAGGTGGTCAACCTGCTGCAGACGCTGGGGCTGCAGCGGACGCCGACCCCGTTGCCCTCGCTGGCGCTGGGCGCGATCGAGCTGTCACCGCTGGAGGTGGCCGGGCTCTACCAGGCGCTGGCGAACGGCGGCTACGCGACGGGTACCCGGGTGATCCGGGATGTCCTGGACCAGAACGACGAGGTCCTGTCCCACTACGGCCTGTCGCTCCAGGGGGCGGTGTCGGATGGTTCCGTGCGCGTCCTGACCCATGCCCTGCACGACGTGACTCGCGAGGGGACCGGGCGGCGGATCGCGGCGCGGCTGAGTGGTCAGGTGGTGGCTGGCAAGACCGGTACCACGAACAACTTTCGGGACAGCTGGTTCGCCGGCTTCGATGATCGGCATGTGGCGGTGGTCTGGCTGGGGATGGACGACAATCGCCCGACTGGACTCACCGGTGGCGTCTCCGCCGCGCCGGTCTGGGCGGAGATCATGGCGGGGGTAGGCGTGCAGTCCCTGCGGCTGGAAGGCCACCCCGGCGTGGGCTATCAGGAGGTGGACCTGGCCTCCGGCCTGCGGGTGGAAAACGAGGACCATGCCTGCGAGGCGGTGAAGACGCTGCCGTTCTGGCAGAATTCGGGGCCCGAAGGGCGCGCCGAGTGCGACCTGGGCAGTGATTCCGGCTCGCAGGGCTGGTTCGAGAGGTTATTTCGTTGAAGATGTTCCGTATTGCAGAGGACCGGTCCCGGAAAGCGCGGATGGCCAAGGGCGGCTGGCGGGCGGTACAGGGCGCGGGTGTCGTCGCGCTGGCGCTTGTACTGGCGGCCTGCGCGACCCCGGCGCCGCGCGATGCCGGCGCGCCCGCGCCCGACGCGACCGAGAGGGCCGTTTATGAGGATCCGGCGCAAGAGGAGCGTGATGCACCCGAGCCGGAACGCGACCCGACCCCTGGCGCGGCCCTGCAGCTGGCCCAGCAGGCCGAGTCGGCGCGCGAGGCCGGGGATACCGCGCGGGCGGAACAACGCCTGGAACGGGCCTTGCGCATCGCGCCACGGGATGCGGGCCTCTGGCATCAGATGGCCGCGCTGCGTCTGGAACAGGGTCGCCACGAACAGGCCGAGCGCCTGGCGGAGCGTTCGCTGCGGCTGGCGGGTGGGACCGACCGCGAGCTCGGGCTGAAAAACTGGCGCGTGATCCTCGCGGCGCGCGAGGCCCTGGGCGATGCCGCCGGTGCCGAGGAGGCCCGCGAGGCGATCCGCCGTCTGGAAGCCGGCGTTGTCTGACGCGGCGGCGGGATCGGCGGCCGTTCACGCCCTGAGCCCGGGGGGCGACCTGGCGGAGGCCGTTGCCGGCTTTCGCCCGCGCGAGCCGCAGCAGCGCATGGCCGTGGCGGTGGAGGAGGCCCTGGCCACCGCACCCACCGCCCTGCTGGTCGAGGCGGCCACCGGGGTGGGCAAGACCTTCGCCTATCTGGTGCCGATCCTGCAGGCGCGCCGCCGCGCCCTGATCTCCACCGGTACCAAGACCCTGCAGGACCAGCTCTTCGAACGCGACCTGCCGGTGGTCTGCGAGGCGCTGGGCTATCGTCCGCGCGCAGCCCTGCTGAAGGGCCGGGCCAACTACCTTTGCCACTATCGCCTGGAACTGGCAGCGGCCGAGGCGGGCGGCGCGACCGGTGGCGGAGTACGCCGTGACCAGTTGCCGGTGATCGAGGCCCTGCAGCGGTTCGCGCGCACTAGTGACACCGGGGATCTGGGGCTGGCCGGGATCCTCGCGGAGGACTCGCGACTCTGGCCGCAGGTGACCTCGACCGTGGACAACTGCCTGGGCGGGGAATGCCCGAACTACAACGATTGCTTTGTGGTGCAGGCGCGCAAGCGTGCCCAGGAGGCGGACGTAGTGGTGGTCAACCACCACCTGCTGCTCGCGGACATGGCCCTGAAGGAGGAAGGTTTCGGAGAACTGCTGCCCGAGGTGGACGCGGTGATCGTCGACGAGGCGCACCAGTTGCCGGATATTGCCGGATCGTTCTTCGGGATTGCCGTCGGCACGCGCGCCCTGCGGGAGCTGGGGCGGGACACGCGGCGTGAACAGGAACAGCATGCGCCGGAGATGCTGGACATTCGCCAGCGGGTCGCGGAACTGGAGGCCTGCGTCGCCGAGTTCCTCGAGGCGTCGCGGACCTGGGAGGGGCGTTCCAGCTGGGATACGGTCAACCCGGAGGGTGCCCTGGATCCGTTGCTGGACCGCCTTGACGCGACCCTGGGGTTTGTCGGGGACGCCCTGGAGGCCGCCGCGGCGCGGGCGCCGGGGCTGGAGCAGCTGCGCGGGCGCAGCGCCCTGTTGCTGGAGCGCCTGCGGGAATGGCGCGAGGAGACCCCGGATACCGTGGCCTGGGCCGAGCGCTTCAGCCAGAGCCTGACGCTGCATCGAACGCCGCTGGATGCGGCGCGTCCGCTCGCGCAGCGCCGGGCCGCGCGTCCGGCGGCATGGATCTTTACCTCGGCCACGCTGGCCGTGGGAGAGGACTTCAGCCATGCGGCGCGGCGCCTCGGACTCCCCGCGGACGTGGCCAGCGAACGCCTGGACAGTCCCTTCGATTTTCCCCGTCAGGCCTGCCTGGTGCATCCGCAGCCACCGCTGCCCAATCCCAACGATCCAGGATATACCCGGGCCTGCATTGCCTGGGCGTGGCCGCTGTTGCGGGACAACCCGGGGGGCGGGTTCTTCCTGTTTACCAGTCACCGGGCCTTGCAGGAGGCGGCCGCTATCCTGCGCGCCGAACTGCCCCGCGATCGCGAGCTGCTGGTCCAGGGCGAACAGCCGCGGGGCGATTTGCTGGCGCGGTTTCGCGAGTCGGGGACGGCCTGGCTGCTGGGGGCCCACAGCTTCTGGGAAGGAGTGGATATCCGCGGCGAGGCACTGTCGATCGTGATCATCGATCGCCTGCCGTTCGCCGCGCCCAACGATCCCGTCCTGCAGGCGCGCGCGTCCGCGCTGGAGGCCGAAGGTCGGTCGCCGTTCATGGAGTTCACCCTGCCGCAGGCCGTGCTGGCCCTGAAGCAGGGCGCGGGGCGGTTGATCCGGGATGCTGATGATGCCGGCATCCTGGCCCTGTGCGATCCGCGCCTGACCGGAAAATCCTACGGTCGGCGTTTTCTCGCCAGCCTGCCGCCGTTCCATCGCACCCGGGAACCGGCGGCCGCGCTGCGCTTTCTGGAGCAGGCCCGGGAGACGAATACATGCGCCTGATTGCGCTCGAAACCGCAACTGAACAGTGTTCGGCCGCCCTGTATCTCGATGGCGAGATCCTTGGCGTTGCCGAGCGCGCGGCGCGGCGCCACGGGGAATTGATCCTGGGGCAGGTGGAACAGCTGCTGCGCGAGGCAGATATCCCGCGTGCCAGCCTGGATGGTGTGGCGGTCGGACGCGGGCCGGGGGCCTTTACGGGCGTCCGCCTCGGCCTAGGCGTGGCACAGGGGATGGCCTTCGCGCTGGATCGCCCCGTGGTGCCGGTCTCCACGCTGCAGGCCCTGGCGCAGCAGGCCCTGCGGGAGGGCCGACGGCCGGCAGGCGTACTGGCGGCACTGGACGCGCGCATGGGCGAGATCTACTGGAGCCTTTGTCCGGTCCGGGGGGACCGCGTGGAGACGGCGGCGGAACAGGTCGGGGCGCCTGCAAGCCTGGCGCCTGCCTGGCCCGAGGGCGAGCGTTTCGGTCTGGGATCCGCGTTCGCCGCCTTCCCCGAACTGGCGGCCGCGCACGGGCTGGCCATGGCCGCCGTGGATCCCGACGCGCTGCCGGATGCCCGCGAGATCGCCCTGCTGGCAGTGGACGCCTGGGAGCGCGGCGAGGCCGTGGCCCCCGAGTATGCGCAGCCGGAGTATATCCGCAACGATGTCGCCCGCCCGGCCACGCCGCGATGAGCCGGGAAACCGAAAACGACACCACTCCCTACCCGTGGTTGCCACCGCTGGTCGCCACGATCAAGGCGGAGCCGGAGAACTTTCGGGTCGAGGAGGTACCCGCCACGACGCCCGAGGGGCAAGGCGAGCATGTCTGGCTGGAGATCGAGAAGCGCCTGCTGAACTCGGAGGACGTGGCCGTGTGGCTGGGACGCGAGTCAGGTGCGGGACGCGGCCGGGTGAGCTACGCCGGGCGCAAGGACCGTCAGGCCGTTACCCGCCAGTGGTTCAGCGTGCAGTGCCCGCCCGAGTCCGAGCCCGACTGGGCCGGCCGGGCCGAGGCCTGGAATAGCCCACAGGAGGCCGAGGCGACGGGCAGCTGGATGCGGGTGCTGCGCGTGGTGCGCCACGCGCGCAAGCTGCGCACCGGCCACCTGGCCGGCAACCGCTTCGAGATCCGGCTGGGTGCCGTGCAGGGTGACCGGGCGGCGGCGGAATCGATCCTGGCGGCGGTGCGTGACGGGGGCATCCCGAACTACTTCGGCGCGCAGCGTTTTGGTCGCGATAATCTGGAGCGGGCGCGCGTCTGGCTGGGTGGCGGGCGGGCGCCGCGCAGCCGCAATCAGCGCAGTCTCCTGCTCTCCGCCGCGCGCTCGGCGATCTTCAACGCGGTACTCGCGGCCCGCGTGCGCCGTGGCGACTGGGATCGGGTGTTGCCGGGGGACGTGGCCAATCTGGAAGGCTCCGGCAGCGTGTTCGCGGTACCGGAGGTGGATGCCGAGCTGGAGGCCCGTGCCGCCCGCCTTGACATCCATCCGACCGGGCCCCTGTGGGGCCGTGGCGCCATGCAGACGGCGGGCGAGGTGGCGGCGCTGGAGGCGGCCATCGCTGCAGAAGAACCGGTATTGGCGGAAGGACTGGAGCAGGAGGGTGTCCGGGCCGCCCGCCGATCACTGCGCATGGTACCGCGGGCCGTTGCATGGCGCTGGGAGGGCGACGACCTGTGGTTGTCGCTGGAACTGGGGGCCGGGGAATATGCGACGGGGGTCCTGGACGCGATTGGCAACGCGCGGGACGCGGACCGGTCGGGCTGACCGGGGCGGGCTCAGGCGGAGTTCTTGAGCTTGCTTTCGGCGCGTTCGGCGCGCTGTTCGGCCTCCACGCGGTCGGTGATGTCCTTCTGGATGCCGATGTAGTACGTGAGCCGGTCCTCGTCGTTGAATACCGGGGTCAGCGACAGTTCGTTCCAGAACAGGCTGCCGTCCTTGCGGTAATTGCGCAGGGTCACGCGGCAGGGGCGGTTTTCCTCGATGGCCGAGCGGATCTCCTGGCGCACCTCCTGATCGGTGTCGCTGCCCTGGAGGAACCGGCAGTCACGGTAGAGGATCTCTTCGGAGCGGTAGCCGGTGAGTTCTTCGAAGGCCCGATTCACATAGATCAGGATGTTGTCGTCGCCCTCGCGCTCGGCGATGACGATGCCGTCGTTGGAGGCGTCCACGGCGAGGGCGAGGAGTTCGGTGTCTATCGTTCGGGTCATAAACGTGTAGCGATCTGGTCTGCGAGTCGAGCGCGCCAGGGCCCTTTACCGGGCGCAACCTCCGCGCTTGTATGGCACGAAAATAGCACGTTCCGGTGCCACTGTGCTCAAAAATCGGACACCAGCCGGGATGTTTTCGCGTGGCACGGACGTAAAAAAGGCCGCCCGAAGGCGGCCTTTCTCGATGGGGTACGGGCTGTTAGCCGCCGCCACGCGAAGATTCACATCTCCTGGGTCACGGTGAAGGCGCCGCGCACGTCACCCTCGCGGAAGCCAGTTGCCTGATCTTCGGGGTAAAGACGTTCCAGCGCGTGCTTTACTTCGCCGCTGACCTCGGATCCGTGGCAGGTCAGGCAGGCCCCGCCGGTCGGGATGGCGGCCATGAAGCGGAACTTCGGCTCGCCGTCTTCGGCCTCGACCACGCCGAAGCGGGGCGGGAGATCCGCGGCCGGTGTGCCGGCCGCGTGCTGGGCCTCGAAGCCCTGCAGGGTGAGGCGTTCCCAGCGGTCCGGGGCGTTGTTCTGGTTACGCAGCTTCAGGCTGGTGCGACCGATCTCAATGCCGGTCTCGGCCGAGATGTCACGTGCAATCTCGGGGGCGCGTTCGTTGCAGACCTGGATGGCCTCGGTCGGGCCGCCCGATTGCATGGCGGACATCAGCTCGCCCTGCAGGGTGCTGGCGAACTTCTGGATGGCGTCACGATTGGCGGCGATGCGTTCCTGCAGATCATCCTGGCTCAGCTGGGGCATCGTGTCGGCACTGGCGTAGCCGCTGCCGGCGGTGAATGCGATCAGGCCGAGGGCCAGGGGGGCAAGCTTCCAGTTCTTCATGGCAAATACCTCGCAGTGCAGAGTCCGTTGCGTCCTGTACCTATACAAGAGCTGTACAAAGCATGGACCGATCGTGGTTGGAATGCAAGGAAGGGCGTACGGAAAGGATAGCCGGCCGGGCTAGCCAATTCCGTAAAACACCTCACAGGCCTCGACTCAGTCTAAGCGTGAATATCGCGAATTGCGAATATGGCAAGGGCCGTATGTGAGTGCGCCGTTGGTTGGGGCGGTCACGGCCCGTTCGCATGGGGTCTCAGGGAGACGCTGATTTAATCGCACGTCCGCGCTCGAGTCGCTTTTGCGTGCGAACAAGGCGCGGTGACTGCCGTGCAGTTATTCTGCACAAGGGAACCGTAACGCCGTGCGCATGCCCGTTTTTGATAACAACGGGCGGCCGAGCCCCTGCTTTCTATGGCTTGTGGGGTCGGTGTCCCCCGATTCTGAATGAATATGGCCCGATCCTGCGTTGCGCCCCGAATCCATCAGAAACGGGCGGGTAGAACCACTACCCGCTGCACGACGCGCCTTGTCTCGGAACGCTTTGTCTCGAAGAACCGGGGGGCACCAACGCGGACGTGCGATTAAATCAGCGTCTCCCTCAGCGAGCGGAATCCGGGTTGCGCGGGCGTTTGAGCAGGACGTAGACCGCCCCGGTTCCACCGTCGGCCGGGCGTGCGGAACAAAAGGCGAGTACATCGTCGCGCTGGCGCAGCCAGTGGTCGGTGAGACCCTTGAGGACCGGGCCTTGCTGGCGCGAGCGCAGTCCCTTGCCATGCACGATGCGAACGCACAGGGCTCCTTCCCGGCGGGCATCGTCGAGGAACAGGCCGATGGCGCGGCGCGCCTCGTCGGCGAACAGGCCATGCAGGTCGATCTCGTCCTGGATGCGGTAATGCCCGCCGCGCAGCTTGCGGAATACCCGCTGGCTGATCCCCGGGCGCGTGAAGCGGAGTTCATCGCCGGGCTGCAGGTCAGCGGCGTTGAGTGGATCGCTGAGCCAGTCGGCGTGGGCCTGGGCCTCGTCGGCGTCGCGCTGGCGGGCCCGGGCGGCGGGTCGCGGCGGCCGCACGTCGGCCTGATCGCTGTGGAGTCGACGAACGTTGCCAACCGCCTGCAGGAATTCGTCGAAATCGTTGGGATCATCCCCGGAGTTCATGGCAGGATACTCGCACTTTTCGGGGGGCGGGCGCGATCGTGTCGATCGACGGGCCCGGCCCGGACGGTTTCCAGTATATTAAGAGCCCTCTCAACGGCCCCTTTCCTGCATGCGCATTCTGGTTAGCAACGACGATGGAATTCACGCCCCGGGCATTCAGTGCCTGGCGACGCATCTGCGCCGGATTGCCGAGGTCCATGTGGTGGCGCCCGACCGCGATCGCAGTGGCGCCAGCAACAGTCTGACCCTGGTGCGGCCGCTGCGCACGCGTCACCTTCAGGGGGGCGACGTGCAGGTGGACGGGACGCCGACCGACTGTGTCCACCTGGCGATCACCGGCCTTTTGCAGCAGGAACCGGACGTGGTGATCTCCGGCATCAATGCCGGTGCCAACATGGGGGATGACGTGCTTTATTCGGGCACGGTCGCCGCCGCGATGGAGGGGCGCTTCCTGGGACTCCCGGCGATCGCGGTCTCGCTGGTGGGGCCGGACCTGCGCCATTACGACGCCGCCGCGAGCGTGGTGGTCGAGCTGCTGGACCGCATCAATCGCGTTCCGCTGCCGGCGGCCACGATCCTGAACGTGAATGTCCCCGACCTGCCGCGCGCCGAGATCCGCGGGGTCCAGGCCACGCGCCTGGGGCATCGCCACCGGGCCGAGCCGATGATCGCGGACGAGGACCCCCGCGGGCGTCCGATCTACTGGGTCGGGCCGGCCGGTTCGGAACAGGATGCCGGGCCCGGTACGGATTTCCATGCGGTGCGCGAGGGGTATGTCTCGGTCACGCCGATCCAGGTGGACCTGACCCGCTTTGACGCGATCGATACGGTAGGGCGCTGGCTGGACGATTCCCTGCCGGAGGCTGGGCATGGTTCCTGATGCCGCCGGCGCGGGCCTGACCTCGCAGCGGGCGCGCGATCGCCTGGTCCGGATCCTGGAGGGGCAGGGGATTCGCGATCCACGGGTCCTGGAGGCCGTGCGCAGCATCCCGCGCCACCTGTTCGTGGAAGAGGCTCTGGGGCACCGTGCCTACGAGAACACGGCCTTGCCGATCGGTCATCGCCAGACCATTTCCCAGCCCTTTATCGTTGCGCGGATGACCGAGGCCCTGCTGGAAGGTGATCGCCCGCGCACGGTCCTGGAGATCGGGACGGGCTCGGGCTATCAGGCCGCCGTGCTGGCCCAGATCGTGGATCGGGTGTTTTCGGTGGAACGCATCCAGGCGCTGAGCCGCAACGCGCGCGAGCTTCTCAGTCGTCTGGGGATCAACAACGTGAACCTGCGCCATAGCGACGGTGGGGAAGGGTGGCCGGAGAAGGGGCCGTTCGACGGCATCATCCTGACCGCGGCGCCCCGGGAGGTGCCGGAGGCGCTGCTTACCCAGCTGGCGCTGGGCGGCCGACTGGTCGCGCCGGTGGAGGGTCCGGACGGGCGCCAGCAACTGGTGCGCTACACCCGGACGGAGGAGGCCTACGTGCGCGACATCCTGGATGCCGTGATGTTCGTGCCCATGCTGCCGGGGGCCGAGCAGTGACGCGGGTGGCGCCCCTTCCGGGTGGGTGTGACTGAGCCGATGGTGGTGTGGCGCCGATGAAGCTCTTCGAGCCCCTATACGACCGGGTGATGGGATGGTCCCGTCACCCCCATGCGCCGCGCTATCTGGCCGGGCTTTCGTTCGCCGAATCCTCGTTCTTTCCGGTCCCGCCGGACGTGATGCTCGCGCCCATGGCGGCCGCTCGCCCGCGCTCGGCCTGGCGTCTGGCCGCGCTGACGACACTGTTTTCTGCCCTCGGCGGTCTGCTGGGTTACCTGATTGGCTGGCTGGCGTTCGAGTGGATCGGCCCCTGGTTGCAGCAGGTGGGGTATGGCGAGGAGTTGCGCCAGGCCGAGGCCTGGTTCGCGACCTGGGGGGTATGGGTGGTGCTGATTGCCGGTTTCTCGCCGATCCCCTACAAGCTGTTCACCGTCACCGCCGGGGCCTTGTCGATGGCCTTGCTGCCGTTCTTCATCGCCTCGCTGGTCGGGCGCGGGCTGCGCTTCTTTCTGGTGGCGCTGTTCATGGCCTGGGCCGGTCCGCGCGCGGAGCAGCACCTGCGCCCGTACATGGAACGCCTGGGCTGGGCCGCAGTGATCCTGCTGGTCGCGGTCATGGCGGTTTACCTGGTCATGGACTGACCGATGCGCCTGCACGCGGTTCAGGGGGTGCTGACGATCGTACTGCTGGCCCTGATCGTGGGCACGCTGGCCGGTTGCGCGGCGCGGGCCCCCAGCGGGAGCGGGGCCTCGATGCCGGATACGCACGTCGTGCAGCGCAACGAGACGCTTTATCGAATTGCCCAGCGCTATGGGCTCGAATGGCGTGACCTCGCGCGGCGCAACGCGATCGATGCCCCCTATTTGATCCACCCGGGGCAGCGCCTGCGGCTGCGGGGCGCCGCCCGCTCGTCCCCGCCCAGCGCGCCTCAGGCATCGTCCGCGCCGAGTTCGCGATCGTCCTCGTCCGGCAGTTCCGGGAGTGGCAGCAGCTCCAGCAGTGGGGCGTCCAGCTCGACCTCCAGCAGTTCGAGTTCCAGTCCGAGTTCGGCGCCTGCCGATCCGGGGGGCTGGCAATGGCCCGCGGACGGCCAGGTATTGCGCGGCTTCTCCAGTAGCGGCACGCGGCGAGGCCTGGCGATCGGCGGCGAACGTGGAGATAACGTCCGCGCGACGCGGGCCGGCGAAGTGGTCTATGCAGGCGGCGGTCTCGTGGGGTATGGTCGATTGGTCATCCTCAAACACGATGCGCGGTTCCTCAGCGCCTACGGGCACAACGATGAACTGCTGGTTTCGGAGGGTGACCGGGTGCAGGCGGGTGACACGATCGCGCGTCTGGGCTCGTCGGGGGCCGAGCGCCCGATGCTGCATTTCGAGATCCGGGTGGATGGGACGCCGGTAGACCCGACGCGCTATCTCCCGGATCGCTGAAACGATCAAGAGCAGGACACTACATGGCCAAGACCCGGCAGCCGGTGGACCCGGAACTGGATGACGAACGCCTGACCGAAGGCCCGGCCGAGGACGAAGACGGGGAGGCGCTGCCCGAAGATCTGGCCCGGCCGGTCGAGTCCATGCAAGCCCCCGAAGATCCTGAAGATGCCGAGGACGACGCGGCGCAGGTGGCCCCCGAGGTCACGGTTGGCCTTGAGCCGGAAACCGAGGCCCCCGTGCGGCCGAAGACCCTGCGTGATGCCCGGCCGGCCGAGCTGGATGCCATCCAGATCTACCTGCGCGATATCGAGTACCGCCCGCTGCTGACCCCCGATGAAGAACGCAAGTACGCCCGGCTGGCACGTCAGGGCGATGACGCCGGTCGGCGCCGCATGATCGAGTGCAACCTGCGGCTGGTGGTAAAGATTGCCAGGCGTTACCTCAACCGGGGGCTGCCACTGCTGGATCTGATCGAGGAAGGCAACCTCGGTCTGATGCACGCGGTCGAGAAGTTCGACCCGGAGCGGGGGTTCCGGTTTTCCACCTATGCGACCTGGTGGATCCGCCAGACCATCGAGCGGGCCCTGATGAATCAGGGGCGGACGATCCGCATTCCCGTGCATGTCAGCAAGGAACTGCGCATGCATGCGCGGATCGCGCGCAACCTGACCCAGGAACTCGGCCGCGACCCGAGCGAGGAGGAGCTGGCGCAGCGCCTCGGCAAGCCGGTGGCCGAGATCCAGAAGCTGCGCGCGATGTCCGAGCCCTCGACCTCGATGGACCTGCCGTCGGGCCCGGACGGGGACCGCTCGCTGACCGATATCCTGGCCGATGCGAATGCCCCGGAGCCCTCTACACTGCTGGAGGATCAGGACCTCCACCATCTGGTGGAGGCCTGGCTGGCGGAACTCGATCACAAGCAGCGCGAGGTGCTGGTGCGTCGGTTCGGGCTGCACGGTTTCGAACGCTCGACGCTGGAGCAGGTGGGGTCGGAGATCGGCGTGACCCGCGAACGCGTGCGGCAAATTCAGATGGATGCCCTCAAGCGGCTGCGCAAGCTGCTCGAATCGCGCGGGATGAAGGGCGACGAGGTCCTGCCGAACTCCTGACCCGGGTTCCCCGGGCGGTGGTCCGACTACCCCTCGATGATCAGAGCTGCGGCGACGTCGCGGCCCTCCGCCATGATCAGGTTGTAGGTGCGGCAGGCCGCCGCGGTATCCATGATCTCCACGCCCAGCCCCTGAGCGCGAAGGTGTCGCCAGACCGCACGGTCCGGAAACCGCTGCAGCTCGCCGGTGCCGATCAGCAGCACCTCGGGCGGGGTGTCCAGTACGGCTTGCAGGTGATCCACCCGCAGCTCGTCCGCCGCCTGCACCGGCCAGTCGGTTTGCAGCTGGTGCGGGCGGACAATCAGGCTGCGGCTGTGGGCCACCTGATTGATCCCGACGCGACCGGTCTCGTAGCCGGTCACGATGTAGGACTCTTCGCTGGTGACTTCGGAGAACAGCATGCTGCGTACGCTACTCCGGCGCCGTGAATGACTCAAGAATGCGCGCCCTCACCAAAGGGCGGCGGCGCCCCGATTCGTTGACAGGTCCGGGCCCGGGTTATACTTTGGCGCGCTTTCCGGTGCGGCATCCGGAGGGGCCTTCAGGGTCCCGGAAAACAACCGCCAAGGCCCCAACCAGGACCCAGACCCGTGACCGACGTCTTCCCCCGTATCGAGCGCCTCCCGCCCTACGTCTTCAACATCGTGAACCAGTTGAAGGCCGAGGCCCGCGCCCGTGGCGAGGACATTATCGACTTCGGGATGGGCAACCCCGACCAGCCGACGCCGCAGCACATCGTGGACAAGCTGTGCGAGGCGGCCCAGCGCGGCGATACCCATCGCTACTCCGTGTCCAAGGGCATCCCGCGCCTGCGTCGTGCGATCACACGCTGGTACAAGACCCAGTTCGACGTGGATCTGGACCCGGAGACCGAGGCCATCGTGACCATCGGTTCCAAGGAGGGCCTGGCGCACCTGGCACTGGCGACCCTGGGGCCGGGGGATGCCGTCCTGGTGCCGAACCCGGCGTATCCCATTCATCCGTATGGCTGCGTGATCGCCGGCGCCGACGTGCGCCATGTGCCGCTGACGCCGGATGTCGACTTCTTCGCCGAGCTGGAGCGGGCGATCCAGGACTCCTGGCCGAAGCCGAAGATGCTGATCCTGAACTTTCCGGCGAACCCGACCACGCAATGCGTGGATCTCGAGTTCTTCGAGCGGGTGGTGGCGATCTGCAAGGAACACGGCATCTGGATCGTGCACGACCTGGCCTATGCGGAGATCAGCTTCGATGGCTACAAGGCGCCGTCGATCTTCGAGGTGCCGGGTGCCAAGGACATTGCGGTGGAGTTCTACACCCTGTCCAAAACCTACAACATGCCCGGCTGGCGCGTGGGCTTCATGTGCGGCAATCCGACGCTGGTGGCCGCCCTCGCGCGCATCAAGTCCTACCTCGATTACGGGACCTTTACCCCGATCCAGGTGGCCGCGATCGCGGCGCTGGAAGGTCCGCAGGACTGTGTCGAGGAGATCCGCGAGTTGTACCGCGTGCGCCGGGATGTACTCTGCGACGGCCTCAACAAGCTCGGCTGGCAGGTGGAAAAGCCGAAGGCGACCATGTTCGTCTGGGCCCCGATCCCGGAACCGTACCGCGAGATGGGATCGCTGGAGTTCGCGAAGAAGATGCTGCGTGACGCCAAGGTGGCCGTCTCGCCGGGCATCGGGTTCGGCAACTATGGCGATGACCACGTGCGCTTCAGCCTGATCGAGAACGAACAGCGCACCCGCCAGGCGCTGCGCGGGATCAAGGCGATGTTCCGGGCCGACTCGATCCTCGCCGACGCGGCCGAGGAAAGCTCGGGTTCGAACGCCTGAGGCGCGCGGGCCGCGCTCCGAATGCAATCAACACCGGGCGCCGGACGGCGCCTGACGTCAAGGACAGCAAGGCTATGACGCCGGTAAAGATCGGAATTCTTGGACTGGGTACGGTGGGCTGCGGCACGGTGAACGTGCTCGCGCGCAACGGCACCGAGATCGCCCGCCGCGCGGGTCGCGATATCCAGGTCGTGGCGGCCGCCGCGCGCGATGTCAACCGCGAGCGGGAATGTGACTGTTCGCAGATTCGGCTGACCACCGATCCGGCGGCGGTCGTGAATGACCCCGAGGTCGAGGTCGTCGTCGAACTGATGGGCGGGACCGACCCGGCCCTGAACCTGGTGCTGGCCGCGATCGACGCCGGCAAGCACGTGGTCACCGCGAACAAGGCCCTGATCGCTTTGCACGGCAACACGATCTTCGAGCGCGCCCAGCAAAAGGGCGTGATGGTCGCCTTCGAGGCCGCGGTGGCCGGTGGCATCCCGATTATCAAGGCGATTCGCGAGGGCCTGGCCGGCAACCAGATCGAATGGCTGGCCGGCATCATCAACGGCACCGGCAACTTCATCCTGACCGAGATGCGCGACAAGGGTCGCGATTTCGAGGACGTGCTGGCCGAGGCCCAGGCACTGGGCTATGCCGAGGCCGACCCGACCTTTGACGTGGAAGGCATCGACGCGGCCCACAAGCTCGCGATCCTGGCCTCCATTGCCTTTGGCATTCCGCTGCAGTTCGACCGGGTTGCGGTGGAAGGCATCAGCAACATCACCCGCGAGGATGTCGGTTTCGCCGCCGAGCTGGGCTACCGCATCAAGCACCTGGGTATCGCCCGGCGCACGCCCAAGGGCTACGAGCTGCGGGTGCACCCCACGCTGATCCCGGAACGCCGACTGATCGCCAACGTGGACGGCGTGATGAACGCGGTGCTGGTCAACGCCGACGCCGTGGGCCCGACGCTTTACTACGGTGCGGGTGCGGGCGCGGAGGCCACCGCCTCGGCCGTGGTGGCCGATCTGGTCGACGTGGTGCGTGCCCTGACCACCGATCCCGAGAATCGCGTGCCGCATCTGGCCTTCCAGCCGGATGCCTTGTCGGACAAGCCGGTGCTGGATCTCGCGGACGTCGAGACGTCGTTCTACCTGCGTCTGCGCACGCAGGACCGTCCGGGCGTGCTGGCCGACATCACCCGCATCCTCGGCGAGCACGGCATCAGCATCGAGGCGATCCTGCAGCGTGAACCGGATCCGGAGCGCGGCGAGGCGACGATCATCATGCTGACGCACAAGGTGCGCGAGGGTGCGATGAACGAGGCGATTACCGCGCTCGAGGCGCTGGATCACCTGCTGACCCCGATTACCCGTATCCGCATGGAAGGGCTGGCGCGCTGATCCCGGCGCCCGGACTGCAACCGCAACGACAGAGAACATCATGGCCTTTGGACACCGCTATACCGGACTGATCGAACGCTACCGCGACCGCCTGCCGGTGCATGACGACACCCGCATCATCTCGCTGGGCGAGGGCAACACGCCGCTGATCCGGCTGAACAACATCCCGCGTGATCTGGCGCGGGAGGTCGAGATCTACGTGAAGTTCGAGGGCCTGAACCCCACCGGTTCGTTCAAGGACCGCGGCATGACCATGGCCGTGACCAAGGCGGTGGAAGAGGGCTCGCGGGCGATCGTCTGCGCCTCCACCGGCAACACCTCCGCGGCGGCGGCTGCCTATGCCGCCCGCGCCGGGATCACCGCGTTCGTGGTGATCCCGGATGGCAAGATCGCGATGGGCAAGCTGGCCCAGGCGATGATGCATGGCGCGACGGTGATTCAGATCGAGGGCAACTTCGACGACGGCATGCGCCTGGTCAAGGAAGTGGCCTCCAACACCCCGGTGACCCTGGTGAACTCGGTCAATCCGTATCGCCTGCAGGGCCAGAAGACCGCCGCTTTCGAAATCGTCGAGGAGCTGGGTCGGGCCCCGGACTATCACTGCCTGCCGGTGGGCAACGCGGGTAACATCACCGCGCACTGGATCGGCTACAGCGAGATGGCGGCCAAGAGCAGTGACGACGTGACCGATGCCTGCGCCTATTGCAAGGGCCACTGCAAATATGCCGGAGGCGGCATGGTGGGTAACCGCCCGCATATGGTGGGCTACCAGGCCTCGGGCTCCGCGCCGTTCATGCGCGGCGCGATGGTGGACAACCCGGATACCGTGGCGACCGCGATTCGCATTGGCCATCCGCAGTCCTGGGACATGGCGTGGAAGGTGCGCGAAGAGTCGGGTGGCTGGTTCGATGAATGCCAGGACGACGAGATCCTTGCCGCGCAGAAGCTGCTGGCCGAGAAGGAGGGCGTGTTCTGCGAGCCGGCCTCGGCCGCATCCCTGGCCGGCGCCCTGCGCGACATCCGCGACGGCAAGATCCCGGAAGGCTCGACGGTCGTGTGCACGCTCACGGGCAACGGACTGAAGGACCCGGACACCGCGATCGCGCAGAGCGTGGTGCAGCCGACCAAGGTGCCGGCCGAGCTGGACGCGGTCTCCCGCGCGATTCGCGACAACCTGAGCTGAGGCCACGCCGTGCCGGCCGGCCTCAGGGCTTGCTGCGCAGGTCCAGGTCGAACAGGGTGTCACCCCCCAGTCGGAAGATCCGGCAGGGCGGGCGCAGGGCCTGATCCAGCGAGTCGATCTCCGGCAGCGTGACGCCGGGGCGCCCGGACCCGATCAGCATCGGTGCGATGGTGAGGTGCAGACGGTCCAGGGTGTCGGCCTGCAGGAAGCGCGAAACCGTTTGCCCGCCACCCTCGACCAGCAGGCGGTGCAGGCCCATCTCCGCCAGCCGCCCGCGGATCTGTGCCGGGTCGAAGCGCCCGTCGTCCCCGGTGGGCATCTCCAGGCATTCCACGTGTTCGGGAAGCCCGCAGGGGCCGTAGCCGGCCGCGTGGAGGACGAGCGTGCGGACCTCGGCATGGCGGAAGACATGGGCATCGGCGGGGATGCGGCCGTCGGGGTCCAGGATCACGCGCACCGGATTCGGGCCCTCGGTCTTGCGCACGGTCAGACGGGGGTCGTCCGCGACCACGGTTCCGGCGCCGACGATGACGGCATCCACCAGGGCCCGCAGGCGGTGCAGGCGCTCGATATCCTCGGGGCCGGTGACGTAGTGCGAATGGCCGCTGGCAGTGGCGATGCGTCCGTCCAGGCTTTGCCCGAGCTGGGCCACGGTGATGCTGGGCGCCTCGACGATCGGGCCGTAGAGATCCAGCAATTCGTGGGCGCCCGGCGCCAGGGGCCCGGGCAGGGGGCAGCAGCCGGGCTCGGCCCGCTGGGCCAGCAGCCAGCGCCAGGCTTGCTCCTCGGTGACCGGATATGCCGTCATGCCGCAAATTCCGGGGTTACGGGACCGCGACCGGCCAGTTGGGGTAGGCTAGGGGCCGATCTCCCGCACGCGTATCCGATCAGTCCCGAATCCGGCAGGTTCCTGATGACACGTCTGGAGTATCCGGGGCTCGCCTTCGGGGAATTCGCGGGTTGCGGGCGGGTCATAAACAAAACTCCCTATGGACGTACCCGATGCACAACGCCGATCGCGGGATCTTTGATCTGCGCCGGGGCCATCCGGTCCTGGTAAGTGGTTCGCAGTCGAGTGTACTCGTTGCGGCCGTCGAGGGTCTGACCCCCGTTCTGCTGGATCGTTTGACCCACATGACCGGGGCGTCGCCTCGACTGATTCTAACTGCGCACCGGGCCTCTGCAATGGGCTGGGCCCAGCCGCTGCAGGAAGGCTGGGAGGGCGTGGCCCTCGAGTTCGCCCCGGACACCGATCCCGAGGCGCTGTTTACTCTGGCCAGTGCCCCCGAGGCCTCGAACGAGGCCGGACACCCCGATGCCGCCCTCGGCCAGCCGACGGTGACGCGGGCATTGCCGGCGGAAGTCGCCGCCCTGGAACTGGTGCGGGCGGGTCGCCTGTTGCCGGCGGTGGTGGCCGCGCCGGTGCCCGAACCGGTGCCCGAGGCGATACAGTCGGCGCTTGCCGATGGCATGTTCCTGGATGTAGACGAGCAGGAGGCCCGGGCCGTGGCCCAGCATCCGCGGCTGGAGCTGGCCTACGTCAGCGAGGCCCCCGTGCCGCTCGCGGATGCTCCGGTCACGCGCTTCATGCTGTTCCGCGAGGGTAACGGGATTCTGGAGCATGTGGCCGTTTTGATCGGCGAGCCCCGGGACTGGCCCGAGGCGGTCCCGGTGCGACTGCATTCGGCCTGCCTGACCGGCGATCTGTTCGGCAGCCTGCGCTGCGACTGCGGCGACCAGTTGCGGCTGGGTGTGAAGACCATCAACGAGTCGGGTGGGGGCGTGCTGCTGTACCTGGCGCAGGAAGGCCGCGGCATCGGGCTGGCCAACAAGCTGCGCGCGTACACCATGCAGACGGCCGGTCTGGACACCATCGACTCCGACTGCCAGCTGGGCTTCGAGGCGGACGGGCGGCGCTACGATGCGGCCGTGGAGATGCTGGAATTCCTGGGTATCGATACCGTCCGTCTGCTGACCAACAACCCCGGCAAGATCGAGGCGCTGCGGGCCGGCGGCATCGACGTGGTGGCGCGCGAGCCGGTGCACGGCAAGCTGAATCCCCACAACCTGCGCTACCTCAGCACCAAGGCCGACCGCGGCGGTCACTGGCTGCAGGAACTGCTGGCCTCGGAGGCCGAGCGCGGCTGAGGGACCGGTCAGGCGCGCAGTTGCGCCAGATCGAAGCGGGCCGTGTCCCGGATGGCGGCGGCCAGGATTCCGGCATAGTGCGCCACCAGGCGTTCGCCGAGGTCCGCGGTCGCCGCGCGGGCATCGCCCACCACCCCCGAAGGGTTGAGGTCCTGCGCCATCCAGGCGAAGGACGCGCGGCCCTCGGGTTCCAGCACCTCCATTGTCTCGGCCAGCGTGGCCCCCAGCGACGGCGCGTCCGCGGCCGCGTCCATGTGGACGGTCTCCGGCGCGAGGAAGCGCATCATCGCGGTCTCGATCAGCCCTCCGTGCAGGCCGTGGCGGAGTTCCTCGGCCGGGATGCCGAATTCGGACGGCGGGGGCTGGGTGAAGTAGTGATGCTTGACCACCAGCATACTGTGGTCCCGGCGCAGCTCCAGCGCGGCCAGGTCGCAGATCGCGGTGTTGCCGCCGTGGCTGTTCACGATCAGCAGTCGGCGAAGACCGCTGCGTGCCACGCTCTCGCCAAGATCACGCAGCAGGGCCAGCGCGGTCTCGGGGCGCAGGGTCAGCGTGCCAGAGAAGTCAGTGTGTTCATGACTGGTAGCGACGGCCACGGGCGGAAGGACGACCCGCGGCAGATCTGCCGGAAGGGTCTTGCAGGCCGCCTGCAGGAGACCGAGGCCGATGCGGTAGTCGGTGTCCAGCGGGAGGTGCGGGCCGTGTTGCTCGATCGCCGACAGGGGCAGGAGCGCAACGGCGTCGCGCGCGGCGAGTTCGGCGATCCCGGCGCTTGTACGGTCCTGCCACCAGAGGAGGTCTCGGGCACTCATGCGTCCAGCCTTGCCGCCTGGGGGCGTGGCGTCAAGCGACAGGGCGGCGGGCGTAGAGATCGCCCGAACCCAGGCGGTCGCCGTGTGCCTCCAGCCAGTTCAGGATTTCGGCGCCGGACTGCCATTGGGCAAAGCGGTACCGGCGTTGTTCGCCGGGGATCAGGTTGTACTCGTAGGTATCGAGCGCGTCCAGTTGCTGGAGGCAGTCGCGGGTGACGTCCAGCGCACCGGCGACGAATTCGAACGAGAGGGCCGGGACCGCGTGGGTGAGCCCGCGCAGGACCTCGGCCTCCAGGCCTTCGACATCGATCTTGCAGAAGGCGGGGGTGCCGTATTCCTCGATCAACTGGTCGAGGGTGACCATGGGGACCGTGATCTCGTCGTCCCAGTGCACGTGCTGGAAGCTCCGGTTGTGGTTGCGCAGCGATCGGACCCAGGGGCGCGAAGCCGAGGAGACCGTGGGGTGGCGCCGGCTGATCTGCAACTGCGCGGAGCCGGCGCGCGGCCCGGCGACCTCGCGGCGGATCGCGATACCCGGCCGGCCGCGCACGGCGCGCCGCAACCAGGGCAGGAGCTGGGGCTGGGGTTCCAGTGCCACGACCCGGGCGCCCAGGGCGGCAAAGGCCAGGGTGCGGTCGCCGACGTGGGCCCCGATGTCGAACACCAGGTCGCCGGGCTGGACGAACGAGGCATACATGCGCTGCAGGCCTCGCTGCCGGCCGGGACGGCGATAGATGATCAGCGAGCGCAGGACACCTATCGCCTGGTCCAGCCAGGCCATGCGGGAAGGGCTTTGCGGGGATGCATTCATCCCGGCAGGCTAACCGAGCCGGGGCCACGGGGGAACGCCGGCGGTCTAGCAGAGTCTTCAGAAGGGTTGGCAGGTACGTGCCTGGCACGAGCGGCCGGGTAGAACGGGCGGGACGAGGAGCGATGCATGAATGCAGGTTTTCGGATGCTGAAACGGCTGGTTTCTTCGGGTCTGCTGGCCGTTTCGCTGGTGAGCGTTGCCCAGGCCGGTGATGACTGTGCCGCCGCTGGCGTCTGGTCGGCGCCGGGCGGCGAGCGGCTGGATACGGCCGAGTTGTATGCCGACCTGGCGAGGCGTGATGCGGTCCTGCTGGGCGAGCGCCATGACCGAATGGATCATCATCGCTGGCAATTGGCGACCCTGGCGGCACTGCATGGGTATCGCCCGGACCTGGTGATCGGCCTCGAGATGCTGCCGCGTTCCAAACAGCCGGTCCTGGATGCCTGGGTCGCGGGCGAACTGGACCCGGAGGCCTTCCTGGAAGCGAGTGGCTGGTATACCCACTGGGGCTTCGATCCCGACCTGTACTGGCCCATCCTGCACTTCGCCCGTTTGCATGACGTGCCCCTGCTGGCGCTGAACCTGGAGCGGGAGTCGATCCGGCGGCTGGGCCATGAAGGCTGGGACGCGTTGGACGAGGAGGCACGCGACGGCGTGTCCGCCCCGGCCGCGCCCAGCGACGGGTACCGCGCGTATCTGGAATCCGTACTGGAACGCCACCCGGCCGGGATGGGGCCGGATGCGGAGCGCTTTGTCGCGACCCAGGTGGCCTGGGACCGCATGATGGCGGGTGCCATCTCCGCGCATCTCGAGGCGGGCGGCGAGCGTCCTCCGCTGGTGGCGGCGATCATCGGCTCGGGGCATCTGGAATACGGCTACGGGGTACCCCACCAGCTCGCCGATCTGGGCGTGACCGACACGGCGGTGCTTTTGCCGCGCGAGCCCGGGGAATGCGCGGAAACCGACCCGGACCTGGCGGATGCCGTATTCGGGGTCCCGCGCGACGATCGATTCGAACTTTCGGGGGCCCTGCTTGGGGTACACCTGGAGGCCGATGACCAGCCGGGTATTCGCATCCTGCGGGTCCAGCCAGACTCGGTGGGCGAGGCCGCGGGCTTGCAGGCGGGGGATCGCGTCCTGCGGGCCGGGGACCGATCCATCCGCGCGGCGAGCGACCTGCAGCGCGTGGTGCGGGCCGTCGCGCCCGGTACCTGGCTGCCCCTGGAGATCGAGCGCGAGGGCGAGCAGCTGGAGCGGGTAGCGCGTTTCCCGCGCGGGGACTGAACCATGCGAACCGGCTTGCTTGCGGGCGTCATCATCGCCGTAGGATTGCTTCTGGCACCGCTCCCCGGCGCGGCCTCGGTTGCCGGGGTGGTGGTGCAGGTGGAACTGGATCCCGGCCAGTCGCGGCTGGAGGGCCGCTACGAGGCGGACCCGGCGCAGGTGGATCCGGCCACTCTGCGGCGCTTCCGGCTCGATCCGGGGATTGCCGTGGACGCCGTGTCGCTGGGCGGGCACCCCGTCGAGTTCGAGCGTAGCGGAGATGGCTGGCTGGAGCTGGCGCGCGCGCCGGAGGCCGATGCCGGTGCCCTGGTGATTCGCTACGGCGCACGTCTGCCCGCACTGGACGATGCGCGACCCGGAAGCGGATTCCTGGCCCCGGAGGGCGGATATCTGCCGGCGGGGGCGGACTGGTATCCGCGAAGACCGGAGCAGGAGCCGCATGCCGTACGCATCGAAGTGACCAGCCTCGGCGGCCATCGGGCGGTCGCATCCGGCTCGCAGGTGGCGGAGGAGCGCGAAGGAGACCAGTACCGCACAACCTTCGAACACCCGGCGGCACGCGCGCTGGCCGTGGCCACCGGACCCTGGGACGCGGTCGAGCAGGAGGTTGGAACGGTCACGGTGCGCACGCTGTTTCCGGCTCATCTGGAAGCCGAGTTCGGCGCGACCTATCGCGAGCAGGCGGCAGGCTATATCGAGCGCTTCAGCGAGGCGATCGGGCCATATCCCTACGACACCTTCACCATCGCCGCGAGTCCGCGGCCGGTGGGGCTGGCCTTCCCGGGTTTTACGCTGATGGGCGAGCGCGTGATTCCGTTGCCGTTCATCCCCCATACCTCCCTCGGTCACGAAGTGCTCCACGCCTGGTGGGGGACGGGGGTGTACGTGGACGCCTCGGGCGGCAACTGGTCGGAAGGGCTGACCACCTTCATGGCCGATTACCAGTTCAAGCGTGATCGTGGTGAGGGGCGTGAGGAGCGCGGGCAGTGGCTGCGTGACTACGCGGCCCTGCCCAGTGAGCAGGACCGGCCACATGGCAGCTTCCGGGGCGGGAATTCCGGCGCCGCGCGGATTGCCGGGTATCACCGCGGAGCGATGCTGTGGCGGATGCTGGAGGACCGGATCGGGGAGGAGGCCCTGCGCGCCGGCGTGCGCGAGCTGTATGCCGAGTGGCTTTTTCGCGAGGCCGACTGGGCGGCCGTGAGCGAGGCTTTCGACCGGGAGACGGACAAGGACCTGCGCCCGTTCTTCGAGCAATGGATCGAGCGCACGGGGGCGCCGGCGCTGGAACTGGCCGCGCTGCGGCTGGAGCCGCGCGGGGACGGGTGGCAGGCGACGGGGCAACTGCGCCAGGCGGATGACGACGATCCGTGGCACCTGCGTGTGCCGCTGGTGCTGAAGACCGAGGAGGGGCGCGAAACGCACTGGATCGAGCTGGAGGGCGTGTCCCGGCCGGTTTCGATCGAGACCGACAGGCGGCCGCGGGCGATCGCCGTCGATCCGGACTGGCGGCTGTTCCGGCATCTGGCCGATGGGGAGTCGCCGGAGATTCTGCGTCAGGGCGCCCTGGACCCGGAGGCGAGGGTGTTTGCGCTCGCGGATGCCGGGGCCGCCGAGGTCGCGCCCTGGCTGGGGCGTGTGCCCGAGGTCGCGGAGGGCATGGGGGGCACGCGGATCCTGCTGGGCACGCATGCCGCCGTGGCGGAATGGCTGGACGCGCGCGGGCTCGCACCGGAGCCCGCGGCCGTGGAGCCGGGCCTGGAAACGGGAACCAGCGCCCGGGCCTGGACGGTCCCTGGCACGCAACTGGTGGTGATCAGCGGCCCGGATGCGGAGGCCCGGCGTGGTGCCGCGGCCGCCTTGCGGCATCGGTCGCACTACAGCTATCTGCTGGGGACCGCGGGTGGGGACTGGGAGACGGGCCTCTGGTCGCAACCCGGGATCTGGCAGGAGCTGGCCAATGACGACTGAGTTTCGACTCGATCCGCGGCTCGTCGCGGACACCTGGGCCGTGGCGGAGTGGCCGCTGTCCAGCGTCCGATTGATGGATCACTGGGACTACCCCTGGTTCATCCTGGTCCCGCGGCGCCCCGACCTGCGGGAACTGCATGCACTCGCGGTGGAGGATGCCACCCAGCTGGCCCGCGAATCGCGCGCCCTGGCCCGGGCGATGGAGCAGGCCTTCGTCCCGCGAGCGCTGAACGTGGCCAAGCTGGGCAACATCGTGGAGCAGTTGCATCTGCACCACGTGGCGCGCTTCGAGGGGGACCCGGCCTGGCCCGGCCCCGTCTGGGGTGCGCCGAAATCGCGGGGTCTGGAAACACAAGAGGCCGAGGACCGCATCGCGCGGGTCCTCGGCCTCGTGGAAGACGTCGGCGGTTAGGCCGGCGTCTTGCTTCAGGGTATGCGTCAGAAGCGGTAGCCGACGTTCATGCCGAAGGTCCAGGGGTCGATGTTGACGGTACCGAGATGGGCGTCACCCAGCGACACGTCGGTGTCGATGTCGATCCAGCGCACTTCGGCATTCACGAACCAGTTGTCGTCCACCGCGAAGTCGATCCCGGCCTGCACCGCGGCGCCCCAGGAGTCGTCCAGGTCAATGTCGGCGCCGAGCGCGTCGCTGGTGTCTTCGTCGAAGAAATAGGTGTAGTTGATGCCGGCACCCACGTAGGGGCGGACCGCGGTACCGGTGTTGAAGTGGTACTGCAGGCTCAGGGTCGGCGGCAGGTGGCGGGTGCTGCCGATGTCGACGCCACCGACGTTCAGGCTGTGCTTGAACGGGATCGCGACCAGCAGCTCCAGGCCCAGGTTGTCCGTCATCATGTAGGTGATGTTGCCGGACGGACGGGTGTTCGAGCCGACGTCAGCCGGAGCTGTTGCGCTCAGCCCCAAGCCGCTGGCATTCAGGTTGCCGTTGTCGGACTTGGGGGCCACGTGGGTCAGGCCGCCGCGGATCAGCCAGTCGCCGGCGGAGACGTCGGCGTTGGCGGCGGTGGCGTGGGCCGGGATCAGGGCGGCAGGGGCCAGGAGGCCGGCCAGCGCCAGGGAGCGGAAGGTCAGGGTGTGTCGCATGTTCGGTTCCTCCGAAGGCGTGATGGTCGTTCGGAGGTACTATCGCGCCGCGCGTATCAGTATTCGTTGATGCAGATCATTTCCGCTGATGGTTTTTAGAACGGCAGTCGCTGGCCCTCGAAGTCGTGGAAACTCCCGGACTGCTCGGCGTCCAGCCGGTCCAGAACATCCAGCAGGCGGCCGGTTGCGTACTCGGGGCTCAGCACCTCCGGCGCGCGGGACCGATACGGCTCTGAAAGCCGGGTGGCGCAGGTGCCGGGCTGCAGGGCGACCACGACCGCCTGACGGTGGCTGAACCGCAGTTCCAGGGCGGTGGTCCGCACGATCTGGTTGAGTGCCGCCTTGGAGGCGCGATAGCTGACCCAGCCGCCGAGGTGATTGTCCTCGATGGAGCCGACCCGGGCCGACAGGGTGGCCAGAACCCCCTTGCGATTGCGCGGGAGCAGCGGTGCCAGGTGCTTGAACAACAGCGCCGGGCCGATGGCGTTGATGGCGAAGGCTCGGGCCATGACGGCCGGATCGAGGTCGCGCAGGCGCTTCTCCGGGCCCTGGCCGTCGATGGTCAGGATGCCGGTGGCATCGAGGATCAGGTCCCATTCCGGTGCCTGCTCGCGCAGCCAGGCGGCGGCATGTTCGATACTGGCCTCGTCGAGGAGATCCACGGGCGGGTCGCTGTGGCGACCGAGTGCGACTACCTGCGTGCAGTTCGGGTCCTGTTCCAGGTGTTGCACGAACGCGGCACCGAGGCCGCCCGTGGCGCCGACCACCACGGCGCGATAGGGTATCTGCAGGGATTCCATACACCCTGCGACCGCCAGGCGGGGAATTGATTCCGGGGTCATATCCCGGGAAGGGAGCGCATGAACTTTCTCCACACCCTGGGTCATGCGGCGCGCAATCTCGCGCCCATCGTGATCGTGGTGGCGGTGTTCCAGGCGCTGGTGCTGCGTACGGTGCCGGATGGCCTGCTGTCCATGGTGGTCGGGCTGGCCATCGTGGTCTTTGGCGTGGCGCTGTTCCTGCAGGGTCTGGAGATGGGCATCTTTCCCATCGGCAAGAACCTATCGAATGCGCTGGCCCGGCGGGGTTCGCTGCTGCTGCTGATGGCGTTCGGCTTTACCCTTGGCTTTGCCACGGTGATCGCGGAACCGGCCCTGATCGCGGTCGCGGAGCAGGCGGAGCTGATCAGCGAGGGGCGGATCGAGGGGTTCGTCCTGCGCCTGATCGTCGCGTTGTCGGTCGGGACCGTAGTTGCGCTGGGGATCCTGCGCACGGTGCTGGGCCACCCGCTGCACTGGTACATCCTGACCGGCTACGTGCTCGTGGTGCTGGTCACCTTCTTTGCCCCGGAAGAGATCGTCGGTCTGGCCTACGACTCTGGCGGGGTGACCACGAACATCGTGACCGTGCCGCTGGTGGCGGCCCTGGGCCTGGGGCTGGCCGCCTCGATCAGCGGACGGAATCCGCTGCGTGACGGTTTCGGGCTGGTGGCGCTGGCGGTGATGGTGCCGATGATTACCGTGCAGCTCTACGGCATCATCGTGTTCACCGGCGCCGATATCGGGGCGCCGACCAACGCCGAGACCGCCGCGATGGATCCGGACACGGATCTGCCGGGGGCCGAGGGTCACTGGCTGGCCACGATGGGCATGGACCTGCTGCTGATGCTGCGCGACGTGGCGCCGATCATCGCGGTCATCGTGGTGTTCCAGTATTTCGTGCTGCGCAAGCGCATCCCGTATCTGCCGCGGGTGATCTTCGGTTTCGTGCTGGTGGTGCTGGGCCTGTACGCCTTCGTGGTCGGGCTCAAGCTGGGACTGTTCCCGATCGGCGAGAGCATGGCCGAGCAGCTGATCACCAACGAGCTGTTCCTGTGGGTTTATCTGTTCGCGTTCTCCATCGGTTTTGCCACCACGATGGCGGAACCGGCCCTGATCGCGATCGGCCAGAAGGCGGAGGAGGCGGCGCGCGGCTCCCTGCGCGGCGATGTGATCCGCATCCTGGTGGCGCTGGGCGTGGCCATCGGTATCACTATCGGGGTGCACCGGATCCTGGCGGGCGATTCCATCCACCACTACATCATGGGCGGCTACCTGCTGGTGATCGTGCTGACCATCCTCGCGCCGAAGCAGATCGTGGCGCTGGCCTTCGACCTGGGCGGCGTGACCACCTCGGAGGTGACGGTGCCGCTGGTGACGGCACTGGGGATTGGTCTCGCGACGCACCTGGAGGACCGCAACGTCCTGATCGACGGCTTTGGCCTGATCGCGTTTGCGTCCATCTTTCCCATCGTCACGGTGATGCTCTACGCGATCGCCGTGGATCTGTACGAACGCTGGTTTACGCGTAACCAGGAGGAGTAGCGCAATGAGATTTTCCGCACTGGTGGCCGTCCTCTCGGATGACCTGGAGGAACAGGCAATCGCCACGGCCAAGGAGGCCGGCGCGGGTGGGGTAACCATCATGGACGCGCGCGGCATCGGGGCCGAGGCGCGCAAGACCTTCCTCGGCATGACCTACGAGGGGAGTCAGTCGGTCCTGTTGTGGGTACTGGAGAAGAAAGTGGCCCTGGGCGTGCTCAAGTCCATTTCCAGGGAGCTCGATCTGGCCAATGATCCGCGCGGGATTGCCTTTACGGTGGATCTCGCCCACCTGGCCGGTATCGGGCGCAACCAGATCGAGCAGTTCCAGGAACAGGTCAAGGAAGAACTTTGACGGAGACGATTATGCTGGTAAGCGAGATTCTCAGACCCAACGTGGTGACCGTGTCCCCCCTGGCGCCGTTGCGCGAGGCCATGCAGTTGATGCGCAAGCATGGCGTGAAGTCCCTGGTGGTGGAGAAGCAGCACGCCCACGATGCCTACGGCATCATCACCTACACCACGATCCTGAAGACGATCGTGGCGGAGGAGGGCGATATTGACCTCTCGAACGTCTATGATGTCTGCACCAAGCCGGTGATCACGGTGCCCGCCGAGATGGACGTGAAATATGTGGCGCGGTTGATGGTGAGCCAGGGGATCCGGCGGCTGGTCGTGCTCAAGGGCAACGAGCTCGAGGGCATTGTGACCACCAGCGACATTGTCGGCTCGATCCTCGAGATGGCCGATATGGACTGAACGCTGCCTTCGCGGACGAGTCCGAGTCCTCGGCCGTATACTTCGCGGGGCCCATCCCCGCGCCCATTCGTTTCCGGAAGGCCGTGCCATGCCGCCCATGTCGTTCATCGAGGGGTTCGAGAAACTCCGCCTTCTGGATGCGGCCATCGAGCAGTCGCACAACTCGGTGGTCATCACCGATGCCGATCTGGATGCGGGCCCGCGGATCGTCTACGTGAATGCCGGCTTCGAGCGCATGACCGGCTACGATCGCGACGAGGCCCTGGGCCAGACCCCGCGCATGCTGCAGGGACCGGCCACCTCGCGCGCGGTGCTGGACCGGATGCGGGGTGCCCTGGCCAGCGGGGAGTGTTTCGATGGCGAGGCCATCAACTACCGCAAGGACGGTTCCTGGTACCGGGTTCGCTGGCACATCTCGCCGGTGTATGCGGAGGATGACGACCGCCGGGTGACCCACTTCGTGTCGGTGCAGCAGGACATCACGGACGAACGGCGCCGCGATGACGAGATCCGGCTGCTGTCCACCGCGCTGGAGGTATCCGCGGACCCGGTCCTGATTACCGACCCCGAGGGCACCATCACCTACGTGAATGCGGCCTTCGAGGAACAGACCGGTTACAGCCGCAACGAGGCACTGGGGCAGACTCCGCGCATCCTGAAATCCGGCCAGCAGGATGCCGATTTCTATCGCGAGATGTGGGACACGCTGAAGCGGGGGGATGCCTTTCGCGGCGAGTTCGTGAATCGGCGCCGGGATGGCTCCCTGATGCACATGGAGCAGAGCATCAGCCCGGTCACCAATGCCGGCGGCGAAGTAACCCACTACGTGTCGATTGGCAAGGACGTGACCGATCGCGTGCGCATGGAAGACGAGATCCGGCGGCTGGCGCACACCGACTGGCTGACGGGTCTGGCCAATCGTCTGAGTCTCGGCGATACCCTCGAGGCGGAGATGGAGCGCAGCCGACGCTACGGGCGTCCGTTGTCCCTGATCATGTTCGATATCGACCGCTTCAAGGACTTCAACGACGACTACGGCCACGAGACCGGGGACGAGGTGCTCAAGCGCCTCGCGGAAACCGTCCGCGGCGCCCTGCGCGAGGCGGATTCCCTCGGTCGCTGGGGCGGGGAGGAGTTCATGGTGGTGGTGCCCGAGACGCCCGGCGCCGGGGCCGCGGCGATGGCGGAAAAACTGCGCAAGGCGGTGGCCGCAATGGAAACACCCTGCCCGATCTCGGTGACGGCCAGTTTCGGTGTCAGCGAGATGCGCCCGGGCGATACGCCGAAGACGCTGGCCCGTCGGGTGGACGAGGCGATGTACCAGGCCAAGGAGTCGGGTCGGAACCGCGTCGTGCTGCTCTGAGCCGAGCACTCAAACCCGACACACCCCGAGCCAGCAAAAAGGGCCGACCCGAATGGGCCGGCCCTTTCGATTTCAGGGGCAATTTCAGAGACGATTTGCGGGGCGCGGCATCGCGCCCCGGCCGCGCCCGCGGGCTACGCGCGGCGGCGCAGGACCCAGATCTCCAGCAGCGCCCAGTCTTCGCCCGGGTAGTTCTCCTGTTCCAGCGGCGACAGCCGGCGGTGCCGGCTGGCGGTGCTGCCCACGAACTCCAGGTGTTCCAGCAGCAGGCGCTTGGTGGCGTCGGCCTTTTCCAGCGCGAAGGGGTTCAGGAAGTTGACGAGCATATAGCCCTCGCGCGGGGTCTCGGCGAAGGAGCGCACCAGCTTCTCGATGGCCGGCGGGTCGAGGTAGACCAGCGACGCGGTGGAGATCACGATATCGGCGTCGGCCATGGCCTTTTCGATCGCGGCCTGGGTCTCCGGCGCCGGCTGGTTCAGATCGGCCTCGAAGGTCTCGTCGAACAGCCCGGCGCTCTTGCCGTAGGCCAGGGCATTGCCGGAGATATCGATCCCGGTGGTCTTCATCGGCAGGCGGCGCGGCGCGGCGACGGTCTTGCAGGCCTGTTCGTCGGCCCAGTTGGCGCGGATCGCCTCGACATCCATGTTGTGGATGGCGGCCATGGTGGTGTTGCCGAAGCAGCAGCACAGGTCCACGTAGTTCAGGGTCTTGCCGGCGGCCGCCTGCTTCTCGGCCCAGGGGAGGATCAGCCGGTCGAAGGTTTGCCGGTTGAAGTCGTCGGAGATGTAGTCGAGCGCGTCGATGATGCGCTCCTTGAACGGTACCGGCGTCTCGGCGACGTAGATGTCGTCGAAATGCTGTTTCTTCTCCTCGGTCTTCACTTGCGGCTCACTCATCGGCTTTTCCTCGTTTGATAAACCCACCATGTTCGGGGGCATGCGCGCGGAACGTCAAGTAACGCTACTGACGCCGGTGATGCTGGCAGGGCCTCGCGCGGCGTTCCGGCTATGTATCATGAAGGAATACGCGGGAAGGGCTTGCGCGCCGTTGTCGCGAAGAATGCGGAAAAGGGACGTGAATGAAGATCGACTGTTTCAAGGCCTATGACGTACGCGGGCGGGTGCCGGATCAGCTCAACCCGGAGGTGGTAAGGGCCATCGGGCGTGCGTTTGCCGAGGAGATTCGGCCGGGGCGAACCGTGGTCGGCCACGATATTCGCCTGTCCAGCCCGGAACTGGCGCGGGCGCTGATCGAGGGCTTGACCGCGGGCGGTAGCGACGTGGCGGACATCGGTATGTGCGGCACGGAGGAGGTCTACTTCGCAACGGCGCACTACGGCGCCGGTGGCGGGATCATGGTTACGGCCAGCCACAACCCGCTGGACTACAACGGCCTGAAACTGGTGCGCAGCGAGGCGCGCCCGATCAGTGGCGACTCGGGCCTGCAGGCGATTCGTCACCGGGCCGAGCGGGGGGATTTCCGGCCCATGCCCAATGGGCAGATCCGGCATCTGGACCACCGGGGCGACTACGTGGCGCGGCTGCTTGCCTCGATCCAGCGCGAGGCCCTGCCGCCCCTGAAGATCGTGGTCAATCCGGGCAACGGCGGCGCGGGCCCGGTGCTGGAGGCGCTGGAGCCGCATCTGCCGTTCGAGCTGATCCGGGTCAATTTCGAGCCGGACGGTCGTTTTCCCAATGGCATCCCCAACCCGCTACTGCCGGAGAACCGCGCCGCCACCGCCAATGCGGTGCGGACTCATGGCGCGGATCTGGGCGTGGCCTGGGACGGGGACTTCGACCGCTGTTTCCTGTTCGACGCCCAGGGGAACTTCATCGAGGGGTACTACATCGTCGGCCTGCTCGCGGAGGCCTGCCTGGACGGCCATGCCGGCGAGCGCATCGTCCATGATCCGCGCCTGACCTGGAACACCATCGAGATGGTGCGCGCCGCGGGCGGCGAGCCGATCCAGTCGAAGACCGGACATGCCTTCATGAAAGAGCGGCTGCGCCTCGAGGATGCCATCTACGGTGGCGAGATGAGCGCGCACCACTATTTCCGCGATTTCTACTACTGCGATACCGGCATGCTGCCGTGGCTGCGAGTGGCCGAGCTGATGGGGCGGCGCGAACAGTCCCTGGGCGAGATGGTCGCCGAGCGCATGGCCCGCTACCCCTGCAGCGGCGAGCTGAACTTCGAGGTGGAGGACGCCGCCGCGGCCAGCGAGCGCGTGCTGCAGGCCTACGCCGGGCAGGGCGGGGAGGAGGATCACACCGACGGCGTCAGCCTGGAATTCGCCGACTGGCGGTTCAACCTGCGCAGCTCGAATACCGAACCGCTGCTGCGCCTGAACGTGGAGACCCGCGCGGACCCGGCCCTGCTGGAGCGCCGCGTGGACGAGATTTCCCGCCTGATACGGGGTTAAGGACGATGGAACAGACGCAAAGCCGGATCGAACTGCAACCGGTGATCCTGGCCGGCGGCTCGGGCACCCGCCTGTGGCCGGTATCCCGCAGCCATTATCCGAAACAGTTCCTGCCCCTGACCGGGGAACAGACCCTGCTGCAGCAGACCGCCCAGCGACTGGACGGTCTGGGCGCGGCCCCGCCGCTGGTGCTGGCCAATGTCGAGCACCGTTTCCTGGCGGCCGAACAACTGCGCGCGGCGGGCGTACAGCAGGCACGCATCCTGCTGGAGCCCGAGGGCCGCAATACCGCCCCGGCGATCGCGCTGGCGGCATTGCAGGCGCGGTCCGAGGGGCGCGATCCGCTGCTCCTGGTGTTGGCGGCGGATCACCACATCGGCGATCCCGAGGCCTTCCGGCACGCGGTGGTGCGGGCGATGGCGCTGGCCGAGGCGGGGCATCTCGTGACCTTCGGGATCGTGCCCACGGCGCCGGAGACCGGCTATGGCTATATCCAGCAGGGTGAGGCACTGGGCGCGGATGGCGCGCGCGTCGCCCGCTTCGTGGAAAAGCCGGACGCGGCCACCGCCCGCGAGTACATCGAGCGCGGCGATTACCTCTGGAACAGCGGGATGTTCGTGTTTCGGGCGTCGCAGTATCTGGAAGAACTGGAACGTTTCGAACCCGTCATCGTGTCTGCTTGCCGGAGCGCCCTGGAAAACGCGCGGGAAGACCTCGACTTCCTCCGGGTGGACCCCGACGCGTTTGCGGCGGCCCCCCATATCTCGGTCGACTATGCCGTGATGGAGCGGACCGAGCACGCCGCCGTCACGCCGCTGGCGGCTGGCTGGAGTGACATCGGCTCGTGGTCGGCCCTGGCGGGGGTGCGGGGCGTGGACGAGCAGGGCAACACCCTGCGCGGGGACTGCCTGCTGGAAGACAGCGAGGGCTGCGTGGTCGATGCCGATGGTCTGCTGGTCGCGGGCATCGGGCTGCGCAATCTGGCGGTAGTGGCCACCCGCGACGCCGTGCTGGTGGCCGACCGCGACCGGGTGCAGGACGTCAAGCGCATCGTCGAACGCCTGCAGGCGGCCGACCGTAGCGAGCACGTGGACCACACCGTGGTGTACCGGCCCTGGGGCTGCTATGAATCCATCGATACCGGGTCGCGCTATCAGGTCAAGCGCATCACCGTGAATCCCGGCGCGCGCCTGTCGCTGCAGATGCATCACCACCGGGCGGAACACTGGGTGGTCGTCAGCGGTACCGCGCGCGTCACCAACGGCGAACAGAACTACCTGGTCACCGAGAACGAGTCGACCTTCATCCCGATCGGGCAGGTGCACTGCCTGGAGAATCCCGGCGCGCTGCCGCTGGAGCTGATCGAGGTGCAGTCCGGCAGTTATCTGGGCGAGGACGACATCGTGCGCCTGGAGGACGTCTACGGGCGCGCCTGAAGCACGTGCCGCCGGGGGCGGGAATGGTATGATCCCGCGTTTTGGGCGGGGCGTGGGGCGCACGCCGCCCGGCAGCGGGAGTCGATATGGCCAAAGTGGCATTGATCACCGGGATCACCGGACAGGACGGGGCCTACCTGGCCGAGTTCCTGCTGGACAAGGGCTACGAGGTACACGGCATCAAGCGTCGTTCCTCGCTGTTCAATACCGATCGCATCGACCACCTGTATCAGGACCCGCACGAGAGCGATCGCCGCTTCATCCTCCACCACGGCGATCTGACCGACTCCACCTGCCTGATCCGCATCATCCAGCAGGTGCAGCCGGACGAGATCTACAACCTGGCCGCGCAGTCGCACGTGGCGGTCTCCTTCGAGGAGCCGGAATACACCGCCAACTCGGATGCCCTGGGCACCCTGCGCCTGCTGGAGGCGATCCGCATCCTCGGCATGGAGCAGACCACGCGCTTCTACCAGGCGAGCACCTCGGAGCTCTATGGCAAGGTGCAGGCCACGCCGCAGGACGAAACCACCCCGTTTTACCCGCGCAGCCCCTATGCGGTGGCCAAGCTGTATGCCTACTGGATTGTGGTCAACTACCGCGAGGCCTACGGCATGTACGCCTGCAACGGCATCCTGTTCAACCACGAATCCCCGGTGCGCGGCGAGACCTTCGTCACCCGCAAGATCACCCGCGCCCTCGCACGCATCAAACTCGGGCTGCAGGAGCGGCTGTACCTCGGCAACCTGGACGCAAAGCGCGACTGGGGCCATGCCCGCGACTACGTCGAGATGCAGTGGCTGATGCTGCAGCAGGACACCCCGGACGACTACGTGATCGCCACTGGCGAACAGCACAGCGTACGCGACTTCGTCGACGCCGCGGCCCATGAGCTGGGCATGCGCATCGAATGGCGCGGCGAGGGCGTGGACGAGCAGGGCTTTGACGACAAGGGCCGCTGCATTGTGTCGGTGGACCCGCGCTATTTCCGGCCCACCGAGGTCGAGACCCTGCTGGGGGATGCCAGCAAGGCCAGGCGCGGGCTGGGCTGGGAACCGCGCATCCGCTTCGAGGAACTGGTGGCCGAGATGGTGCGCGAAGACCTCAGAAGCGCCGAACGCGACGAGCTGGTGCGCGACCACGGCTACCGCACCCTGAGCCGCCATGAGTAAGCCGCAGCGCGTCTTCGTCGCCGGGCATCGGGGGATGGTGGGCAGCGCCATCTGCCGCCAGCTCGAGGACTGGCCGGGCGTGGAGCTGCTGACCCGCACCCACGCCGAGCTCGATCTGACCGATCAGGCCGCGGTGGAGGCGTTCATGCGCGTGGAACGCCCGGACCAGGTCTATCTGGCGGCGGCTAAGGTGGGCGGGATTCACGCCAACAACACCTATCCGGCCGAGTTCATCCGCGACAACCTGGCGATCCAGACCAACGTGATTCACGCCGCCCACGGCGCCGGCGTACGGCGGCTTCTGTTTCTTGGCTCCAGCTGCATCTACCCGCGCGAGGCTCCGCAGCCGATCGCCGAGGCGGCCCTGCTGACCGGGCCGCTGGAGCCGACCAACGAGCCCTACGCCATCGCCAAGATCGCCGGCATCAAGCTGTGCGAGAGCTACAACCGGCAGTACGGCACGGACTACCGCTCGGTCATGCCGACCAACCTCTACGGCCCGGGCGACAACTACCACCCGGAGAACAGCCACGTGATCCCCGGACTGATCCGGCGCTTTCACGAGGCGAAACAGGCCGGCGCCGATTACGTGACCGTCTGGGGCAGCGGGACCCCGCGCCGCGAGTTCCTGCATGTGGATGACATGGCGGGGGCCTGCGTGCACGTGATGAACCTCGACCAGACCACGTACGCGGAGCACACCGAGCCGATGCTGAGCCACATCAACGTGGGCACGGGCGAGGATCTGACCATTGCCGAACTGGCGCAGCGGGTGGCCGGCGTCGTCGGCTTCCGGGGCGAGCTGCGCTTTGACCGCTCGAAGCCGGATGGCACCCCGCGCAAGCAGCTGGATGTGTCGCGCCTCGGGGCGCTGGGCTGGAAGGCCCGCATCGGGCTCGACGAAGGGCTGGCCGGGGCCTATGCCGAGTTCCTGGAACACGGCGGAGCCAACCGGTGAGCGATTCGCCGACGGACCGGATCCGGGTCAAGTTCCTGTCGACGATGCGCGAGGCGATCTGGCGTCACCAGTTGCCGGACGGCGAGGCGCGCTGGGGGCGTTGCGAGTTCACCTTCGACCCGCAGGCCACCGAGTACGACTGGCTGGTGGTGTACGACGAATTCCCGTCCAACACCGGGCGCAACCGGCATTACAGCGAACGCCTCGCCTGTGGCGCCGAGCGCACCCTGCTGGTGACCATGGAGCCGCCCTCGATCAAGTCCTACGGCCGGCGCTTTACGCGCCAGTTCGGCCGGGTACTGACCTCGCACCCGGAATGGGCGCTCAAGCACCGGCGGCGCATCCATTCCCAGCAGGGGATGATCTGGTACTACGGCTTCGGCAGTCAGGGTGAACGGCCGTACAACGACATGCGGGCGAACCCGCCGCTGGAAAAGACCCGCGACATCGCCACCATGTGCTCGGCCAAGCGCCAGCGGCACACCCTGCATCGGCGGCGCTACGACTTCACCTGGGCGCTGAAGGCCCAACTGCCGGAGCTGGAGATCTTCGGCAAGGGCGTACAGCCGCTGGACGACAAGGCCGAATGCCTGGATGCCTACCGCTATCACGTCGCGGTGGAGAACTACGTGGGGCCGCATCACTGGACCGAGAAGCTGGCGGACGCCTTCCTCGGCGCCACGCTGCCGTTCTACTACGGCGCGCCGAATGCCGCGGACTACTTCCCGCCGGAGAGCTTCATTGCCATCGACATCGACGATGTCGAAGGGACGGCCGAGCGCATTCGCCGCGCGATCCGCGACAACGAATACGAACAGCGGCTGCCGCATATCCTCGAGGCCCGGCGTCGCGTGCTGGAGGAGTACAACCAGTTCGCCGTCGTCGCGGGCATCATCGAGGCCGCGCACGATACCGAACCGGCCGGGCCGACCGGCCAGTGGATACACTCGCGCCGGGCCCTGCGCCGCCGCGACCCGCTGGCCGCCCTGGAGGGCGCCTGGGAAAAACTCACCCAGCGCATCGGCCACATTTCCGGCCGCGCTGGCTGAGGTATTTCGCGGGCCAGGGACAACAGGCCGAGAGATCACGCCTGTCCAACCAGGGCCGTTTCGCGTGATCGATTCAGCGATGCATCCCGGGAATTCTCGGTGAACTCCGTCTGCTCTGTGGTTTTCCTTCGTGCCTTCGTGAGCTTCGTGGTGAATAAGGCCCCGGTCTTTTAGTCGCTATGCGGATGACGAATGCCGATCAGCCGAAGTCGCGGGAGCGGGTGGTCAGCTCGCCCAGCCAGGCGCTGCGGTCGATCAGGCGCTGCACGATCAGGTGGCCGACCCCCTCGCTGTACTGCCATTCCCCGTGGGCCTCCAGCAGGCGGCCGTGCAGGACCTCGGCGCGAAAGCGCTCCACCCGGTTCGGCCAGACGATCAGGTTCAGTGTGCCGCTCTCATCCTCCAGGGTCAGGAACACCGTGCCGTTGGCCGATCCCGGCCGCTGGCGGGTGATCACGAGACCGGCATAGCGGGCGCCCGGGTGCCCGGGGCGCTCCAGTAGCCGGGCGGCGGTGGGTAAACGTCTTTGCTCCAGAAACGGGCGCATCAGCGCCAGCGGGTGCGGGCCCAGGCTCAGGCCCTGGGTGGCGTAGTCCTGCACCAGGTCGTCCACCGCATCCGGGCGCGGCAGCAGCGGGGTCACGTCGGCCTCGCGCACCGTCTCGGCCGGGGCTTCGGCAAACAGGGGCAGGGGTTCCTCCACCGCCTCGGTCGCCCAGCGCGCCTGGTGGCGGTTGCCGGCCAGCCCCTTCAGGGCATCGGCGCGGGCCAGGCGGTTGGCCTGGGCGCGGGTCAGGGCGGCGCGGGCCACCAGGTCCGGCACGTCCGCGAACGGGCGTTCGGCGCGCGCGGCGACGACGCGCTCGGCCACGGCCCGCGCGAGCCCGCCAACCCGGTTCAGGCCCAGGCCCAGGCGCAGCGCCAGCGCGTCGCTCCCGGCCACCGGCTCCACCGTGCAGTCCCAGTCGCTGCAGCGCACATCCACCGGGCGCACCTCCACGCCGTGGCGGCGCGCGTCGGCGACGATCTGTGCCGGGGCGTAGAAGCCCATCGGCTGGCTGTTCAGCAGCGCGCAGGCAAAGATCGCCGGTTCGTGGCACTTGAGCCAGGACGAGACATAGGTGATCAGCGCAAAGCTGGCCGAGTGCGACTCGGGGAAGCCGTATTCGCCAAAGCCGAGGATCTGCTTGTACAGCTGCTCGGCGAACTTCTCCGGATAGCCGCGTTGCCGCATGCCGTCCATCAGGCGCTCGCGGTAGCGTGCGAGCTGGCCGGTACGGCGCCAGGCCCCGATCGCGCGGCGCAGCCCGTCCGCCTCGCCGGCGGAGAAGCCTGCAGCGACCATCGCCAGCTCGATCACCTGCTCCTGGAAGATCGGCACGCCCAGGGTGCGCCCCAGCACGCGCTTCACCTCTTCGTTCGGGTAGCGCACCCGCTCCGGGTGGGCGCGGCGCTTCAGGTACGGGTGCACCATCTCGCCCTGGATCGGGCCGGGGCGCACGATGGCGATCTCGATCACCAGGTCGTAGAAGTTCGCGGGCTTCAGGCGCGGCAGCATGCTCATCTGCGCGCGCGACTCGATCTGGAACACGCCCAGGGTGTCGGCCTTCTGCAGCATGCGGTAGACCGCCGGGTCCTCGGCGGGGATGTCGGCCAGGCCCCAGTCGCGTCCCCGGTGGCGGGCCATCAGCTCCAGCGCGCGGCGCACGCAGGAGAGCATGCCCAGCGCCAGCACGTCGATCTTCAACAGCCCCACCGCGTCGAGATCGTCCTTGTCCCACTGGATCACCGAGCGCTCCGGCATCGCCGCGTTCTCGATCGGCACCAGCTCGTCCAGCCGGCCCTCGGCGATCACGAAGCCGCCGGTGTGCTGCGACAGGTGGCGGGGGAAGCCCAGCAGCTCGGCGGTCAGCGCCTGCCACTGTCGGGCCAGGGCACCATCCGGGTCCAGCCCGACCTCGCGCAGGCGCTCGGCAGGGATGCCGTCGTCCCACCAGGCGAGGTTGGCGGTCAGCGCATCCAGCCGCGCGCGCGAGATGCCCAGGGCGCGGCCGACGTCGCGCAGGGCGCTGCGCCGGCGGTAGCGGATCACCGTGCAGGCCAGCGCCGCGCGCTCGCGGCCGTAGCGCTGGTAGATGTACTGAATCACCTCCTCGCGGCGCTCGTGCTCGAAGTCGACATCGATATCCGGCGGCTCGCCACGCTCGGCGGAGATGAAGCGCTCGAACAGCATGCTGGAGCGCGAGGGGTCCACCGCCGTGATCCCGAGCGCATAACAAACGGCGGAATTCGCCGCCGAGCCGCGCCCCTGGCACAGGATCCCGCGGCCGCGGGCAAAGCGCACGATGTCGTAGACCGTCAGGAAGTAGGGCTCGTAGCCGAGCTGCGCAATGATCCCGAGCTCGCGCTCGATCTGCTCGGACACCTTCGGCGGGATGCCGTCGGGCCAGCGCCCGCGCGCGCCCTTCAGGGTCTCCTCGCGCAGGTAGGCGGCCGGGCTCGTGTCCCGGGGCAGGGGATCGGTCGGGTAGCGGTAGGTGACCGCATCCAGCGAGAAGTCGCAGTCCTGTGCGATCCGCACACTGGCTGCGAGCCAGGCGGCGGGATACAGCGTGGCCAGGTCGTCGCGCGGGCGCAGGCAGCGCTCGCCGTTGGGGAAGCGCGCCGGGGCCGCCTCGGCAACCGTGGTGCGCAGGCGCAGCGCGGTCAGCACGTCCTGCAGGGCACGCCGGCCGCGAGCGTGCATGTGCACATCGCCGCAGGCGACGATCGGGAGCCCCGTCGTGTCGGCGAGCTGCCGTGCGCGGGTCGCGAGCGGGGCATCCTCCGGCGTGCGCAACTGGCTGACTGCCAGATGGGCCTGGTCCGGCACGGCCCACCCGGCCAGCCAGCGGGCCGTTTCGGCGAGCGTCGGCTCCGCGATCTCGGGCTCGATGCGCAGCAGGACGTGCCAGCCGGTACGGGCCTCGGCGGGCAGGGCGTCGAGGTCCGCTTGCGTCAGGTGGTAGTGCCCCTTGTCCGCCGCCCCGCGCGCCCGGGTGATCAGACGGCACAGCGCGGCATAGCCCGCCGCATTACGCACCAGCAGGGTCAGGGCGGGGCCGTGTGTCAGCCGGAAGGTCGCCCCCAGGATCAGGTGCAACCCGCAGTCCTTCGCCGCCGCGTGGGCGCGGACCACGCCGGCCAGCGAGGCGGTATCGGTCAGCGCCAGCGCGCAGTAGCCCAGCGCCCGGGCGCGCTCCACCAGCTCCTCCGGGTGCGAGGCCCCGCGCAGGAACGAGAAGTTGCTGACGCTCGTCAATTCGGCATACGCCGGGCTTGCGGGCTGAGGGGGCGGGGTGTCTTCCATATACTGTATATAAAAACAGTACAGCGGCGCACGCAAGAAACCGGGCCCGCGCGGAGGGTCCCGGAATGCACCTCACCGCCTGCAGTGGCGCTACACTGAGGGGACATTCCCGACGCGCTGGAGCGCCTTGTGAACCCGCCAAGCACCGATTCGCCCGTTCTCGATATCGGCATTATTCCGTTGCCCGAGGGCGGGGCCATTGGGATGACCCGCTGCCCCGGAAAACGCCCGAATGAAGCGGTCTGCGCGCCGCGGGATGTTCAGGCGGATCTTGTGGCCCTGCGGGACTGGGGCGCGGAGACCGTCGTGACCCTGAACCAGAACCGCGAGCTGACGGGGCTCGGGGTGCCGGACCTGGGCGCAAGCGTCCAGGCAGCCGGCATGCGCTGGGTGCACCTGCCGATCGGGGACATGGCCGCCCCGGACCGTCCCTGGGAAACAGGCTGGGGAGACGTCGGGCCCCGCATCCATCAGTGGCTGCGGGCGGGGGAGCGCGTGGCCTTTCATTGTGGTGGCGGGCAGGGTCGCGCGGGGACCATCGCGGCCCTTACGCTCATTGAACGCGGATACACGCCGGACGAGGCCATTCAGACGGTGCGCAAGGCCCGCCCCGGTGCGATCGAGAGCCCCGACCAGGAGCGCTACCTGCTGAATCGACCGCTCCCCACTTGATCGGACTGCCTGGCGTTACAGGCCGTTCCGGGCGAGCAGTTCCGGGATCTGGCGCTTGAACCGGAAGAATCCGTGGGTGGCATGGGGCCAAGCGAGGTCGTCCCACATCCGGCGCAGCGGAATGACCTCGATTCCGTCTTCCCCCAGCTCGTGAGCAATGACATCCAGGGCGTCGGCCAGGGGCCCGACAGGCGCCTCCGGTGTGGCGATGGTGGTCACGCCGGCGGCGGCACACTGCGACCGGAGGGTCTCCGCATGGAGTTGCGGGAGAACGGTTGCGGGTTGCTGTAGGCTCTCGCCCGCGCGCCGCGCCGCATCCTCGGCTAGCGTGTCTACCCAGTGGCTAGTCGCGGCCCCAAATGGCCAGGGCATGTCAGGGTGGCCGCGCCGGGCGACGGCGATTGCCGCCACGTCGGTCTCCTTCGGCAATACTTCCTGACCGCTCAAGTCGTCGCCATGCAACAGGAGGAGCACGCGCCGGCCGCGCGGCAGGGTTCGCGGGCCCGGGAGGGCCCCAGCAGCAGGCGGACTCTCGTCGCGGATAGCGGGCGCTTCGGACGCCAGACCGTGCGGACCGAACCGATTGTCGGTAAACCGGGCAATATTGTCGGTCGTTGCGAGGTAGGTCTTGCCCGGCGTCTGGATGCCCGCGACCCAGCGCCAGCCCAGGGTGTTGGAGGCAGGGTCGGCATCGAGCAGATGGCGCAGGAAGAAGTCCGCCCCCAACGTCCACGGCAGCCTCAGAGTGAAGATCCAGATCGACGCAAACCACATGCGCGCATGGTTGTGCAGATACCCGGTTGCGACCAGTTCGCGGGCCCATTGGTCGAATCCGTCGACTCCGCTGCGCCCGGCCTCGGCCGCGGCGACGGCCTCGCGCAGGCCATCGTCTTCGGCGAGGCGTGCCCGATCGCTGTCGCGTTCTTCCAGGAAGGCCCGCCAGACGCGGGGGCGCATCTGCAGCCACCCCTTCCAGTAGGTACGCCAGAAGACTTCCTGGACAAACTTCTCGGCCGCCTCGGGTGAATGCCGGGCCAGGACCCGTGCGATCACCTCGTGTTCGCTAATGGCCCGATGGCGGATGTAAGGCGAAAGCAGCGATACGTTGTCGCGGCCACCGGGCCCGGGGTCGCGGTTGCGCTGGGCCGCATAGTGACGCCCCGCGCGGGGGACAAAATCCGACAGCCGCTCCAGGGCGGCCGCCCGTGACGGCGGGAAAAGGGCGTCGCGTTCGTCTGGTGTGTCGCCGTCGGTGTCGACGAGGCCGGTCATGGGGTGCCCCTGTGCGGGGCGGGAAGGTTCTCGAGGACCGCGTCCGCTAGGGCCTGGCCGCTGTCGAATGCCGACTCGACGCGCGGTCCCAGGGCCCAGTCCCCGCAGGCGCCCAGGCGCTGCCCGGCGTCCCAGAGGCAGGGGCGGCCGGCGGCCTGCTCGACTCGCGCGTACAGCCACCGGTGGACCTGATGCTGGAGCAGGCGGGCGGAGCCGAGCAGGGGCCGCAGGGCGCTCAGTAGCGGATGGGCCAGTTGATCCGGGTCTTCCTGGATGTGCTCGCGGGACCAGTCGGGGCCAGCGTGGGCCACGAGGGCCTCGGATTCCGCATCTCGGCCAGGTTTGGTGCCGTTCCGGGCAACCCATGCCAGTGGTTGCCCGGACAATTCGCGCGACGTTTCGTGCAGGTCGGTCCGGCCTTCGACGGCGGCCATCAACGCAATGCAGGGGGCATAGCGAACGCCCGCGAGCTCCGCAAACCCCGTCTCGGCGGTGGCCGCCAGCTCTGCGGCCTGCGGTGCGGGCAGGGCGAGCAGGACTGCGTCGAACGGGCCCTCAAGGCCGGCATGTTCAGGCACCGGCTCGATCTGTAGATACCAAACCTCGTCTGAACGTCGAAGGCCGTCGACTCGGGAGTTGCGCCGCACCTCCAGGGGTGCAGCCAGGGCACCGGCCGGGGCCGTCATGTCGGGGTGGCCCACAAGCCTGTCGGCTCCCCATTCCGCCACCACACCCTGCGCTTGCCAGGCCTGTACCTGACGGCGAAAGCCTGCCCCACGAGCAGTGAAATACTGGGCCCCGTGATCGAAGCTCAGGCCATCCGTGCGCCGCGTCGCCATGCGTCCGCCGAGGCCCCGGCTCTTCTCCAGCACGAGACAGTCATGACCGGCATCGTGCAGCCGCCGGGCGGCTGCGAGCCCGGAGATCCCGGCACCAATGATCGCGATGCGTGCCACAACCCTTCAGCCGCCTGTCGGGACCATTGGGCGCACGCGGGAGAACCCTCCGTCCACCGACAGGACCTGGCGGGTGACCCATCCGGCCTCGTCGGACAACAACCATGTGACAGCCCGCGCGAGGTCTTCCGCCTGCCCGTAACGCTGCAGCGGATACTGCGCCACGATCTGTGCCTCGGCACGCGGGGAGGCAAACAACCGTTCGGTGGCGCCCGTCCGTGTCAGCCCGGGTGCAATCCCGTTAACCCGGATGCCGTGGCCGGCGTAGGTCGCGGCAGCGGCCGGGACCAGGCTGGCGATCGCACCCTTGGCCATCGCAATCGCCTCGTGATTGGACACGCCGATCTGAGCAACGACCGAGCTGAACAGAACGGCGCTGCCGCGGGGTTCGTCCGTCTGGAGTCGGGCCTTCACCCAGGCGCGCAAAGTGTAAAAGGCGCTGTCCTGGTTGGCCGCCATGCAGTCGCGATACTGCGCCTCTGTGGTTCGGTGCAACGGGGCCAGCAGCGCGCTGCCGGCACAGTGAGCGAGTCGCGTGGGGGGCTCGCCGAAATGTTCGGAGGCCCGGACCACGGCCGCATCCGCGCCTTCAGCGGTGCTGACATCCGCGGCGATCGTACAGGCCTCGAGGTCATTCGGAAGCTGCCCGCGAAGGGCGTCCAGCCCCTCGGCGTTGCGCGAGACAAGAGCGACCCGGTCATATGCGGGATCGAGGGATCGCAACAGCGCGCTTGCCACCCCGCCGGTTGCGCCGGTCACCAGGACTGTCCGTTTGGTCATCGCGCGTGGCTCCTTCGGGCTACTTACATGGGGCAAGACAAAGCGTTCGTCCTGTCTCCGGAGGGCAAGTTCAACAGGGACCTTCGAGCCGCCCCTGAGCGGGTTGTCGCTTTGCCCCGCACGAACCCCGAGCGCGGCCGGGTGTCTGCACTGGGAAGACCGGGCGGCGGCTTCCATGCAGACCCGCCCAGCCCCACCTTGCGGAGTCCGTGACAGATGCCCAAGCCCGTTCACCTCGTATGGTTCAAGCGCGATCTGCGCGTCGATGATCACGGCCCGCTCCATCACGCCGCACAGGCGGGACCCATACTGCCGCTGTACATCGTGGAGCCCGGCTACTGGGAGCTGCCGGATACGAGCCGGCGCCATTGGGATTTCATCCGGGCCAGCCTCCTGGAACTGGACCAGGCCTTGTCCGATCTTGGTCGGTCCCTCGTCGTGCGCGAGGGCTCTGCGGTGGAGGTGCTCCAGCAGCTACTCGACGAGATCCCGGTTGCAGCCGTGTACAGCCATCAGGAAACCGGGAATCGCTGGACCTATGACCGTGATCGTGCGGTCGCACGCCTGCTGCGCGATCGCGGTGTCCCGTGGCGCGAGTATCGTCAGCATGGGGTCGTGCGCGGGCTGCGCAACCGCGATGGCTGGGCGTCCCAGTGGGAGGATTTGATGCGTGAACGCCCCTTTGGCGCACCTGGGGCTTTGGCTGCTGGACCCGCGGTGGCCGGCGGGGTCGACCGCCTGCCGCAGGCTCCGGCGGGTGTTGCGGCCGACGCCGCGATCGATCTGCAGTCCCCGGGGTTGCAAGCCGGGCGCCGCGTTGTGCGCGAGTTCCTGCGCGAGCGCGCAGAGCACTATGCCGGTGGTATCAGCAGCCCCGCGCGGGCCTGGACCGCCAGTTCGCGGCTGAGCCCGCATCTGGCTTACGGCACGGTTTCGTTGCGCCGCGTGCTGCAGGCCTCGCGCGAACGTCAGAGGGAGGTGGGCGCGCCGCGCGGCCTGGATCGCCGGCAGGCAGCATGGAAGAGGTCGCTGCGCCAGTTCGAGGAGCGGTTGCACTGGCACTGCCACTTCATGCAGAAGCTGGAAGATGCCCCGGACATCGAGTTCCAGAACCTGCATCGTGCTTGCGATGGACTGCGTGAAGACGCCTTTGATGAGCACCGTTTTCGTGCCTGGCAAGACGGCCTCACGGGATACCCCCTGGTCGATGCGGGCATGCGCGCCTTGCGCGATCACGGCTGGATCAACTTCCGTATGCGCGCGATGGTCGTCGCGTTCGCCTCATATCACCTCTGGCTCCACTGGCGCCGGCCCGCGCAGCATCTGGCACGCATGTTCACGGACTACGAGCCCGGCATCCACTATAGCCAGATGCAGATGCAGTCGGGAACGACGGGTATCAACGCCCTGCGCATCTACAACCCGGTGAAGCAATCGCTGGATCAGGATCCGGACGGCGTGTTTATTCGGCAATGGGTACCGGAACTGGCGCGAGTACCGGGCGACTGGATTCACCAGCCCTGGAAGATGACAGAGGGCCTGCAGCGTGAATCCGGTTGCCGCATTGGCCACGACTATCCGCTGCCGGTGGTGGATCACGAGCACGCGGCGCGGCTGGCACGTGAACGCTTCAAGTCGGTGCGCGGGACCGGGGCTTCCCGTCAGGAGACGGCCGGTATCCACCAGCGCCATGGCAGCCGGCGCCGCCCTTCTGCGCGTACCCCGGGCCGGACGAGGCAGGCGCGTACGCGGGATCAGATGGACCTGTTCCCGGACCCGGATCCGTGAGCGGCTTCCGGGGTACGGCTTCGGTGCTCGTCGAACAGCGCGGCTGTCCTGCATGTGTACGCGGTAGAGTAGGGCGTTACGGCCGGCTCGGTAGGGCGGGCTCGCTCCGTCAATCGTCACCGGTACCGCTCGAGGCATACCATGCGAAGCGCGATCTATGATTTCCTGATCCTGCGGCTGACGGCCCGCTGGTACGCGGCGGCGCTGGAACGGATTCCCGACGGGGCACGGGTTCTGGACGTGGGGATCGGCACGGCCGGGGCATTACTGGCCAACGCACCGGGTGTCAGACGCAAGGAATTGCGTGTCACGGGGATCGACATCGACGGCGACTACGTCCGTCGGGCCCAGCGGCGGTTGGCGGAGTCACCGTTGGCCGACTGCGTCGAGGCGCGTCAGGAATCCGTGTACGACCACGCGGGCGGCCCCTACGACGTGGTGTATTTCTCGGCGAGCTTCATGCTGCTGCCCGATCCAGAACAGGCCCTGCGCCATGCCACTGGCCAGCTACGACCGGACGGTCGCTTCCTGTTCACGCAGACCATCCAGCGTCGGCCCTCTCGCTGGATGGAGTGGTTCAAGCCGCTGCTGCGACGGCTCACTACCATCGATTTCGGGCAGGTGACCTACGAGGCGGATCTCCGTGCCCAGCTGGCGGCGGCCGGGCTGGTGGTCGAGGAATGGACCGTACTCGCCACCCACGGGGCTCGCGCCTCCTGTCTGGTGGTGGCGAGACCTGCCAGTACGACCGCCGGTCAGGATGCCAGCCAGCGCGCCAGCAGCATATAGCGGCCACTCATCGATCCAGACCACCAACCCCCGTAGGAGCCTGCTTGCAGGCGAAGTTCCGAACAGGCGGTCATTCCGGAAACGCACAGCGGTTATTCGGGAACTCGGGCTCCGGGGCCGGGGCGGACGCCAGAGATCCCGGCTCTGCGCTTTGCTCCGGCCGGGATGACGGTGTGGCGCGTGGAAGGAGAAGGGCGCCCACTTCCTCACGCTTCGCCGTCTCTCCGCTCGGGGCGATGTGGGGTCAATCCGAAGGCAGACATCCAGGCACCGAGGGGTTACGGGCGTTCGTGCTCTTCTCCGGAGCCCAGCCAGAAGTCCAGGCGTTTGGCCAGAAACTCCTGCCCGCTCATGTAGTGGGACCCATCACAGGAGAAGTTGAGGCCAACCATGCCGTTGAAGATATTGAGGGAGCCGGAGCGCAGGTAGATCGTGTCGTCCATGAAGCGCAGCTCGCGGAAGGTACGGAACACGGCTGCGACCTGCTCCGTGGAGAGTACTGCCTCCTCGGGGTAGGTCCGCTGGGGATAGGCGAGACAGATCCCGGGATCCGTGAGGTCCTCGTAGTCCAGCAAGCGGTAGCGGAACGGGTCGTCGCGCAGCCACAAGGTGGCCCGGGAACTGGAGAAATGCAGCTTGCCGTGGAATACGCCGTGGGCGGCCACCAGCTCGGTCAGGAGATCCAGTACCTCGTCGATCCGGGTGTCGAGCGGGCTGTCCACCCGATGCTGGTTGAACAGGCCCCCGCGGATCGCTGGATCCCCCTTCAGCTGCATCCATTGGTCCGGCTGCTGATAGAGGTCGCGGGTCAGGGGCAGCTCCCGCAGGTCGAAGTCCGCCCCCAGGAATCCCAGCAGTGTGCCGTCGCTTTCGGTCAGACGTTGCACGGCCGTCAGGGTAGGGCGGCGCCGATTGCGGCTGATGTAGGCCGACGACATGGAGAATTCGGCACCCGCCAGGGCATCGGCCATGTAGGGCCGGGTGCTGCGATCCCTTCCGGCCTGGTCCGGCAAGGGGCCTTCCGGGGATACGTTGGCGGTCACCTGGTGAGCGCGCGGATCGAGCACATAGAGGTACTTGCAGGACGGCAGCGCGCCCAGGGCCACGGCGAGTCGCTGCTCGAGGGCCTCACGATCGCCCCACCTCTCGGCGCAGGGGCCCACCAGCCGCGCCAGGGCGGTCGACAGTTGCCCCTGAAGCAGCAGTCGCTGCCGGGCCACCGCCGTCATTGTCGCTTCACTCATGGTCTTCGCTCGGATGATACCGATGGAAACGCGCCCGCCAGGGGCGACCGTCTCGCGAGGGTGCCGCAGGACCGGCGGTGGCGCAACAACCGACTTGACGCATCCTGACGTCGGATAGGCCACGGCGTTGGGCGTGTCACCATTACGGGCTATAAGTGGCCCCTTGATGGGACTATTCGTAGAGACAGCTACCACAGCGCGGTGCGCGCTCAACAGCTCAGGTCGGTCCTCTGGCCGAGGCAGCGGCAAAAGACAAGCACCGGCCCGCGAAATCCAAAGGTAAGCCCCTGATCCCCGCAGGTTCCGTCAGCGAGCTGCGCGAGAAGCCAGCCATCACCGAAACGACGATACCGCCCCAAAGCGCTTGCGCCTGTTCGTCACCGAGGCTGAAGCCTCCCTACTGTAGGAGGCGAGCCCTCTCGCCGATCGGGCATGTCCGGCGCCCCATCGCCCAGAGGGCTGGGCTCCTACCGGAGAAGGGGGCTGTGGCGGCATGTGAACAAGATGGGTGTCCTCTTCCGTGGTCATCCCGGAAACCGCGCAGCGGTTATCCGGGATCTCGGCCGCCGAGGCAGGAGCGGACGTCAGAGATCCCCCTCTCCGCTTCGCTCCGGCCGGGATGACCGTGGGCACCGGGAGGAAGATGGGTGCCCTCTTGCTCGGTCCTCTTTCTCGGTCACAGGGACGCGGCGGTCCGATGGAGAATCGCATGGCGATCGGCAAGCGCCGTGATGTCGCGGTCGTAACCCCCGCCGATCACCGCTGCCACGGGCGCGGCCCTCTCGCGACAGACCTGCAGCACGTGCCGGTCACGCGCCTCGAGGCCCGCATCGGTCAGCTCCAGATGCCCCAGCCGATCCGCTTGATGTACATCGACGCCGGCGTCGTACACCACCAGGTCCGGGCGCACGTCGTCGATCAGGGTCGCAAGGGCATCTCGCAGGGTGGCCAGATACGCATCATCGCCGGTGCCGCGGGCGAGTTCGATGTCGTGGTCGCCGGGCGTCTTGCGCGCCGGGAAATTGCTGCCCGCGTGCATGGAGAAGGTCACCACCTCGGGGGTATCCGCGAAGATGGCGGCCGTCCCATCGCCCTGGTGGACGTCGAGGTCGATGATCAGGACACGCTGGACCCATCCCATAGCGCGCGCATGGGCCGCTGCGACGGCAATATCGTTGATCAGGCAGTACCCGCTCGCGAACCCCGCGTGGGCATGGTGGGTGCCGCCGGCGGTATTCAGAGCCAGGCCGTCGCTCAGTGCGGCCTCCACGGTCAGCAGGGTGCCGCCCGTCTCCAGTCGCACGCGCTCCACCAGCGCTTCCGACCACTGGAACCCGCTGCGCCTCTGGGCGGCTTTGCTGGTCTGGCCGGACAGGAAGGCATCCAGGTAGGCCGGTGTATGCACGCGGGCCAGAGCCCCCCGAGGGGCGATCTCCGGTTGCAGCCAGTCGATTGTCGTGTCGCCCAGCTCGGTTTCCAGCCGGTCCCGCAGGACCCGGAACTTTGCCATGGGGAATGGATGCCCATCCGGCAGTTCGATCGTGTAGCGCGGATGATGGATCAGCGGAAGCGGCATACGGCGGACTTGTCCTTCAGGCTTCGGACTTCTGTGCCAGGATCATGTAATTGACACTCATCGATCTCGACAGCCACATCCGGCGGGAAAGCGGATTCACCTTGACTCCCGTCTGCGCCACAGGCTCCAGGCCGTCCCGCGCCAGCAGGTCCCGCGTTTCCCGAGGCGTCACAAAGCGCTTCCACTGATGAGTGCCCCGGGGCAGGATGCGGAACAGATACTCCGCCCCGACAATCGCCACCACGAACGAGACCGGATTGCGATTGATGGTGGCCACGAAGGTGTGCCCGCCGGGACGCAGCATGCGGTTGACGCTCCCCATGAACGCGGGCAGGTCCGCCACATGTTCGACCACCTCCATGTTCAGGATCACATCGAAGGTCTCGCCACGCGCGGCGAGGGCCTCCGCGGTGTTCACTTCGTACCCGATATCCAGGCCCTGCTCCGCGGCATGAAGCCGCGCAGCGGCAATGTTGCGGTCAACGACGTCCACGCCCAGTACATCCGCGCCCAGGCGGGCCATGGCCTCGCTCAGCAACCCGCCGCCACACCCGATATCGAGCATGCGCAGGCCGGCCAGGGGGCGCTCGGCCTCCGCGTTCCGCTCGAGCGAGCGACAGAGTTGGTCCCGGATGTAGTCGCTGCGCAGGCCGTTCAGCACGTGCAGGGGCCAGAGTCTTCCATCCGGTTGCCACCACATCTCGGCCAGGGCGCGGTAGCGCTCCACCTCGTCCGGGTCTACGGTTTGGTCACGTTCCACATTCGGAGAAGTCATGGGCTGGGTCGCTCGCCATCGGCACAAAGGTCTCTTTCCGACCACACGTCGCCGGTTTTGATCGCAGCTGCGGACGATCCGCATTCCCGTGTACCCCTGATCACGCCCCATAGCCCTGAGAGATTCTGGGCCCAGTAGGCGCCTGCCTGCAGACGAAGACCCGTCAAAAGTCGGGCGCGGGCAGGGGATTCGCCTGCAAGCAGGCCCCTGCAGGAGGCGTTTGGTGTCCCGGGCCGATCGGAATCCGCGCTGTGGTTAACGGCCCTTGGGGACAGGCGGGGTGACGTCAGAGAGTCCGGCTCTTCGCGGCCGTATCGGCCGGTTACCGGCATCCAACCCTGTCATTGATCAGCACAACGTACGGAACTTGCTGTGACGTCGTATCAACCAACGAGTTGAGGAAATCGCCACGGACACCTAAAACATGGATCAGTGTTTCCCTAAAGGGTGCAATTGCCTAGTCCAGCAGGAGGGAGCGTCATGAGTTGCCAGGAACATCCGAATCACGAGCATGAACACGGACCCGGCTGCGGACACACCGCGGTGGAGCACAACAGACACGTCGATTACCTGCATGATGGCCATCTCCACCATCCGCATGGCGACCATGTTGACGAGCATGTCATCGAGGTGAGCGAAACGAACCCGGATCACTGCACCCCGGACCACCAGTGCCAAGGTCATGACCCGAATCACGTGCACGGTCCCGGCTGCGGCCACGAGCCCGTTCCGCACGGGGACCACGTCGATTACCTGGTAGATGGCCACCTGCATCACCCCCATGGTGACCACTGCGACGACCACGGGCCCCTCAAGGTCGTGGCATCGGGGACCTGACTCACGCCATCTCGGCCACGGGATTGGTTTGCCCGGCTCCCCGATCCTGTGTTGCGCCCCGAATGCATCAAAGACGCGCGGGTAGAACCGCTACCCGCTGCGCGTCGCGCCTGGTCTCGGAAAACCTGTGGCACCCACGCGAGTGGGTACATCGATCAGCGTTTCCCTAACGGACCTCACGACGCCGGTTTTGATCGCGGCGGCGGGCGCACCGCAGGATCGTGTACCCCAGATGCCTCTCCCATAGCCCTGAGGGATTCTGGGCGCGGTGGGCGCCTGCCTGCAGGCCAAGCCCCGGCCAAAGCCGAGCGGGCCGGGTATTCGCCTGCAAGCAGGCTTCTGCAGGAGACTTGCGGTGTTCCGGACTGGCTGGAGAGCTTGCCGGGCACAGTTGCGATGCTGGATCTGACCAGGGGTGGGTGGCCTCTTGGTTGGTGTTGGACCGGACCGAGCGAATAATGGGATTGTTCTCGGAGCGTTTGTGATCAGGAGAAGCAGCATGAGGGGTCTGGAAGGAAAGGTGATCGCAATTACCGGTGGCGCCGGAGGTATAGGCGAGTGCACTGCGCGCATGGCGTACGAGCTGGGTGCCAGCCTGGTGATTACCGACCGCGAGACCGGACCGGTCGAAGCCATCGCCCGGTCCCTGGGTGAGCGGGCGATCGGGATGGCGGTGGACGTCACTCAGCGTGAGGATAACGAGCGCATGGTGGCGGCCGCGCTGGAACGCTTCGGCCGTCTCGACGGGGTGTTCCTCAACGCCGGGATCGAGGGCGAGGTCGGCCCATTCGAAAGCCGCTCCGATGCAGCCTGGGAGAAGGTCTTCGCCGTCAACGTGCAGGGCGTGCGCCTGGGCGCGGAGGCCGCTTTGCCGGCGCTGCGACGTGGCAGCGGCGGGAGTATCGTGATCACCTCCAGCGTGGCCGGGCTGCGCGGCGCCGTGGGCTTGTCGCCGTACGTGTCCAGCAAGCATGCGGTGGTCGGCATGATGAAGTGCCTGGCCGCTGAGCTGGGGCCGGAGAACATCCGTGTGAATACACTCAACCCGGGGCCGGTCGCGAATCGCATGATGCAGTCCATAGAGGAGCAAGCGAAGCCCGGTCACGCCGACGAGGTGCACCAGGCCTTCGAGGCACGCATTCCGCTGGGCCGCTACGTCAGCAACGAGGAGTGTGCCGGTATGGCGGTTTTCCTGCTGTCTGACGCTGCTTCGGGCTGCACTGGCAACACGTATGTTGTTGACGGCGGCCTCTGCTCGCAGTAACGCCGAAGGAACCGGCGGTCCTCGGTCTTCGTTGGCGCGAACGTAAAGTGTCGTCGTCCAGCGGGTAGTGGTTCTACCCGCAAGCGGCGCAACGCAGGATTGGGGAATCTGGGGTGCCACCCCTACAACCTATCGATATATCCCACCTAGACCGGGCGGTAACGGCGCATCTGGCCGACGAGCACCCCCTGGATGCGCAGCTGGTCCGGGGTGACGAAAAGGGGTGTGTAGGCCGGGTTCTCCGCATGCAGCAGGACGCGACCCGGCTTCTGTTCGATCCGCTTCAGCGTGGCGACTCCGTTATCGATCAGGGCGACCACGATCTCGCCGTTGCGGGCTTCGCTGCGCGACTCGATGACCACCCAGTCTCCGTCCAGGATGCCGACATCCTGCATCGAGTCGCCCTTCACCTTGAGCACGTAGCACTCGCCGCGCCCGCGCAGGTGGGCGGGTACCTCCACGGGCTCGGGATGCGCCAGGGCATCGATGGGCTGGCCCGCCGCGATCCGGCCCAGCAGGGGCAGGGTGTTCGGGGTCCACGTGTCCCCATCCGTTGCGGGGTATTGGGTATCCGTGAGCGCCGGCAGTTCATTGGCCAGCCGGATGCCGCGATGACGGCCCCGGGCAGGCTGGACGTAGCCCGCGGCTTCCAGCGCCCGGATGTGCTTGTGCAGCGAGCCGCGCGAGCGCAACCCCAGCGCCTGTGCCAGCTCTTCCAGGCTCGGGGCGTGCCCCTCCGCCGCGAAGCGCTGCAGGGCCTCGAGCACCCGACGCTGGTGCGGGGTCAGTGCCTCCATGGCATCCGCTCTCCTGGTGTTGGATCGTGCTGGACCGGGAACATTGTTCTCCGTTTGTTCTCCGGGCTATGATCGCCACTGTACGGCTCCCGCGAGAAGATTGCCATGACCGAACCGGCGTGCGTCATCCACGAAGATTCTGTCCCCGAGCTGAGCGCCGAACCCCAGGGTGGTGAGGCGGGTGCACGACGCCTGGTCGAGCGCATCAAGGAGCGTTACGCCAAGCGCATTACCGGTGAACTGGTCCTGCCGGCGCGGCCCGCGCAGTATGCGGATCTCCCAGTGGATCTGGACCCGGCCATTGCCGGCGCCCTCCGGTCGCGGGGCGTGGAGCAGCTGTACAGCCACCAGCGCGAGGCCTGGGATCAGATCCGCGCCGGCCGCCACACCGTGGTGGTCACGCCGACCGCCTCGGGCAAGACGCTTTGCTACAACCTGCCGGTGCTGCAGGCAGCCCGCGAGAACAAGGCCAAGGCGTTGTACCTGTTCCCGACCAAGGCGCTATCGCAGGACCAGGTCGCGGAGCTCATGGAGCTCAATGAGGCCGGGGACCTGGGAGTCCGTGCCTACACGTTCGACGGCGATACCCCGGGGGATGCCCGCAAGGCGGTGCGTACCCGGGGCGACATCGTCGTGACCAACCCGGACATGCTTCACCAGGGCGTCCTGCCGCACCACACCAAGTGGGCCCAGTTCTTCGAGAGCCTGCAGTACGTGGTGATCGACGAGACGCACACCTATCGCGGCGTGTTCGGTTCCCACGTGGCGAACGTGATGCGGCGGCTACGCCGTATCTGCCGGTTCTATGGAGCGGACCCGGTTTTCATCATGAGCTCGGCGACCATCGCCAACCCGGAAGAACTGGCCTCGGGTCTGGTCGGCGAGCCGGTGACGGCGATCACCGAGAGCGGGGCACCGGCCGGGGAACGCCATCTGCTGCTGTGGAACCCGCCGGTGGTCAACGCGGACCTCGGCATCCGCGCCTCGGCCCGTTCCCAGGTCACGCGAATCGCACGCATGGCCCTGCGCGGCAAGCTCACCACCATCATCTTTGCGCGCACCCGACTGATGGTCGAAGTGATCACCCGCTACATGAAAGACGTGTTCGACAACGACCCGCGCAAGGCCTCGCGCGTCGCGGCGTACCGGGGTGGTTACCTCCCGAACGAGCGCCGCCAGACCGAGAAGGCGCTGCGCAGCGGCAACGTCGATTGCGTCATCGCCACCTCCGCGCTGGAGCTGGGGGTGGATATCGGCAGCCTCGATGTCTGCCTGCTGACCGGGTACCCCGGGACCATTGCCAGCACTTGGCAGCGTCTCGGCCGGGCCGGCCGGCGTAACCGCCCGTCGCTGGGCGTGCTGGTCGCCAGTTCCGATCCGCTGGACCAGTACATCATCCGGAACCCGGAGTTCTTCCTCGGTCAGTCCCCGGAACAGGCGCGCATCGCGCCGGATCAGCTTCTGATCCTGCTGGATCACGTGCGCTGCGCGGCCTTCGAGCTGCCCTTCCGCAAGGGCGAGACCTTTGGTGGCGAGGATCTGGAGTCTCTGCTGGCCTACCTGGAGGAGCAGGGCGTCCTGCACCGCGAGTCGGATACCTGGCACTGGACCGAGGACAGCTACCCCGCCCAGAGCGTCAGCCTGCGCTCCGTCGCCGAGGGCAACTTCGTGGTCGTGGACACGACCGACGGCCAGCAACAGATCATCGCCGAGGTGGATTTCTCCAGCGCGGCCGAGACGCTGTACGAAGGGGCGATCTATCTGGTCCAGGCCGTGCCCTACCAAGTTGAGCGGCTGGACTGGACCGGGCGCAAGGCCTTCGTCACGCGCACCCGCGCGGACTACTACACCGACGCCATCGACTACACCCGCCTGAAGATCCTCGACGGCTTCGAACGCAGCCCGGCGGGGCAGGGCGAGGCCGCACGCGGCGAGGTCCACATCGTCCGGCGCATTCCCGGCTACAAGAAGATCCGCTACTACACCCACGAGAACATCGGCTACGGCAACATCCACCTGCCGGACCAGGAGATGCACACCACGGCCGTCTGGTGGCAGATGGCACCCGAGGCGCTGGAACAGCGCTTCGCCTCTCGCCACGAGGCCCTGGATGGCTTTCTCGGTGCCGCCTACGCCATGCACCACGTGGCCGCACTGGTGGTGATGTCCGAGCCGCAGGATCTGGGCCGGGCGGTGGGCGATGGTGATGCCCGCTGGTTTGCCACCGTGGGCGCGAACGGCCGCGGCCAGTTGCGCACGCTGGATGGCGGCGAGTGCGATCCGGAACAGGAGGGCCGCTTTCGCCCGGCCGTGTTTCTGTACGACCACTATCCGGGCGGCGTCGGCCTGTCCGCGCCCCTGTTCGATGCGCGCCAACGGGTCATCGGCGACGCATTGACCCTCATCCGGCAGTGCGACTGTGCCCACGGCTGTCCGGGCTGCATCGGACCCATCCTGGCCAGTGACGAGGTGCGCGGGTTCTCGCCGAAACAGGCTGCGATCACGGTCCTGGAGGGCCTGGAATCCCATGGGTCTGCATGACCGCCTGAACACCCTGCGCCGCCAGTCCGGTAGCGAACCGCCGGCCCCTGGCCGGACCTCGGCGGATCCTCACAGTGCCGGGGCCGCATCGGGCAAGGGCAACGTGCTGGACGAGATCCGGGCCCGGCTCGACCGTATGGGTGGGGCGGGCACCGGTCGAACACGGCCGAACCGTACAGCCGCCGAATCCGCCATCCCGCCCGAAGAACTGGCCAGGCGCTTGGATGGCGAACTCCTGACGCCACAGGTGATCCAGCTCGACCGCGCGATGCCGGATCGCCACGCCCATGGCCGGCATACCCTGGCACGGGCGCGCGAACCGGCAATGCCGTTCTGGAACACCGATCAGCGCCTGGGTTTTATCGATACCGAGACCACGGGCCTCGCCGGGGGTGCCGGGACGGTCGCGTTTCTGGTCGGGCTGGCGACCCTTCGGGATGACCGGGTCCGCCTGCGTCAGTGGTTGATGACGGCGTTCGCGGGCGAGGGTGCCCTGCTGGAAGCGGTCGACGCCGCGCTGAGCGAGTGCGACCACCTCGTCAGCTACAACGGCAAGACCTTCGATCTGCCGCTGCTCCGAGATCGTCGTCGTATGCAGCGACGCCCGGATGCGCCGGAGGCCGCGCACACCGATTTCCTGCACCCGGTGCGCAGCCTGTTTAGCCACGCCTGGCCGGACTGTCGCCTGCGAACGGTCGAGGAGCGCCTGCTGGGACTCGATCGTCAGGACGATCTGCCCGGGGCCGAGGCCCCGTGGGCCTGGAAGGCCTATCTTGCCTCCGGGCGCAGCGAGGAACTGGAGCGCGTCGTCCGGCACAACACCGACGACATCCTGTCCCTGACCCTGCTGGGTCCGGCGCTGGCGTCCGTGCTGTTACAGCCCGCGGCCCATGGGGCGTCGGTGGAGGGCGCCGCGCGCCTACAGGAACGCCTGCAGGGCGCGGACACTGCCCGGCGGCTGCTCGAATCACACCAGCACCAGCTATCGCCAGCCGGCCGGTTGTGGCTTGCGCGCGAATGGCGTCGCGAGGGGCGATATGACCAGGCCGTGCCCGTCTGGGAGGCGCTGGCGGAGCAGGGCGTCCAGGAGGCACTGGAGGCGCTGGCCAAATACCACGAGCACCAGCGCCGGGACTGGAAACGCGCGCTGCAGTATGCCGGGCAACTGGGATCCGGGCCCCGGGCCAAGGCACGGATCGCAAGACTGCAGGGGCGGATCGACGCAACGGCCCGGTAAGGCGAGACGACATGTGTGGACGATTTGCGCGCTACTCGGCCACCAGCGAACTGGCCTGGCGCTATTTCGAGACACCGATTGACCAGGACCTTGATGCCCCGCGGTACAACGTGGCACCAGGCACGGACATCGAGGCGTTCCGGGCGGACGAGCAAGCCAGGGCCACGTTTCACACCATGCACTGAGGCTTGCCCGGCCGAAAGGCGTCACCGAAGGGCCGCAGCCAGTCCATGCGCGTGCCGAAAAGATGGCCAGCAGCCCGTACTTTCGGAGCGCCTTCGCGCATCGGCGCTGCATCATCCCGGCGGACGGCTGGTTCGAATGGCAACTGACCGGACGGGGCAGGCAGCCGCATTCCATCACCCTGACCGACCACGCGCTGCAGGACGTGCTGTTCCTCGCCGGCATCTGGGGGGGCCGACCGCGGAGGGTGGGGCCTGCTGCGCGATCATTACCGAGCCCTCGTCCGAGCAGCTGGCGTTCATTCACGCCCGACAGCCCCTCGCGCTGGACGCCACATGCCGCTGGGATTGGCTGGACCCCGCCATCACGGGCTGCGAGCAGGTTCGTCACATGACCCGGCGCCTGCCGCCCAGCGCCTTGCAGGCATACCCCGTTTCGACCCGAGTGAACCGGCCGCAAAACGACGCCCCGTCCGTCCTGGGCCATACCAGCTAGCTGTCCCGAGACGCAACGATCGGGACCCGGCCCGTCTGACCGCGGGTGCGCATTTCGGTACCCTGACAGTTAGGGACGAGGCACATGGAAATGTCGGAGATTGCGGCTTCGCGGCAGGGGGGTGGTCGATGGAACTTCGGGAAGGGCGACGCAGGGGCGTTCGCATGACCGCGGAAGTACAGCCGTTGCAGGGTGCCCCCGCATTCCGGGCAAATGGGTGGGTCCGCGATGTCAGCCTTAGCGGCCTTTACGTAGAGATGCCCGTTTCAGGTATCTCCGAGCATTCAAGACTGAAAGTGACGGTGAGCCCGGAAGAGGGCGCCGACGGCCGGACCTATGTTTGGCAGTGCATCGTGATGCGGGTGGATGAGCATGGCGCGGGCGTCATGTTCGATACCGAGGATCCGTCGAGTGTCGAGGGCCTGCTCGATCTGATGCGCGAGTCCATCGGACTCCCACCCGATTCGCGATAATCCGAACCCCAAGAGCGAATCCTGCTGCTCGGCCCAGCGATTGGCCAAGAGAAAAAGGCCAGGCCTGGCCCTTTGACCCGCGCACAATACCGATTTCGCTCGCACCCGCGCCCCCTGACCAACCCCGATGGCCCTGAGAGACCCGGGGCCCCGTAGGAGGCTGCTTGCAGGCGAAGCCCCTGCCAAAGCCAGACGCGGGCAGGGGCTTCGCCTGCAAGCAGCCTCCTACAGGCCGTTCTGTTTCCGACTAGGCGGTCATTCCAGTAACGCCCAGTGGTTATCCGGGATCTGGTGCACCGGGGCAGGGGCCAACTGCAGAGCTCCCGGCTCCTCGATTCGCCCAGCCGGGATAACGCAGTGGCCCCCGGAGCAGAGGGGGCACCGTCCCACACTGGATGCTCCCTTGCCCCGAAGGTAGGCTAAAGAATCTCCACCGGCGGCCGTTAACGCCGTACCCGTCCCCGTGTGTGAGTGCGCCGCCATGCCTGTCGATACCAGTTTCCACCCAATCTCCCTAAAGGGCCCCGCAGGGCGGTCTGGCTTTGCGCGCCAGGGCCTTGCGCAGGCCGACGGCGGCTCCGGCCGCAGCCTGAACGCCCTGCAGAATCAGATCCTGCAGAACCTGGCGCGGGCCATCCCCGGCGAAAGCCTTGGCAGCCTCAAGCGTCTGGATGCCAGCGACTTCACCCCGGAAAAGGTGGCCGACCGGATCGCGACCTTCGTGGAGATGGGTCTGGCGAATGCCCGGGCCCGCGGCGCGTCGGGCGCCGAGCTGGAGGCGCTGAGGGAGCAGGCGACCCAGGGCGTGGAACAGGGCTTTCGGGAGGCGCGGGAGATCCTGTCGGGTCTCAACCTGTTGGAAGGCCGCATCGCCGATGACGTGGACGAGACCGAACGCCTGACCTTCGCGGCCCTGGAAGACTTTCGGCTGCCTCCCGCCGAGCGCACCCTGGCTGGCACCACGCGCCTGTCCATGAGCGAGCGCTTCTCGCGCGCCGAGAGCCTGGAACTGAACATCACCACCCAGTCGGGTGCGGAGGTTCAGATCCGGTTTCAGAGCGTCCAGGACGCGCGGCTGCAGACCCAGGTCCAGGTGCAGGACGGGGCAGCCGATGGCTGGCTGGATGTCAGCCGGTACGCGGCGAGCGGCTACCAGTTCTCCGTGCAGGGTGACCTGGACCCGGACGAACTGCGTGCCGTCGAGGAGCTGGTGCGCGATATCGGCTCGCTCGCGGACGAATTCTTCCATGGCGATGTCCAGCGGGCGTTCGAGATGCTGCCGGACCTGCGTTTCGATACCGACCGGCTCCAGTCGATGGAGCTGAACATGACGCGCACCGAGACCTACCGCATGACCCAGGCCTACGAACAGACGCAGCAACTGGACGCGCCGGAACACTCCCGCGCGGCCCAGCGCCTCGAGCAACTGGTGGAGGCCCTCCAGGAACGCTTCAGCCAGCCAGCGCTCCAGTTCCTGGACAATCCCGTCGACACGGGCGGGCAGATCCTGAACACCCTGGTCGAGCAGGATGCGCGGTTCCGCGAGGCCGAGGCCGAGCGCCAGCAGCAGTTCCGGGACAACCTGACACGGCTGCTCGACGCGCTGGGTTAGTCGTCCGGCCCGCGCGAGCGTGGCGAGCCGCGCAACCGCCCCTGCGTCGCTGGAATGCGATCCCGAGCGGTTGCCGAAGGGCTCGTCTAGGCTGGGACCCGTGCGCGTCCCCGCGCGCTGAGCCAGAGCGCGTCATCGCCCCATTTCGGGTGCGAAATGCCTCGTCCAGGAAGAAGATGGGTGTCCTCTTTCTCTTTTGTGGGAGGCCAGCCCTCTGGTCGATCCAGCGCCAGCCATGCCCCTCGGCCAGAGGCTGGCCTCCCACAGTAGGGTGGGATGGGGCGGTAATTCATCGGTGTGGTCGGGATGCTGGCTGTTAGACTGCCCCTTCAGGGCGCGCAGCGTGCTGCGTGCCTTAAAGCCGAGTCCGGGTCTGATTGGCATTCCGTGAGAACCATCGCTCATCTCGATATGGATGCGTTTTATGCATCCGTGGATCTGCTGCGCTATCCGGAGCTACGGGGGCGGCCCGCGGTGATCGGCGGGCGACGTCTCTCCGTGCCGGAGCGAGGGGCAGATGGGCGGTATCGGTTCGAACGGCTCGGCGATTATCGAGGGCGCGGCGTGGTGACGACGGCGACCTACGAGGCGCGGGCGTTCGGGGTGCATTCCGGGATGGGGCTGATGAAGGCGGGGCAGCTGGCGCCGTATGCGGTTTTGTTGCCGGCGGATTTCGATGCCTATCGGGCCTATTCGCGCCAGTTCAAGCAGGTGGTCCGGGCGCGGGCCGATAAGGTCGAGGATCGCGGCATCGACGAGCTGTTCATCGATCTGACCGACGTGAAGGGCGATCCGGTAGTGACGGCGCGAGGGATTCGGGATGCGGTGCAGGCCGAGACGGGGCTGTCTTGTTCCATCGGCCTGGCCGCGAACAAGCTGCTGGCCAAGATCGCCTCGGATCTGGAGAAGCCGGCGGGGATGACGGTGCTGGGCGAAGGCGACCTCGAGACACGCATCTGGGCGCTGGGGGTGGGGAAGGTGAACGGTATAGGGCCAAAGGCGACCGAGCGCCTTAAAGCGCTGGGGATCGTTTCGATTGGCGATTTGGCGAAGGCCGATCTGTATCGGTTGCGCCAGCATTTTGGCGAGACCTATGCCTGGTGGCTGCACGAGGCGGCCCATGGCCGGGACGACAGCCCCGTAGTCACCGAGCGGGAGCCTAAATCCATCAGCCGAGAGTCCACCTTCGAGCGGGACCTGCATCCACGGGCGGATCGGGACGAGCTGACTCGCATCCTGGTGGCCCTATGCGAACGGGTTGCCGGGGATCTCCGTAGCAAGGGCTACTTGGGCCGGACGATCGGGATCAAGTTGCGCTATAGCGATTTCCGCACGGTTACTCGCGACCTTACGCTGGACACGTGGACGGACGACCCTCAGGCGATTCTGGCCGCGTCCCGTGGCTGCTTGCGCCGGATCGACCTGGGTCAACCGCTGCGACTGCTGGGCGTGCGCGTCACCAAGCTGGCCTCGGCGTCACGGAACACCCAGCTGGAAGCCAGCCGACAAACGACGCTGCCCCTGTAGATGCTCGCGGAGCGCATTGCTGCTGCCACGCGGCGCGCGAGCACGTTGAGGGGATGATGACGATGAACGATGTGTCCGGTATGCGCGGTTCGTGGAGCAGGGCGTCGCGGAACAGGAGCTGTCGCTGATGCGCGAGGCGCTGCAGCGCGGCCAACTCACCGGCAACCGGCGTTTTGTGGATGGGGTAGAGCAGGTCATGGGCTGTCGCATCGAGCGGCGGCGTCCAGGCCGTCCGCCGTCACGTCAGGCATGAGAGAATCAATCTGTCCCCGTTTCCCGGGTGTAACGCGCCCCATCCGGGGCCTGCGCACTGGCTTCTGAACATCTTGCAGATCGCCGTTTTCAGGGGCTTGATGACCTCGGAGATCATGCCGGGCCGAACAGGGTCAGATGTCGATGCCGACCGACCGAAAGCGCTGACGCAGTCGATCGTAGTGGCTGCCGCGCCAGTAGACCCTGCCGCAGCCGCTGCAGCGCACGAATGCGACGAAGCGCTCGAGCACCCCGGGCGGCACCTCGCTCGGCTCGACCGAGTCGGCGAGTGCAGCGCCATCGATCGACCGGAGCTCGCCGTTACACCGCATGCAACGCGAGAACGGCTCGAACAGCCCGGCGAGCTGAAAGCGGTCGACCACCTCGCGAAGCTGTTGCAATGGGTCCGTAGCGTGCACGTACCGCCCGTGAGTCACCCGGCCGTCCTTCAGCAGGCCAGTGTCACGCGTGAGGATAATGCGGTGCTCGTCCTGCGCGGTGCGGATGATGAACTCATCGGAGAAGTCGTTGGCATACAGGCAGTTGAAGCCCAGCGCACGCAGGTAACCGGCCAGCCGGCCCAGATGCACATCGAGGATGAAGCGTGGTTCGCGCAGCGGCTGGGGTCGCAGGCGGGAGACGTCGCCTACATCGAAGGCCTCGAACACCGGGTAGACCGCCACCCGCTCACCGCCGCGCAGCCGGTGGCCGAAATCCACTGCCCGCCCGTCGACCAGTACCAGGTCAACCTCCGTGTGCGGCACGCCCAGCGACTCGATGCGGTCCTTGACCGAAGGGGTTCCGTCGAACGCGTGTTCAAAGCTCTGGTATCGCCGTTCGGGCGCGAGGAAGTCGTTCAGCTCGGCATACAACCGGAAGGTCGCGGTCGCGCGGCCGAGGGGTGCGGATTCGCGGTCCTTGGGCGGGCACATGCCTTCGAGCATACCGAAACCACCCCACGGAAGAGGCGCGCTTCAGCCCCGTTTTTCCCCGGGCCCGACAGACTCCTGGCGGTTCAACATTGGGCGGCGACCAACCGCCGGCAGTAGACTTGCCGCAAGTCGCTGACCCGAAAAGGATGCAGACATGAACGATGTCTTTCTTCAGATCGCCAACGCACTGGTACTAGGGCTCGAAGCAGTCGGCATCGCCGTGATCATCGGTGGATTCGTGCTGGCAACAGTGGTTTGGCTGGTGAACATGCGCCGCATGAGCACACACGAGGCCTACGTCGATTATCGCCGTCGCAGCGTGCGCGGGCTGATTCTCGGACTGGAGTTCCTGGTCGCGGCCGACATCATCATGACCGTAGCGATCGAGTACTCCATGGAAAACGTACTCATGCTGGCCCTGATTATTCTCATACGCACACTGCTGGTCTTTGCCCTGCACCTGGAGATCGAGGGCCGTCTCCCGTGGAACCAGTCGGAGGACGATAGCAAGACCTGACCCACTCGCAGCGGTGGGCCATTTTCCGGTGTGATGATGCTGGAGCCGCACTGGGAGGCGATCGCGAGGTCGGCCACACGAGAATGCTGCTACCCCCACGACCCCAGGAGGGAGAGAAGCCATGTGCGGACGGATGACGCGCTATAGCGCGACCAGCGAACTCGCCATGCGGTACTTCCAGGTCCCCGTCGACGAGGGGTTCGACGTACCCAGGTACAACGTTGCCCCCGGCACCCATCTGGAAGCGTTCCGGGCCGGCGAGGATGCGCCAGCGGCCTTCCAGCCGATGTTCTGGGGCTTTCGGCCGAGGCGCGTCGAGAACGGGCCCCGACCGATCAACGCTCGGGCCGAGACGGTCGCCACCAGTCGGTATTTTCGATCAGCGTTTGCGCACCGGCGCTGCATCGTGCTGGCCGATGGTTGGTACGAATGGCGCAAGACCGAACAGGGCAAGCAGCCGCACTACATCACCCTGACCGAGGGCGCACCGCAGGACATCCTGATGATGGCGGGCATCTGGGAGCCAACAAGCGACGGCGGCGCCTGCTGCGCGATCATCACTGAACCCGCCAACGATCAACTCGCACATATCCATGACCGCCAACCGCTGATACTTGACGCACAGTGTCGGTGGGACTGGCTCGATCCAGGACTGTCCGAGCGTGACGACATCCGGGCAAAGACTCGCCGCATTCAGCCGGAGATGTTGCGCTATTACGCCGTTTCGAGCCGAGTGAATCGTCCGGTCGAGGACGACCCGGGCCTGGTCGAGCCGAAGCGCTGATGCGAGAGAAGGAGATGGGTGTCGTCTGTCTATGCCTTTCTTAGGTCGGGGCTTCAAAGAGCGAAATCCAAAGGTAGACTCCGAAGGCCCCGCGTTTCCGGATCGTGTAGCCGGGTTACTCGTAGTGGCTCCATAAACGAATCACTTTGACCACTCTTTCGTCTTCAAGCACCTGGTACACAAGCCGGTGCTGAATATTGATGCGCCGCGAGTACGCGCCGGAGAGATCACCCACCAGCTTCTCGCAAGGTGGGGGCGTTCGATACGGATCTTCCGCGATCAGCGACAGCAGTTCCTGTGCCTTTGGCTTAAGGCCGCTGGCAGCCAGCTTCTTCGCATCCTTTTGAGCCTGTCGGGTGTAGACCAACTTCCATGTCACCAATCCAGCTCCTCGTGGCATTCATCCGCCGGAGTATCCATGCCCTCGCGGATCGACTCGCGCATACCCGGCACCGATAGCAGGTACAGGGTCTCCTGAATGGCCGACCAGTCCGACTCGGATAGCAGGACTGCGTTGTTCCGCTTGCCGGTGATCACAATCGGCTCGTGGGATTCCGCCGTTTCGTCGATCAGCCGGTAGAGGTTGCTGCGCGCCTCTGTAGCCGTAATTCCCGTCATGGCGCACCTCGCAAGTGTGTGGGCTTCGACCAAGAGTACGCCTTCGCGTACGTCCCGTAAACCGTACGGGTATTCCGCCACTGCCAGACACCGCACAAACTGCGGCAACCGGCCGGATCGTTCCAGGAATTGTCCTTTCGTCCAGCCTGCAACGTCATCCCGAAAACCGCAAAGCGGTTATCCAGGATCTCGGGCGCCAAGGCAGGAGCGGACGTCAGAGATCCCGGCTCTGCGCTTCGCTCCGGCCGGGATGACAGTGTGGCACTTCGAAGAGGATGGGTGTTCTCTTCCTCCGCAGGGTGCTCGCCATAGCCCTTTTAACAGGTGCTATAGTCCGCCCTAACGGCGGCTTATGATGGAGCGGATTGCGATGATCAAATTTTCCGAAGATCTGGTCCCCCTGACAGACCTGAAGGCGAATCCCGGACGGGTTATGAAACACGTGGCCGAGGTTCACCGGCCCGTGCTGCTGACGAGTCGGGGCAGGGGTGTTGCCGTGGTTCAGTCGGTGGCGGATTACGAAAAGGCCGAGGAAGAGCGGGAGTTCATGCGGACCGTCGTCGCGGGTCTGGCGGACCTGGAGGCCGGTCGGGAAGTCTCGCTGGACGAGGCCAGGGCGCAGCTCGGTCTCAAATAGGGAAACACTGATCAATGTACACACTCGCGTTGGTACCCCAGGTTTTCCGAGACCAGGCGCGGTGCGCAGCCGGTAGTGGTTCTACCGGCAAGGGCCGCAACGCAGGATCGGGGAACCTGGGGTACCAACCCCACCAACCATTCAATGCAGGGGCTCGGCCGCTTTTTCGCGGGAACGGCGTTGCGGCTCCCTTGTGCAGAATGACTGCACGGCAGTCACCGCGCCTTGTTCGCACGCAAAAGCGACTCGAGCGCGAGCGTGTACATT